>NZ_FMUY01000006.1:0-224722 GCF_900101325.1 Pseudobutyrivibrio sp. AR14
GAGGTTTGTTTCCTCAAATTATATTCAGCTTTATTCTCTTATCAATAGCTCATCAAACTTGAAGTTGTTTAACTCCCCGATTCTATCTTTTTCATAGTGTCTTCTAAAATTACCTCTCTCAATTCTGTAAGCCAAGAGGAAAACGCTACTGTATCGAATGCGTAGGTCTTGTTGAGTTCAAACTCATTTTCAGACCAAGTATCAAGTGGCGATTCATTATGCTGAATCAAGGCTTCTAGTTTATCTAGTGATTTATAAAGCTTAGCTTCCTTAGTTTCTTGTGCATCCATTTCTTTATAAAGTGCCGCTATGTCTTCAGATAATTCTGCAGGAAGCGTTTTTACCCACTGATTTAATAATGAATCTTCAACTTCTCTATCAGAGTCAGTCTTAACAAAAGTTGGAATATCGCCTGTAAAGCACTCGCCAAGATCATGTATAAGGCACATATCAACTACCTTATCTATATCTATATCTTTAAATTCGTGTCTTAACAAAAAAGCCATAAGCGAAATACGCCAACTATGTTCAGCTACGCTTTCTGTCCTGCGTTTTGTTGTTGTGCAATGTCTTGGGGTATCTTTTAGCCTTTCCGCAACATGCAATATTTCCAAATACTCTCTAGCATCCATAGTTATCCTCCCATTCGTTGCGCCTGTCCTACAAACGTCGCTTTTTCTTTCTGCTCTAGCAATAATTTTACTTCATGCCTCTTATATCCTGCAATTAATTTCCAAAACAAACCTATTTTTTTATCTTTTCATCTTTACATCCAAGATGCTGTTTGATATATTTTTCATTGCGTCAGTTCCTGGCGCAGTTATTACGCTCGTAATGACTACTTCTTCCAACTAACAACTGTAAATCAAAACACATCTACGAAAGGAATCATAATGTTTACTTTTGATGACTTAAAATCAATGGAGCTTACTGGCTTTGCCCCATTTAGTCCAACCAACAAATTCCGTGGAAAGATAGTCTATTTCCCTGAAAAAGAATACTTTACAATCCTAAACCGTACCGGAAAAAACATAGAAGTTATGTCAAATAATACAGGCCATTGCTGGAATCTTATATATGAAAAAGACTGCTATACTATCATGCACAAACATGAGCTAAGCGACCCTTATCACTATCAGACTTGCATCGGCTCTCTTTATGATGTTGTTCTTTATATTGTGGGACATGATGAATACCAGATGAGAAACCGCCATAATGTCAGTGTGGAAGAAGAAAAAAGAAGCGGCTCCTATTTCTGGAAGCTCATTGATATTTACGGTCTTACAGCATAAAAGCTCCGGGATTTCTCCCGAAGCCTTGTCTTTAATATGCTCCTCTATCTATTGAGGTATGAAAGAGTGTAAGCAGAGTCCTTTGACTTGTCAGCTTTTTCTTTGTCCTGTTCCCTGCAAAATCCTCTGTGATCAGAATATAATAATCCACCATATCATCCGTAAGATTGATGTCATAGTACACATCAAAATATGAATGTGTGTCAGGGTAGTCAAATCTATGATAAGTCGTGTCGGAATAGATTACTTCTTCATCCGTGCCCGTGACCTTATACAGGATGACGCTCTTTATACCGCTGCTCATGTTTGCGCCATGTTCACTTCTTACAATCTCATCATCTATGTGCTGATCAATGATATTATCCTGGCAGTAACCGGAAATAACTTTTCCTTCCTTTGTCACAAAGGTAATCTCCGTTCCGTCAATCCCCGGAGGCGTGATGTCATATCTTGTCGTAACATAAACATCTGTCACATGCCCCACATTATCAACAGCCTCTATCTTCCAGATATGCTCGCCTTCACACTTTTCTTCAAGTGTATAAGCTGTAGAACTTCCACCACTTCTGACTGCATGCCCGGTATCATCATAAATCGTAAGACTCCTTACTCCTGATCCTACTGTACTGGTTCCATACAAATAGTCGGTTGACCTTACAGATATCACAGGCGCAATGTTCGTCCAATCTGTTTCCGTATTCTCAGTACCTATAATCACAGGATTAGAGTGATCAAGATGAACTCTGCCTGTGCTTGACTGAATGGAATGCCCCTGTGTATCCGTAGATATAGCATAGAAGTAGTAAATTCCTTCATCTGTCTGTGTGAAACTATCATTCGTCCATCCATGAGCACCGCCATGACCGTAACTACCCACGGTAGTTGTTGCTCCGGTAATGCAATTTACCCTGTACAGCGTGATACTTGAATTTCCTTCTCCTTCATCATAGCCGCTTACATTTACAGTTACATTTCCTGCAGTCCAGTCGGTTGTAGATACTGACAAGAACAATCCCTTCGACTGTGAATAACCACAAATCGGGCAGTTCCTGCTATAATTTCCATCCCCATGAGAATGCCAGCTCGACATCGAGTGATTCTCATACTGGGTAAGACCACATCTTCTACATGTTCTCATATGCTGCCTTGAATTAACACATGTCCAAGGTCCCCAGTCATGTCCAAGTGGCGGCGTTGTAAAGATTCTCTCTCCCGGGCAGATAGAGCATTTATAAACTACTCTTCCACCTGACGTACACGTAGCCGATGTTGATTCATACAGATACCAACTGTGACCGGAACATCCATCTCCATCGTTATACCAGCAGGTCATGCCGACATAGCAGCTATTGATACCATAATCCCTGCATCCACAATCAGCGTTATGACAGCTTCCTGCATATACAGGAATGGCTGGAATTCCTATAAACATCAGGCATACACTTAAGGCAGCTATCACTTTCCTTATAATCTTCATAAGCTCCTCCCTTACTTACAGCAATCTCCCGTGCAGTCCTCTGTGCATCCACCTACTCCACCGCAGGAAGGACATGTTCCATCACTTTCACTGCAACATCCGGCGTTATCACTACAATCTTCACAAGAAGTTTCACATTCTGAGCCGGAACAACATCCGCACCCTCCAGACTCACCTTCTTTGTAGTATGAGAATCCAAGATAAGCGGTCTTTGTGTAAGTAATGTCCCCTTTTATATACTGCACAATAGCAGTAAACATCGTAGGGTACTTGGTGCCATCCTCCAGCTCAGATAGGCTGTAATAGCATGTGGATTGAATCAATCTGTCATAATCCATATCACCAAGCATGGAATAGAGAATGCTGCAATCTCCATTAAATTCATAACTTTCCTCTTTCATGAGCTCATACTTTTCTTCGTCATAGGAAGCATCTGTCATGTCATAGTCAAAGCCCGATGATTTCCTTGCAAGTTCAAAAAACTCTGCCATATCAGTACATCCTTGATAGCTAAAACCAAAGGCATCTGCAAAACTAACCTTTTCTATCTTAGAATCATCAAACCCGTCTTCTGTAATGCACTGCGTATAATCTGCCGTTGAGTCGGAAAGAGCCGAGAGATTTACATCTGACATATAGTAGGTGGTATATTTAAGCTCCTGGTTTCCTTTCCCATCGTCTGCAACCTCCGTTAAGATTTTTTCAACCTGAACACAAGTGTTTTCACCGACTGCCTTATCTGCTGAAATCTTCTCATAGCCATTACCTGCGCTTACTACCTTGCTTTCATTATCAGCTTCCTTGGTTTCCTCATCATCCACCATTTTCCCAGAAGTTTCTTCTACTGCTGTTTCTACCTTTGGGGAAGAATCATAAAGTCCCTTCTTTTCCATCACATGTCTTAAGATCAGTGCTGCTATAATCGTGATTGCAAACACTACAATAAGCATTTTTATAATTCCGGAATCTATCTTCATATCGCATATCCTCCAATTCGTATCATTGTTTGATTTAGTTTCTGTTCTATTGCTTCAAAATAAGTTCTTTCTTCCTCTATCCAGGCATTCCTTACATCGCTTGTAATAGCCGAAATTGACATGGCTCCTGTCTTTCCTGTAAAGAAATAGGTTCTTACCCCTTCCTTTTCAATGCCAATTCTCTTAAGTGGCACATCTTTTCCGAGGTAATCAGTGACTGCAATTTCAAGATTGTCCGATGAAAACAAGGCTTCATCGGAAAGTCTTCCAGCTTCATCCAAGACTTCAACCACTATCTTTGCTCCCTTAAAATCAACGGGATTCTCTGGAATAGAAGTCTCTACTTCAACTGTCTCAACCATGCCATGAAAGTATCGAATGCTTTCTGAAAGCTCCAAAAGCTTCTCTCTTGCCTCATCACATACAACATGATTTTCAAGAATCAACTTCAAATCTCCGACATAGTTAAGGCTTTTCCCTGCTATTATGTTTCTTATAATGTCTTCCTTTTCATCTGATACAGTAAGGTCATAGCCTTTCATGTAACCGACATAGCTGTCAGCAATGGCAAGAGCTCTGTAGTAATCGCTTCTTTCCTTCTCTTCAAGGTCAAACATCATAAGCACCAGCCGGTTATAGTAATCTTTGAAATGCAGATACTCCTGTACAGAAAGATTCTTACCTATATGCTTTTCAAAGCACACGCAGATATAGTTGAAATAGAGCTGCATCGCCTTTTTCTCACTGTCTTCAAATGGCTTTAGGATATATTCCCCGGAAAGAAGGTCTGTTGTTAGAAACTGGATAAAGTCCTTACTTACATTCATAAGTTCTAAAAGGCTCTGATCCCTGTTGTCATACACCCCTGCTGTAGCATTCCTCGTATATCCGAAATAAACATTTCCCTTACGAAGAAATATTGAAAACTCCGGGATATCCTTACATACATGGCTCTCTGTATACTTAAGAGCTCCATCATAAAAAGGGATCTCTTCACATCTTGAATCTGACATTTTTCCCTCTTCCTCTTTTAAGAAGGATTTGACTTCCCTTTTATGCCGGATATTTTCAAAAAATCCTGCAAACTTCTCGACTATTTCTGAAAAAACATGTCTCTTTGGCTTAAGAGGTTTTGCCTCTTCTTCCACAGAAGGAATAACCTCTTCTTTTGCCTTTATCAGACTCTCAGGCTCTTTTTCGATCTTCTTTTCTGCCCGTTTTATCTCATCCTCAAAAGCTTTCAGATACTTCTCTGACTTATCAAGCGTCTTTTGGATCACCTCTTTCTGATAATCCTCTGCTGTAAGGGCATTTACTTTTGACAAATGGATGATGTTTACAACCTTGGTCTTCTGAGCATGAAATTCCTTTATAAGCTCTCTTATTGATACCTGATCAAAATCAGTCTTTCCTGCTTCACATAGGGTCTTGATCTTTACAAAAGAAACTGCTGCGTTTGAAAGTTCAGTTACGCCCGGCGAACCCTCCTTTGAAAATAAGTGCGTATACACGGACAGCTCCCTTTGAAGCTCTGTATCTTCCATACGCCTCTGAACAATAAGAAGTGTCTGGGCTCCTTTAATCTCAAATCTTTCGCCGGGGATAGCATTTAGAATCCCAGCCATATCAGGAAGCTGCTTTTTTATGATTTCTATCTCATCATTCATAAAATGCTCACCTCCCTACTGATTCCATAAAGAATGACCATAATAAGAACCATTGCGAACCCTGGAGCAACCGCTATATCAGAGTGCCTGTCAAGCTTTCTCTTTTTGATAGCTGCCTCTATAAGCCCCGCTATAAGAGCAATCCCCTGAACACCCACAAGTAATATGCAGACAACAAAGCCAAACTGCAGCATGTTCTTAAGTTCAAAGGTGCTTAAAATGACGCCCGTAAAAAGGAGCCACATATCACTGTCTCCATCTCCCCACATGCCACTGATTTTGTAGGCCGTAAATAGCGCAATAGTCGCACTCCACGCCGTTATCACAAATATGGGGTTATCCTTATAGAGAATTACTGAATGAGCTGCCCATGCTCCTGCTAAAAAAAGCACCGGAAAACTGTAAATCATCCGTTCCTTCAAATCCTGGGCTGCCAGGAATACGAGAACGGGAATAGTTGCAAGTGCAAGTGAAAAGTATGTCATGCGTCCTCCTTCCTGAAGATCTCGTTAAACTGTAGTCTCTTTGTTTTTTCATCAAAGCCGCTTACTTCAAGGATTTCATCTATCGAAAAGTGGCTCATATGGATAAGCACAAAGGGCGTGCAGGTAAGCATCTCACAAAGCGTCTCCATAGGATAATCCGAAATATACCTTGCACACTGAGCCAGCCTTATCACACTACTTGCCGCATCATTGGCATGAATCGTTCCAAAAAATCTTGCGCCTGTGCTCATGGCTGTGGTGAATACATATAATGCCTCACCGCCTTTGATCTCTCCGATGATGAAATTATCAATGTCCTGTAATAGACCAAGCCGAAGCTCGTCTTCCAATGAAAAATCTGTTACTGTGTCTTTTTTCCGAACCGTCATCGTATGCTCAAACTGAATCTGAGGATGTACATTGGAATACAGCTCATCCGACTCCTGCGATACAAGCACTGACTCCCCAAATGGGATGCAGTCAATCATGTTGTTAAGGAGTGTGGATTTACCGGATCCGCCTCTGCCTGATATCAAAAATCCGTAGCCTGCACATATTCTGTCCTTCAAATACGCAATCATTTCTTCATCAAGCATTCCGTTCTCAATCAGGTACTCCCAGGAAAGCTTTGTCTTTGGCATCTTTCGGATATGAATATTGTTCTTCTCTGTGGAAGTGATACAGGATAGCTGTACATCAATACGAAGATAGAAATCCTTTACCCCTTTTCTGTCCGTGCAGTGTGAAAGAGCATATTCCTCACTCTTTCCAAGTCTGTGAATACGAAGGATCCTTGAAAACCAATCTTTATAATCTGTCTGGTCAAAGAACTGGCACTTTGCCACATATCTTCTTCCATTTGCCTTTACTACGATATGGTCATAATCAAGTACCTTGATATCAGATACTTCCTTTGCTTCTACAAGCGGAGTTAGGACATAATACCCAAACACACACTGCCGGAACATTTCTAAGAGCTTCCTTTCCTCTTCCTCGGAAATCCCCCTGAGGCGCTCCCTAATAAAGTCCTTTGCTCTGTCCATGAGCATTATGAAATCCTGCTCCGTTCCCGTAATGCACTTTGTTACAAGCGCAGGGTTAAGATCACAGATATTTGCCTTTAGCTGCATAAACTTCGCATTCAATTCCCTATCAGAAAAGAGCGAAAAAACAGGGTAGAAATCAGATTCAAGTTTGAGCGGAGCCTTCGATTTAGGTTCATACCTAAGCTCGCTCATAAAATCCTCCTTTCTACCCTTTATGTGGGACACACCTTGGTCTAATCCGAAACCTGGCGTCTTACTTTTTTCGCTTTTTCTTCCTGCTGCTTTTCTACAAAACTCTCTGCATCCTCCCTCTTATCAAATGAATGGCATTTATATAATCCGTACTCTGCCTTTAGTTCTGATATGCTCCGGTTAAAGTCTTTTATAGACATGTCCTTTGAAGAAATCTCAGATAACTGTTTCCCTGATTTATCAAATACGGTAACAATAGCCTTTTCAGTACGTTTCCCTTCAATAATGTCTGGTGTGATAACAACTCTTATGTATGCCCCATCAGCTCCATCCGCAGCTATGAACCTTATACTGCTTTCAAATACACCCATCTGCATGGCTCTTGTTCTTGCTTTGGAAAAGCCTATTGCATCATAAAGAGATGTATACTCTGAAATACCCTGTTTGAGCTCATTTTCCTTGAATCTCAAAATAGTTTTATATTCATCAGAAAGCTCCTTTGACTGTGCCGTGGCATACAGTATCTGATTCTCCTGATCTTCAATATAGGCAGATACTTCAAGAATGCTCTTTCCATATCCGTTCTCTAATCTTTCACAGAGCTTTTTATATTCCATGTAGGAAGATAAATACTCATCGCAGGCAGCAAACTCATATAGGTACGCTTTTCTTGCATACTTTTTTATCTCCTTGTAGAGTCTTATGATTGGCTGATAGGTCTTTAGGTTCTCCCTGACAGCCTTCTTTTCTGCTGCTATTTCCTTCTGACGGGCTACAATATTATCCAAGGCATCCTGAGCATTACCGGTATTTGGCGCATATACCCTTATAAGCTCATATACACCCGCCGTGCGCCTAAACTCATCAGAAAGCCTTTGAAGCTGCCAGTTTGACTCCTGCCTTTCTCTCCAAGGATTCCTGCCAAGTTTTAAAGCCCTAATGCATTCCTTTTTTTCATCCTCTGACATATCCTTAAACTTCTTTAGCGGAGATGTCTTTACAAAGACTGATGCAGGATCCTTCTTTCTTCCTACATGCTCTCCGACTTCGCTTCGTATCAATTCCTCTCGCTTATTAAGGATTCTGTCTCTGATTGCCTCAACCGTATACAAGGAGCCAAGCCGATAGCTTCTAATACCTCTTGTCATCCCCTCTGCCTTAAGACTTAGATATTTTCCACAATTAACCACGATTCCCTGTTTTTTTAAGTCTTTTAAAAACTCCTCGAAATCCTCAGACCGCTCTATCGCTTCATCAACAGATTGCCTAAGCTTAACTATCCTCTCTCCAAAAGAAACCTTATCCTCCTGCTTTTCCTTTACCCAAGCTTCATTTGGCGTAAAACCATACTTCGCAGCAAGCCTGTTAAGAGCCGGATCAAACACCTTACTCATAAAAGACTTATCCATATGAATCTTCTTACCACCAAGCCCAACAGTATTTAAAATGAAATGGATATGAAGGTTTTCTGTATTGGTATGCACTGCATATACCGCCTGATTATTTGGAAATATCTCCTCTAAAAGGTCATTTAGAAGCATCATAAGTTTCCCAGCATTCTTCTTATCCGACTCTGCTGCGTCAAGAGATATAATGCCGTGTAGTGCTACCCGGCCTCCAAGCTTTCCATGAAACTCCTTTACCTGCATCATTTCATTCGTAGCATTCTTGATGTCTGAGATATTGCGGCATCCGACATAAAGCCCCTCCAATGTCTTTACATCATTTGTGACATAGGTAAGCTCCCTTCCTATCTGAGCCTGGCTTCCTCCCAAAGTTTCATCACATTTTTCGCTATTTGTTATGTAGTCAATGGAATCTGAAATCTGTGCTCCGGCGCCTCTTCCCTTTGAGCCATCCTTTATATTCCAGATTTTTGCAACAATACCTTTTGCCATAAATACCTCCAAAAAAACAGGGCTACCTATTATGGCAGCCCCGCTTACATCTTAAAGTTCCTCGTACTTGGAAAGCACCTGCATGTTGATATCCTCTCGAAGAGCCTTTGTCATAGGAAAACATACATCCTTGTACTCCCCATCTGAGTTCTTCCATGAAGGATATGCCACAAAAAGGTCTCCGCTTTTTGCTCTCATAACCTTGATACCGGATACAACAAACATCCCTTCAAAGGTGATGGAACCACTGGCAAGGAACTTATCATCACCATCCCTCTTTTTAAGCCTCACTTCGGAAATCTGCATAACAAGGATCCTCCTTATCGTCCACGTCCCTTATGGGGCTTAGCTGCATCTTCCGCCTGAGTCTGCTCCTGACCTTTGGACTCATCCTGATTGTGGCTTTTGTCCTGAGCCTCCTGGGCAACTTCCTCCTGCTTACGATGAAACTCTTTCATAATGGCATCGGTGATCTCATGATAGAACTCTTTGCTAAGAGGGAAAGCAATGTCTTCATACTCACCGTTTGCACGTTCTCTGGAGGGAAAGGCAACAAAATTTCTGCCCTTCTTATCCTCCATGACTCTCATACCACGGACAGCAAATGCATTATCAAGCGAAAAGCTTCCGATGGCTTTTACACCGCCTGCATTATCAAGCAGGTTCATTCTGATATCTGTAATCTCCATACCCTTACTCCTTATCTGTGGTGGCGAGGTCTCGAAACCTCTGTGTTTACTGCATCATAGGTCTGCTTGTCTTCAGAAACCTTTGAGATATCCTGGCTTAAGCCCTCTACGTCTGCTAAAGACAGGGTCTTTGTCTTAGCATCGTACTTATAAACGTGATCAGAAAGCTGCTCTTCCTGAGAAACCTGAGTCGCGTTTACTTCTCTTACCATCTGTGCAAGTTCCTCGGGTGTACCGAAGTTTGCAGAAATGGCGATTGTCTCATGGATCGATGAAGGTAAGATGTACAAATCTGTACCAAGCTTTTCAGAAAGCTTTTCAAGTGCATCTGAGTAGATAATACTTGCAGCACCGTTTACCTTCTGCTCGTTACTGATGACATACATCATCTTATCTTCCGCAACCATAGGCATCATGTCTTCCGGCATACCACCCATCATCTCGGCAAGCACACTTCCCATGTCCTGAACCTTTGCAGGCATGATAGTTTTACTGTTCTCCATTGCACATGCATGGAGTTCATCCAGCGAAATATCCCACTGCTTCATATGTTCATCCTTGATGGTAATAGTTCCGATACCATCTGAGCCGCCACCAAGATATACCTTATAAATGATGGCCAGATCCTCTGTCAGCTTATGAGGTGTGTTCTGGAGCATCTCGGCGTTTTTCTCGGCATTTACGATTGCAACTACAACATGAGACTTAATAAACTCTACATCCTTAAACTTCTCAGCAATGCTGCTAAAGTCTTCGGAAGGATTCATGTGCTCAAGCTCAAGCTGCGCTACCCTTTCCATGACTACATCAATATCCATGCCCTGTTCCTTATAGTTCTCATAGAACTGATCCAGATAGATATTAGGGCATACAGGGTTTTCGCCTGTGCGGATCGTGATGCCGTGGAGCTGCTTTCCGTTATTCTTGTTTACGGTCTGCAAGTTTACCTCTGCATCCGCAAACTCGGAAGGCAGAAAATCTTTGATGTTGTCCTTCACATACTGCTGAAATGACTCGAAATCAAGCATTGTCCTTTTCCTCCTTCTCCTTGATTTTTTCTGCAACTGCCTTTACAGTCGCCTTTACCTGCTCGTTTTTTGTGAAGTTCTTTTCTACCTCCACATGAGCATTTCCAAAAGAATAATCCATATCGCTACCTCCTTATCTTTGTGTGCTGGATTTTTTCCTTTCATCCTATTTGTGGGACATGTATCTTCCTAATCCGAAATGCAAAACAAATATTTTTATCTTTTTTTGTGTGGTGTCGGTATATACGGCTCTTTTTCCTCTGATACCATAGGAAGAGATTCCCTTTCTTTTCTCATCTCCTTAATCTTTTCCTCTATGGAAGAAGAGAGCTTATCCGCTGTCTGTTTGATCACATCCAGGCTTTCCTTAAGTTCGGAGACTTCCTTATCCTTACTCCAACCGGATATATACCCAAAGGAATAGTCAGATGTATCGAGCCCTATCATCTGCGTTACCCAATACGCTACCGATTCCGCCTGAACCTCTTTGGTCTGCCTGTCCCACTTATCCTCTTTACTACCGTGTCCAAGGGTTGCATGCGCAATCTCATGAACCATCGTCTTTAGCATCTGAAGCTGCGGCAGACGTTCATCAATCACAATCTTTCCTGCAGTCGGAGAATAATATCCGTTGGCACCGCCGTTTATTGTTTCAAATGACACCGGAACCGGGCTGATACTTATAAGAACACTTTTCATTTCCTCAAAAGAATCAACTGTTTCATTTAGTTCCGATGCAAGAGTAGGCAACGGATCTCCGCTTGTCTGTGAAACGTCGAAAACATACACCGGCCTGAAGGTCTGATACTCTCTTGTTACCTTCTCTGTCTTTTGGTTCCCGTTCTCATCGACAACAGCCTTGTTATTCTCATCGAAGACCTCTTCTACAACCTCAGTCTTACCTTTGATGGGAGCCAAGATCATAATCCCGTGCTCCCCTTTATTGACTGTCCTGTTAAATTCGGTCTGCCATTTTCTGAAACCGCAAACGAGACTTGCCTCCGGTAGCTGACTTGCAATAAGTATGCAGTTGTTGATGGAATACCTCGGAAACTTTGACATTGCCGAGATATATTCCTGATACTTTTCAGAAGTAAAGATTGCCCTGACACCATCCTCTAACTTCTTTTGGATGGTGCTCATCTTCTCTTCACGAGTTTGTCTTTCTGCCATATGATCACTTCCTTACCGGATAAATCTTGTTTTGCTCAATCATTTGGTCAACAAGCTCGCATAGGTTTTCATCAAAGTATTCAGAGACAGATAGGATCACGCTGATAACCGCAAGATACTCACTGCTCTTTTCATCATGTGGGTGACTTAAGTAATCTCTTGAATACCTGTCATAAAGATGATCAAGCAAATCTATCCCGTTGATGCGAGCACATCTTATGTATGTTTTTTGCCCTTCTGAGAACCTGATTCCATTTTCTTCTGCCGCTTTGATCTTCTTTTCAAACTTGTACATTAAATACCTCCCTTCTTAAGCGCCTTTGATTGTTCTCATAAGGTTAGTGGGACATGCATAGCCCTAATCCGAAACATAAATAAAAAAATCCCTGACATCTCTGCCAGGGAAAATATCACCTATGCCGTCTTGGCCTCATGGTCACATGCTCTTCTGCAACACTCGGTGTGTTCATATCCAGTTTGTTATAATCACTTTCAAGTTTTATCGCTTTCATGGGAAGGATACCCTTCTCTCTAAAGCTGAAATATTCACTATTATCGCCTCCAACAATAATATGATCTACAAGTGGAATCCCTAAGATCTCACAAACTGTGACCATCCTGTCTGTGAGCATTGTATCTTCCTTACTTGGATTAAGATTAGAACTTGGATGGTTATGCATCATTACAATATTTACCGCGTTTGAGAGAATCGCTGTTTTCATGATCTCCCTTGGGTGAGCTATTGCCTGATCTATTGCACCCATGCTACAAACACTACAGTTAATAGGAATCCCGTCCGTTCTAAGGTTAATTACGCAGATAACCTCTCTATCCATCTGACACAGATACTCTCCCAATGCTTTAACCGCATCCTCCGGGGAACGAATCGGTGTTTTACTCATAAGAGGTTTATCTTTAACCAGCCTTACTGATGCCATATCAAGCTGGTTCTTATACACTTCCTTCACTGTCGCCATCATCCACCTCCAGCTTGATATTAATAATGAAGTCTTTCTCCTGAGCATTTACAAGCTCAACGACATCATCCATCGTATATTCTTTATCCTCTATTTCCATCCGAAACCTCCTTATGAAATCTCCCTGAAAACATCTCTTTTAAATCCGAAAGTTTTTGCATGATAAGAAGCCTGTCTGTATCAGAAAGATCATCTTTCATTGCAATAACCTTTAGATCTCTTTCTATGCTTTCAAGTGCATGTATCATTTCTCTGTACTGTAATACTGGTGGTCTGATATCACGCCTGCCATTAAGCAGGCACTTAAGATACTGGGATCTTGTCATGCCTGCTTTGTCACATGCTTTATCAAACTGTTTTACTTCCTCTTCCGTCAAACTCATAAAAAGCCTCATCATATCCCTCCCTTAAAAAGGTAATTCCTCATTGTCCATTGGCGGCATCTCAAATCCATCATCGGGAATATCAATATCGCCATAAGAACCGGGAGCAATATCTTCAACAAAATCCGGCTTCTTAGGTACTTCCTCTTCTACATCGTCAGGGAAAGGATCATCTTCCTCTTCTTCCTTATAAGAATACTTACTTATAGGAAGACCTACTGCTTTACGGAGTTCATTGATCTCATCAATGGGTACAAGCTGAAACTTTGTCTTTCGTCCGTTATAGTCTGCTGTAATATACCACTTTCCCTCGATAAGTTCACGAGCCAGATTGAGCTTCATCCTATACTCACTTGCATCTGCGAACTGGCTTAAGAATGCCACTGTATTTTCATATGTTGAGCAGGTATCCGGATCTTCCAATATATAAATGAGGAAATCTGCATTGATACAATGAGCCCCGGCATATGTCAAAAGCCTCTCAATATGCGTGTTATGATACTCAGAGTTCATGGCATACATCATGAGCTTTTCCTGATTGGTAAGCCTGTCTGACTTGATAATGTTATTTAAGGAAATGAATCTGTTACGAAGAATCTTATCCCTCTCTTTCTGACGCTCACTCTTACCATCCCCATGCGCCGGGAATAACTGCCCTACTCTTGATTCCACCTTCTTGATCTCAGCATTATCCCTGACTCTCTTTGAAAAGAACCTCTTTGTTCCCACAGTCTTCATTGTTCGAAGTGCATGATTTTTCTCTGTCAGCTCATGTCCCGGCTCAAATCCTGCATCTTCGGTATCTGTCGGTATCTCTTCATAGAAAGAATCGAGCTCTCCGCCATACCTTGCAACACAAGCATCTACATCCAATAACTCGTCAGGATCCACAAGGAAACATTCGTCTGATGGATGCACCTTTGGACCCACAGATATGCTGCTTGCCACAAGTACTTTTCTTTCCAGTTCTGTCTTTAAGGATCCCCCAGCCCTCTTTGAGAGCTCTGCCTTAAGCTTGCTAATATAATCTTCCTGCTGCGTTATCTTTTGTGAGTACTCCTGTAGCTCAGATGTCAAATCAGCAATCTGCCTTTTCAGCATCTCAATCTCTTCTTCCAGTTCCTGTTCAGAATCCTGCCCATAGCCCTTTGGAATAAGATTTTCTGTCAATGTTTGAAGATCCTCTGCCAAAGTCTGGTAGTCATATGACAGCTCATCTCCGTTTATTGAGATATATGCAGGCTGTCCTGTCAGGTACTCCGTTCTTCTCTGAAATGTTCCACCAGTAGCCCCTTTCTTTTTTAAGGCTGCTTTCATTTCTTCTACAGAGCTAATCCCAAGAGCCGCCACTTCATAAACATCTGAGTACTCTGCTATTTTTTTAAGCACTGCGTAATCCATCCAAAAACCTCCTTTCGTGCTTTCTACCTATATGTGGGACATACTGAAAGCAAATCCGAAACAATCCTTATAAAAATCTGTACGCTCCCGTACTACGCACCCGTATAATCTCCCTGCTTTAAAACGGCATAAAATACGCACTCGTAACAGGCTCAAAGCCGCACAAATACTGGGTTGTACGCATCCGTACAGTCTTAAAAAACAGGCCTTATAAAATTGTAAAAATGAATTTTGGGAAATTACGGTGCCGTACCACCTTGAAGCCCTGAAAAATAGGGCATGTACGACCCCGGACAGAAATAATGAAAAACAAGAAAAAAAGAATAACAGGATACGCCTAAAGTTGCAGGTTAACTTTACGCAAACCGTCTGCCTATGGCATCCAGAATAGGGAGCACCCTATAACCCCAGCGACCTAAAAATCAGTCAAAAAGAAAGAGCGACGTCATTTCGGCGTCACCCTTTATCTTTCATGACGTCGTTTTGACGTCATTTTAAATCTTCTTCTGTTTTTATAATTGTTTCAAATTCATTTTCAAGATTACACCTGAAGTTGCCTTGTCCTTTCAATAATGTTCCATCTTGCAAATGCTTGAAAAACGCCGAATAGCCATCTGGTGATAAGAAATGGAAAATGTATCTTTGTTCTTTAACTTTTTTGTTTAATTCTTCAAAATGCTTTAATGCATATTTGTATTTGGCGACATTTTCCTCACATACATCTCCATCTTCCTTAATCTCGACCACTAATACGAACACAGTATTATCCTTGATTACTTTTATAAAAAAGTCTGGGTTAAATTTGCCTTGCTTATATTTACGTGTTTTAGAATCCGGCATACCATATCTAAAACTATAATCAATCTCATAAAATCCCATATCCCTAGATTTGATCCATGATTCCATCAGGGCTGCATTTTCTTCACGACATAATTGTTCGACAAACTTTCTTTCAGGTTCTGATGAAGTAATTACTATATCTGATGGCGTTTTAAACAGATAAGGATTGATTTCTTTTACTGCAGATCTTGGTAAAGTTTCATCCTCAATAATCTCTTTTAAAATATCTTTTTCGTCACCAGACTTTTCATTTTCCCAATTTTGTGAATAGAAAACTGTAGAGTTATGTCTTAGAGCGGCGATACTAATCGTAATATTTCCCATATCTTTTGTATATAAAGTATATGAATCAACATAGTCGCCTTTTGTGATAACTGTCTTGTTACTCTTTCTAAGTATTGGAGTGAACGCTGTTAATATACGTCTTACATTTGCTTCTGTAACATCGTCTGTATTATTACCTCTCTGTTCCATTGATTTTTTTATAAGACTGTAGATTTCTTTCCTTGGCGGCAACTTCTCCTTAGTGTATTCTTCCTCGCCAAGTTTAAGAACTCTGCCTTCCCAATCCCTTTGTTCAAATTCATCAAACAGTTTATCTAGCACTTCATCTATAGATAAAGTTTTTATTCTAAGAGCATATTCCTTAATTCTCGGCCGTTCTCCAGCTTTAACTGATTCATATTCTGTGCTCTTAACGACGTCTAACGATTGAGATTCTAAGGCTATTCCTTCCTTTTTCAACCTACTAAAATCAAATGTTTTTCCATCAGCAGAAACTTCTATTTCCTCTGTCTTAGCCTGATATTGAATGTTCTCCAAATCAAAATGATACTTATTTCTATCACCTTCATTTAGTACTCTACTTGTAACACGAGTCTCAATCTCAAGAACTTCCTCGATAAGCTTCTTAATCTTGTTGCTCCATGATTTGTGATTGAATACAACTACTTTGGGCTGTGGTGTTTTATACTGTTCAGGAATTCTTAATCCTCTACCTAAAACCTGTGCCACTAAAAGTTTAGAGTCGAAAGCTCGTTCTTCCATAGGCACTATTTGGAATACATTCTTAACATCCCAGCCTTCGGTCAGCATAGAAACAGATACTATCCACTCAACAGGATTTTCCCTTTGATCTACTGTTTTAAGCAAAGGTAAATAGACACGATGTTTCGGTGAGGATGTAACGATTAAAACCTTACCTTCTGCACTTTTCGTGTCAATTTTCTCTTTTTCTACAATAAACTCTATAAACTGTTTTCTTAGGGTTTCAGCCGCCTTAATATCTCTGGTAACAAGAATTGTTAGTGGTTTAATTTCCGGATAAGTTATCTCATTATCCTTATGATTTGCGTATATTTTCTCAAATTTTTCTTCAATATTCGAACTATCATCTTCTTTTACATAATCTATGTTCTTAACTATTCCATCATCAATTGCTGCGCGAAGCGAATATCTATATATTACATCTGAAAAATACTCGTCCTCGACATATGCCGTTCCAGTAAAGCCAAGCATATATTTAAAACCATAGTCATCCGAATCTAAAAAATCTTTCCATTTTTTTACATCAGCATCTTCTTTTCCGGGCTTGTTAAAAATATGATGTGCCTCATCATTTAATACAAGCACTCTTTCTCCTGACTTACTAAAACTGTCTTTAATAGAGGAGCCTGTTGTTTCATAAACCGCGTGGATATTCTCTATACATATATCTCCTCCTACCACACTTGTATTGGCATCTATCACTCTTGGATTCTTATGTACTGCGCTTGCTGGTATATATTTACGAAGTTTTGAATTTCCACATAACTCTACAAATTTTTCCGTGAGGCCATTTTCTATTGTCAATGAAGGACATAAAACAAGCACTCTATCCACAATTCCAAGTCCTAACATAATTGTGGCAATTCCATAAATAACATAGGACTTTCCTGTACCTGTCGCTAAATCTATAGTTCCATATAATTTATCAGGCAGCTGTAATATATCTTTCAGTTCTTCAAAAGACTTATACTTGTCCTGAAGGACTATACTTTTTTCGTAATTCTCTTTAGCAAGCTCTGTCAAAGACGAATACTTTCCTGCCGCCAGATAGATTACTGCTTTCTTAATGGCTTCCTTTTGATAATTTCTTTGTCCACATAGCGCATCGAGAAATTCTTCCCATTCTCCCAACGATAATTTGAAGGGATCATAGGAATCAGAAATTTTTAATATAAGATCCTCTTGCTTATAGACTTTCTTCTCCAATACTGCCATATTTACACCTCAAATACTTCCTTAAACTCGTTTCCAAAGATATCTATATATACTAGCATAATCTTTTTACCAACATCGGCTTTGTCAAAGCTAATTTTCACCTTTCCTTTTTCGACATCCAAATCTTCATGAAAAAACACATCCGTAATGGAAAACGCATTCCCATCATAATTATTATCTATAAATATTGCAGACAAAGTATCAAATTTTTCGAGATTCTTTTCATCCTTAGTTCTTCCACTCATAGGTTCTTTACAATCAAAATCATTTATTGTAATTGAAACAGTCTTGCTATTCTTCTTTATAACAGTATCTATTACAGGAGGATGATTGAAAGAAAACCCTATAGACTCATCTACTTCATTTATATTATCTTTTGACCGTGGCTGTCTGACTTTGGCAAAAGGTTTTTGATGCAATTCCTCAATATACTGATATGGAATCTTTAAGAAATAAAATCTAGTTCCATCAATTTCCTCATAATCCGTCAAAAAATCCACTCTGCGTTGTGGACTAATAATAAATATTCTGCTTCCACTATATCTAGATCCTATTGCTGAACTGATTACATTCAAATAGTTTTCATCTATATTGGAATCCTTGTATTTCTCGTAAGGAAAAATAATAGTAGGATAACCATCTTTTAATCCATCAAACGCAATACCTCCTACATTTTGTTCCTTTAACTCCACATCAAACAATTCCGAAACAAATTTCTTATAATTCTCCCACTTCAAATCAAGGGTGGTACTTAATTCATACATTCCCAGACTACAAGTGACAAACGGTTCGCTCTTCTTATTATATTTCTTGTTTCTTTTAGAACATAAGTCTTTTGCCTGACCTATTTGGAGCATTCTTCTTTGAATCGTGTAAAACGAGAGCTTACCAATATCACAGGTAATCCATCTTCTATTTAATCTCTCTGCAACCGCCGCAACTGTTCCTGAACCTGCAAAGCAATCCATTATCAAATCACCTTCATCAGAAGCTGCAAGAAGAATTCTTCTTATTAATTCTTCTGGTTTTTGCGTAGGATAATCTATGAACTCCGAACTCCTCTTCTTTGTTGTAGAACTTTGTCCTATATCCCATACATCATCAGCTTTTTTTTCAGAAAATGTTTCATATATTAATTTTCCGTTTTCGTCCCTAGCAGATACGAGTTTTTTCTCTTCCGCAGACCAGACACGTTTATCTCTCTTGGTTGCCTTCGGTAAAGGGATCATTACTTTATTTGATGTGTAATTGGTTGTTTTTGAGTACCAGAAAATAACATCATGATTATTCGCAAAGCCATTTACATTTCCCTGAAAATTATCTGGATAATGCCATACTATCTCATTAACCAAATTTTTTTCACCAAAAACCTCATCCAATATCACTTTAATATAATGAGCCTTCTTCCAATCCAAATGAACAAATAGCGAACCATCATCCGCCATGACTTCCTTAATCATGATTAAGCGTTTTCTAATATACTCAATAAATTCGGATCCCTTTTTCTTGTCGCTATAAGCCTTTGCGCCTTCTGAACTCTTAAAATCTTCGGTCGTCGCAAAAGGAGGGTCTATGTACACAAGTTTGATTTTACCTTTAACCTTATCCTTTATAAGCGTGTCATCATTCTTATATATAGTCTTCAAAAACTGAAGATTATCACCAAAAACAAGAAGATTTTTCCATTCACCATATTTTCCGTTCTCATTCCCAAATATTTTTTCAACTTCTAATGGTACAGGAAATGAGCCGTCTTCATTAGCTAAGATATCTTCTCTTCTCATTTTTCCGGCATATGATAATTCATACTCTTGCTTCTGTATGGGAAAAATCTTATTTTTAAAATCTTCTGGTATATCATTACCGTTTTCCAACAAATCGATCACATATTTTCTTTCAAGTTCGTTCAAATTCATCTTTGCTTCCTCCAATATATCTAACATAACGGTCTTATTTTTTTATGTATAAAGTGACGCCGTCTACAGTCGTCTTTTTATATCCCTGTGCTTTTGCCTGCTGTATAGTAGGAATCCTTGTGTCTTCTTTGCTACCAAGAGTCACATCTGTAAATAGCGACAGTTCAATAAGTACAAGAATTATGATTGCTACCATTCTTAGGATTATCCTTACAACTGGATTTCCAATGTGTGCAAGCAGACTCCATACGGTAAAGCAATTCATAAACCCTGCGGCTCCTGCCGGAATTATTACTATCTTTGGAATAAATTCCAAAATTCCAAAGATGACAATAAATGCAATCTGCACCGGTATCCTTATCCCACCTTCAATATGCAGTTTGTCTACAATAGCTATACTGTATATAAATGCTGCAAAGAGGTTAAATATAGCTATTCCTATTGTTCCCGCGTTTAATGGTTTCGATCTCATATACTCCCTTAAAAGATTCCGAACATTCCTTTTTTCTTGTCTTTATCCCTATCCGGACCTTTGTCCTTACTCTTTTTCTTCTTATCGTTCTTTTCTTCTTCGTCCAGCATTTCCATCATGAAAAAAATCGTCAATTACATCATCCTCGTCATCAAATATTCCCATAGCTTACCTCCAGTTAGGTACACTGACCCATGATTTTACATGTGTTTTATGTTTCTACTGTAATGGTAGCAGATAGGGTGACCTAAAAAACGGACTCATAACGTCTCATTTAGTCTTTTAAGCACATAATCTGCAAATTCCTTTGTGAGCTGGAACGGACTTCCATATCTGATGGCATTCAAATTATCCTTCCCTCGCATGGTCACATGATCTTCTTCATGCAGACGGTGTATTATAAAATCCTCCGGCAATTCTAATGTTTTTATTTCTTCCTGCCACCATTTCTTACTAAAATCCGGTGTCAGACAACGAAGCATATATTTATATGTCCATTTATCCCATGTATCTTCTGTATATTCCTCAGGTATATCTTCGAGTACCATATAAATTCCCACTACTAAGCCATGCTCTTTGGCATGAATCACCATAACATCACCTTTATGATATGTGGCTTTTTTGAATCCAAGCTTCACATCATCCACAAATGGCTTCTTAGGATGAGGCTTTCCATCTCTCCCGATTGTCTTGAGAAAGTACCTTGTTTCCTTTGTCTTTTCAGACCGCACAAACTTTGCAGATTTAAATGACGGTTTTTCTTGCTTTGGATGCTTCTTCTTAAACTCCTGTGCCTTCCCATAAAGGTAAGACAGATATGCCGCTGAAAGTGTATGTGCAACATTGTTTCTCACATTATTAAGCATTTCATTTTGGAGAGTTTCATCCTCTATTAAAATGCCGTACTCAATATTCTTAGTAAGTCCCTTTGTTGTAAAATTTGCTGAGGCGGTGACAAATCCTGTTGCCTTTTCTCCCTTATAAAAGAGATAAACTTTCCCGTGTAACCCGTCGTCATAAAACATACTAAGAGAAATGCTTTCCTTCTCGCAGTACTTCTGGAGCCTTGATAAAGCCTCTATGATTTCTACGCCCATGTCAAAGCCATCTATGTTTGTGTACACATAAAGATTCTTTATGGTTGGCATTTCCTCAATGATCTTCTCTATATCAGGAGCCAAGAAAGGTGATACCAGATAAAATGTATCTGACTTTTCAGCCAACGCTAAAAGTTCCTCTTTATGATTAAAGCCACCATTCCATGTAATTTCCACATTCATACCATCACATCCTTAAATCGGAAAGCTTTTCTCTGCTCCTATTTCAAAATGACATCTTACAATGCCGAGATCTACCTGGCTAAATATGCCGCCCTTATCCACGAAATCCACACTTTCATCCTCATTTAGTCGGATTGTAAACTTCTGCTGGTTGATAGCGGTAGGTGCTAAAAGTGCCATATCAACGCCTTTATTAAACCAATAGGGCCTATCACCCTTTGCTTCAATTACCTGCTCAGGACTCTTTGACTTATGGGGCTTACCCTTATCTTTCCCATATCCTACGGCAATGCTGATTACAAGCTTTTCGCCATCTCCAACCTCAGCACCGATATTTTTCTGGTTAAAAGTTCCTGCCCAACAGGTATTAAGTCCAAGCTCCTGTATGAAAAGCACAAGCTTTTCTCCATAGTACCCAACTCTCTGCTCCAAAGTTTCATCATCGATTCCTACACAGGCAATAACACTCGGCGCAGATCCTAGCCCTGCAACTTTATTAAAGAGCTTATTATAGGTCTTCCCGGCATCCACCATAAATTGCAAATGAAGATTCCCTTCCTTGTTAAGCTCTTCAATCTTAGCTCTGATCTTTTCGACCTTATCAGCTTCAATCTTTTTTGCTTCATAATTTCTTACGGAATGTCTTTCTTTGATTGCATCTATCTCACTCATTGGTTCTCTCCTATGGCAAATGGACGTATATTGTCCTCATTTTTTATCGTAATATCCGTACTGATACTGGTCTTTATGCTTACTTCATCTATGATCTCCTGCCCCAGTACCCTTACTACAGATATATACAGGGAGATTAAAGGAAGCTCGATAGCCTTTAATGTCTCGAAGATACCTGCATCATCTGTCACAAAACTTACCTTGCTTCCGGGCGTAAACTTCGGCTGGTTCATGATGATGCTCTGGATCTCATCCTTTGTGATATCCGCTTTTGTTACAGGCACAAAGAACCACTTATTTACTTCATTTCTTTCTATGATGATCTCAAAAGGCTCGTTATTCTGATATCCCTTGGATTCAATCCGCCAGTCATAGTTACTGTTCGCCATTCCAAGAAATACCGGATGAAAGAAATCTTTTCTTGCCACGCCTACAGGCCTGTCATCCTTATATTTCTCTGCATTATAGCCTGCAGCGTTCAGCAGCTCTTCATATGAAACTGCCCTGGTTGCAAGTGCAATCTTCTTTAAGGTGCTGATAGTCGGTGCATCCTCATTCTTTGCATTTGCATACCGGTTCATATAGGCATAAGAAAGCCCGCACTCTTCACAAAAGGTTGCCTGGCTCCTATCTCCTCTTGCCTTTATGATCACTTCCCTGAACATCTCTTTATTAAAAGGATAGTCTGTTAACTCTTTTCTACGCATTAAGCATTCCTCTTAAAATAGCACAATAGTACAGATTGTATTTTACTATAAAGCACAGTCGTTTTCAAGAAAAATGTGCTTTATGTTGATTTATTATATTAATTATCATTTAACATAATATGCTCTATTTCATTCTAAAGCATATTTTCCTATTGACATATACTGCTCTATATGCTTTATTATTGTTTAGAGCATATTTTATGTGTTTCAAGTTATGCTCTCTTATGATTTAGAATTTTTTACACAAAAATTGTATTTCCCGTTACGGATTACGTGTTTTATGTCCCACATATCTGATGAAAGGAGAAATCAGGACACATGAAATATATATATGGTCAGGCCAAAAAAGGCAGAAAAACATACTTCTATGTAAAAGATTCCGAAACGGGACAGATTGAGCCACAATGCACCAGATACTTAAAGCACAAGGTCATGCAAAACAGAGCTCACAACACAATCCTTCGCATTGCAAGGATCCTTCCGTATTACATGGATTTTCTCTATGACAGAGACCTGACATTAAGTTCCGTGGCTTCTATGAAGTTCGCAGAACAGTCAGAGCACTTTTACGACTTTTTAATGTATGTAAAAAGTGGCTCTCACACAGGTTCCTACAAAGAGGTAAAAAACAATACCGCCAACTCATATTTGCAGGCAGTATTCGGACTATACAACTTCCTGCACAGAAATGGCGAGGTTCCATTTTTATCAGTGCTTGATGACAGAAACTTTTCATATGTAACACCTGTGGGCACAACAGTAAGTTCTTCTTTTCTTACCTATGATGGGTACCTTAAGAAAAATGAACATAATGCCCGGATTGCCACAAAAGAAGATGTTCAAAAGATACTTGCCGCCTGCAACAACAATAGGGATAAACTCCTTCTTATGCTCTTAGAGGAAACGGGACTTCGTATCGGTGAGGCACTTGGAATCAGATATACGGAGGACATTGATTATGAGAAAAAGCGCATATTTGTAAGATACCGTGATGCGAACCAAAACCGTGCCTACGCAAAAAATGCAGAAGAACGTTACATGAAAATATCAGATGCCCTGTTCTCGCTATTAAATGTTTATCTATCGGAGAATGCGGATCTTTTTGAAAAAACAGATTATCTCTTTATTGTCCTGCATGGAAAAACGAGGGGTACACCCCTAACGGCAAATACCTTTTATTCATCACTTGAAACCATCGGCAGACGCTGCGGCTTGCATGTAACAAACCATATGCTCCGCCACTATTTTGCGGATGAAAGGCGCAAAGCAAACTGGGCGATTGTTGAAATCTCCAAGGCTTTAGGACACAAAAACATTGCAACCACAGAAAACTACTTACATGTATCACCACGCGAAATCGAAGATGCTCAGGATCTTTACCTAAAAAAGGCTACTGAAGGCGTTAATATCTCCGATTTCCTATAGCGACAAGTTTATCCTTTTTCTCTGCCTTGTAAAGCCACCTGCCAAAATATCTTACTGACTTGACAAGGCTCCTAAAAAGGACTTTTAGCACCTAAGAGGAAAATGGATAAAACCCTTAAGGTTTAAGAAAGGAATGACTATGGCTCTACTTAAGTTAGTCGAAAGCGAAAGTTCATTATATGAGGAAATTACCCTCTCGCCTTCTGTTTTAGGCAAAAGGGTTGACTTCTTATACTCATTTTTGTCATCGCTTGGCTTTTCATCCCTTTCAGAAATCTCTGTTAATACCCTAAAAGCCTTTATTACCACTGTCCGTCATGAATTTGCTTTCTCACCAAAACAGTATTCAGCATACAAAGGAGACCTTGAGACCGTCTATTTTGCTTACATGAAAGAAAATGGACATCCGCTTACCGTATCATCCTTTGCTGAAACAGCCCGTGGCAGAAAATGTCTTACCTTTCTTATGGTGTCCGGCATAGAAAGCTTTTCTGAAATCACAGCAGATACAAGGGCTTTATATGATGATTACCTTGCTCTTTCTGTTCCGGCAAAGCACTCGGAATACTTAAAAGCCTTAGATCAGATGGTTTTATCAGAAATAAAAAAGATCACCATCCAAAGAACACCGCCCTATGAAAATAGGCTCCTCTTTCTTGGATACTTCCCGGATCCCTACATTGCAGAGAGGCTTTACTACACAGCGCGCAAGGAATTTCTTTACTTTGACTTTTCACTGCCTGCATCTGTGACTGTAAAAAAACAAATTTACAAAGTCCTGCTTTTTGACCTGTCACAGATTAAGGATCGAAAAAACCATTACATGATCCAGCACTTCATAACGCCCCTTTACTATCTCTATAAGTACTGCGTTAGTGCCGGTATTCAGGACTTAAAACATATAACAGACAAGGAAGTATCTGATTTTCATGCTTTCCTTGAAAAAAACATGGATGCGATATCTAAAAATGCTCCACAGGTTTTATACAGGGCCAGACGATTTTTATTTCTTTCAGATAGTAAGCCAGACTTTACAGCAACACTCTGGTTCCTTGAAAGATTCTCATTATCTGAAAGAGCAAACCCTACACGAGGAATTGAGTGCTTTAACTTTGGAGACGTTTCCTATGAGCACAGAGAAATCCTGCAGCACTACATGAAATATCTGCTTGTACTATCGCCCAAGTACTCTATGCAGTCATTACTTGAAAAATACTACGGAGCTAAGGAATTTACCAAATACCTTGAAGAAAAGCACAGTTCCCTATCCGAACTATCATATTCAGATATTGAAGGCTTCATAGAATACAAAGACTCTCAGGACCTTAGACCGGAAACCTATAACAGGACGCTCACCATGCTTTCCTTTTTTCTGACCACACTTTCCGTCAGAGAAAAGCTTTTGATCCCATCGTTTCCTTTTGACTACTTCTATAAAAAGGCAAGATATCTACATCATGACAGGACTGTTGAAGAAGAAACGATTGATCAGATTTTTACAGTTCTTTCCGACTTCCCCGAAACCCTTGGTCTTATGTACTTAACCCTCTATTCCACAGGGCTTCGTATCAATGAGGTCTGCTCACTTAGAAAAGATGCCCTCTTTTCTGATAATGGAGCCTTTTGGCTTAAGATTTACCAATATAAATTGCGCTCTGACAAACAGATCCCGATACCGGAAGAAGTATCAAGGCTCCTTCGTAGGCACATAAAGGAAGATGATTCCGAATCAGAATATATCTTCCCTTCCTGCAAAGACAAGACTAAGCCTTACCAGGCAGCCACTTTTGTGAAGCAGATGAAAGCACAGCTCCTTCTATATGAAGAAACAAAGGACATAGATTTTAAGTCCCATGACTATCGCCACACCATAGCTACAGACCTTCATATGTCCGGAGCTCCCCTTGGAACCACAAGAGCTTACCTTGGACACACTAGGGATGACATGACAAAGCAGTACATTGACCACCTGCCGGGTCGCATCGACCTTTTACAGGAGGAATATTTTAAGGAGAACCATATCGAATGAAACTGTATTTTAAGGATCTGCCCTGTTACAGGAATTTAACACCGGATCAAAGAAAGCATAGTCTTTACGCACCAAAGCATGCCTTTGATTTATCAAGGCTCCCACCTACAGATATAAGAAATGACTTTGCCGCCTTTATATATGACAGGGCAGAAAAGATATCCTATCTCTCACTGCGTAGCGAGCAAACAAACTTCCATAATTTTGCTGACTTTATTACTGATACCTTTCCGGAAATAGAGCACCTTACAGACATTCCTCTTAAGGACATAGAAAGGCGGCTCCGTGTATATCTTCTCATGAACGAAGAAAGACTTTCCTATGAAAAGTACCGGTCCGAGCTTGGAAAAACCTATAGGGCAGATAACCCAATGTTTTACTACCTAAGAGCAGCATATAATTACTTTCTTCCAAAGGAAAATGAAGGCTTTTCACTTGAAAATGATATCTGGAAGTTAGAATCGCTTCCTTTCCCTGTACGGGACTCCCCTATCAAGGAAAGAAAACAGATAAACTTCTCAAAGATCAGGCAAGAGGACATAAAAAAGGAAATCAAAGAAGCCGCTCTATATCACTTAAAAAGACGCTCTGTAAGCTATGTATCTGTGGAAATCATGGCAGTGAATTTTCTCTCTGAATTTTTACAAAAATCTTTCCCGGAGATCATATCCTTAAAGGACTTTAGCCGGGAACTTTTAGAGGAATACCTGTCATACCTCTACCTTGAATCAAAACGTAAAAAGGACTACAGGACAGAACTGTCTGCCCTAAAAAGCATCTTTATCGTGGTTGGAAAGCTATACTCCTATGACAACCTAAAAGGAATTTTCCTAAAAAGCGACTTTTCTAAGCACAAAAGAACCATATACAAAAGCTACTCTGATGCAGAGCTGCAAAGACTGCACGCTGGCTATAAGCTCCTTGATAAGCAGACTGCAAGGCTCCTGCTAATCCATGAGCTTTTAGGGCTTCGTATATCCGATACCATGACGCTAAAAAAGGAAAATGTCTTCTTTGGAGAAAAGCCACACGTAAAGATATGCCAGCCCAAAACCGGAAATACCTATGAAAAGACTATCAATGAAGAACTATGCTCGCTCCTTAAAGCCAGCATAGAGGAAACTGCAAGTATATACGGCGATTGTGATTATATCTTTGTCTCGGACAGAGATTCCACAAAGCCCATGACATACGCTTCTCTTTCCTACCGCTTTAGAACTATGGTACAGACCCTTGACCTGCTTGATGATAATGGAAAGCCCTTTACAGTAGGAACGCATCTTTTAAGGCATACATACGGAAAGCACCTTTGTGACCTCTTTGCTGATGATGCGACAATAGCAGCTCTTCTTGGGCACAAGTCCATAAGCAGTGTGGCATATTACAGGCAGATGAGTCCTAAGACCTTAGCCGAAAGCACAAAGCCGGTAATTGATGCACGTAACGAAAAGATAAAGAAATTTAAGAAAGGATGGATGGAATAATGAACAACTACGACAACATGCTTCTTGCAAATAAGAAGCTATCAGAGGAAAAGAAGATCCTCGCAATTGACACTATAAGACGCATGGTAAAAGCAAACGAACACATATCAATCGTTGAACTTACCAAGCTTACTGGACTTTCAAGATCATTTTTCTATAAAAACGAACAGGTAAATGATGAACTTATGAAAGCCCTTAAGTCTCAGGAAGGAAAAATCTTATCCTCCCGCAGGGACAAGACCTTAAATGAAGCCCTTAAAGAGACTGTGAAAATGCAAAAAGACGAGATTGATCGTCTGCGCAGAGAAAAAAGCCAGCTTACCTTCGCTCTTAAAAGGCTTCAAGACGAGAAACAAAACGATGTTGATTTTGCACTTATTGAAAAACTTTAATTTACAAGGAGGATTTTAAACTATGGCAGCATATGTAATCGGAGTAGATGTAGGATACGGAAATACCAAAACATCACACAATTGTTTTTCTTCAGGAGTAAAGAAGCTCCCCGGAAAACCTCCCCTTGCTACAAGGGTAATTGAGACCACTGATGGCTTTTATGCCATCGGGAACGGCAAAGTATCCGTCCAGAAATCAAAGACTGAGGATGAAAACATGAGAGTTCTCACAATGGCAGCTATCGCTGAGGAACTTAAAAAGACCGGCACCACTGTTGCAGATGTACATCTTGGTGTGGGCGTCCCCCTTACCCGTATGGGCGCAGAGAAAAAAGACTTTGTGGATTACTACACTAAAAACCGCCGCCTCATCTTCAAATATGAGGATGTACAGTACTCAGTAACACTGCTTTCTGTAGATGTATTCCCTCAAGGCTATGCCGGGATTGTCTCTTTCATGAAAGACTTTCACAAATCAGCCCTTGTCATTGATATCGGTTCTTGGACAGTGGATATCCTGCCTTTGACAGAATTTATCCCTGATCAGACAAGATGTAAGAGCCTTCCTCTTGGAACCATCACCTGCATGAATGACATCAACGAAGCTCTTCGTCAGAACCTCGGGCAGGAAGCAGACGAAACCACCATCAAAGAAGTCATGATCTACGGAACAAGCGATATCCCTAAAGACTACCTTGATATCATTAAGACAGGTCTTACATCCTATGCTACAAACCTCATGGATCAGATCAGAGCCTTAAACTTTAACTCTGACCTTACCCAGTTTATCTTCATCGGAGGCGGCGCAACCATCATGAAGCACTTCCTCTCCGAAGCTGATAAAAAAAATGCCCTCATACTTGATGATGTATCTATCAATGCCAAAGGATATGAGGAGCTTATCCGCCACAAGATGGGAGGCAGGTAATGAACGTCAAAAGGAAGACCGTTCGTTTTCAGGACAATCTTTCAGATCTTGCTGTATACGATGCGATTACAGACTATAAGAAATACGGCTACCGTTCCGAAAGCCATATGGTAATTGAAGCTGTACGCCGCCTTATAAGTGAAGACCTTGCATCAAATGATGCTGAAAAGTTGGCAGACCTTATAGCAGAAAGGCTTTCCGGAAAGCTTACGATATCTTCCCAAAACGCAGATACCTCTCCAAAAGAGGATACAAAAAAAGAGGAAGCCGCATTTGATGCTGCTCTCTCATTTCTTGATAGTTTCTAAAAAGCATGAGCCAGGAGAACAAGTCTCTTGGCTCATTTACATTACTGGTTATTCAATTTCTCAGCAAGCTTCTTTCTCTGCCTTCTTTCGTGTTCAAGTCTTTCCTGGATTTCATCCATTCTCTTAAAGATGTCCGCGATTGCTTCTGTCTCATCTTTAGGATGTTCCACAGATGCATTCTTGTTTCTGGCAGCTATGTCTTTTGCAAAGAGCTTTCCAAATGCCCATCTTACAAATGGCTGGATAAAAAATATCTGTGAAAAGAATGCAAACGGAAAGTTATGACATATAAGCTCTATCCAGTTAGCAAGAAGCGTAAAAATATTAAATCCGTTATAGTATGGATAATACAAAAATGCAGCAATAAAGCTCATTGCCGGGCACATGATAAGAACAGTACATGAAATGATAGCTGTTTCAAAAATCATTGGATGGTTATTCTTCGGATCAAACATCCTACAAGCCATCTTAAAATGCTCATGTACGGTAAAGAAGCAAGCAACCGAAAACAATAGATAGACCGCCAGCACTACACTATTCCGAACCAAAGACCAAAAGATAAGCATTTTGAGAAAATCTAAACTTTTGGATTTTCCTACAATGCCGACTACGGCGGAATCCCTCCCACTCCTTATATATTTCTTTCTGTATACATTGAATTTGTATTTAGTAAAATGCAGACAACACCACGGATCGGCTTTTGGCTGGACAATTCCAACCAAACACCGCAGCAGACAGTAGAAACCATTCTGAACGTTAGGAAGCCGGTATGATTGTTACATATAAGGGGAAGAAAAATTTCTTTTAGATACTTGTTTTCCTAAAACTGATGTGATATAATAATTCAATTCCAGAAAAGGAGTAAAAAATATGCGGCAAGGTATTCTTAAATAAAACTATAATCAAATAGTGGGAACAAAGGATTATGATAGTCCCTTTTGTAGGGGCTTAGTTTTTTGTACCCAATTTAAGAATACTTTTGCCTTATCAATTTTGACATATCCCCAAAAACAGCACTCACAAACAGGTGTATGCTGTATATGTGTATGTCCGCAAATTATCATCCCCAGTGGTAAAAGTATTTTACTGCTGGGGATTTTTATGCCCTTCGGGGCAGTAAAGGGAGGACAATCACATGAAAATAATCAATATTGGAATTCTTGCCCATGTAGACGCTGGAAAGACGACCTTGACGGAGAGCCTGCTATATGCCAGCGGAGCCATTTCAGAACCGGGGAGCGTCGAAAAAGGGACAACGAGGACGGACACCATGTTTTTGGAGCGGCAGCGTGGGATTACCATTCAAGCGGCAGTCACTTCCTTCCAGTGGCACAGATGTAAAGTCAACATTGTGGATACGCCCGGCCACATGGATTTTTTGGCGGAGGTGTACCGCTCTTTGGCTGTTTTAGATGGGGCCATCTTGGTGATCTCCGCTAAAGATGGCGTGCAGGCCCAGACCCGTATTCTGTTCCATGCCCTGCGGAAAATGAACATTCCCACCGTTATCTTTATCAACAAGATCGACCAGGCTGGCGTTGATTTGCAGAGCGTGGTTCAGTCTGTTCGGGATAAGCTCTCCGCCGATATTATCATCAAGCAGACGGTGTCGCTGTCCCCGGAAATAGTCCTGGAGGAAAATACCGACATAGAAGCATGGGATGCGGTCATCGAAAATAACGATAAATTATTGGAAAAGTATATCGCAGGAGAACCAATCAGCCGGGAAAAACTTGTGCGGGAGGAACAGCGGCGGGTTCAAGACGCCTCCCTGTTCCCGGTCTATTATGGCAGCGCCAAAAAGGGCCTTGGCATTCAACCGTTGATGGATGCGGTGACAGGGCTGTTCCAACCGATTGGGGAACAGGGGAGCGCCGCCCTATGCGGCAGCGTTTTCAAGGTGGAGTATACAGATTGCGGCCAGCGGCGTGTCTATCTACGGCTATACAGCGGAACGCTGCGCCTGCGGGATACGGTGGCCCTGGCCGGGAGAGAAAAGCTGAAAATCACAGAGATGCGTATTCCATCCAAAGGGGAAATTGTTCGGACAGACACCGCTTATCCGGGTGAAATTGTTATCCTTCCCAGCGACAGCGTGAGGTTAAACGATGTATTAGGGGACCCAACCCGGCTCCCTCGTAAAAGGTGGCGTGAGGACCCCCTCCCCATGCTGCGGACGTCGATTGCGCCGAAAACGGCAGCGCAAAGAGAACGGCTGCTGGACGCTCTTACGCAACTTGCGGATACTGACCCGCTTTTGCGCTGCGAGGTGGATTCCATCACCCATGAGATCATTCTTTCTTTTTTGGGCCGGGTGCAGTTGGAGGTTGTTTCCGCTTTGCTGTCGGAAAAATACAAGCTTGAAACAGTGGTAAAGGAACCCACCGTCATTTATATGGAGCGGCCGCTCAAAGCAGCCAGCCACACCATCCATATCGAGGTGCCGCCCAACCCGTTTTGGGCATCCATCGGACTGTCTGTTACACCACTCCCGCTTGGCTCCGGTGTACAATACGAGAGCCGGGTTTCGCTGGGATACTTGAACCAGAGTTTTCAAAACGCTGTCAGGGATGGTATCCGTTACGGGCTGGAGCAGGGCTTGTTCGGCTGGAACGTAACGGACTGTAAGATTTGCTTTGAATACGGGCTTTATTACAGTCCGGTCAGCACGCCGGCGGACTTCCGCTCATTGGCCCCGATTGTATTGGAACAGGCATTGAAGGAATCAGGGACGCAACTGCTGGAACCTTATCTCTCCTTCACCCTCTATGCGCCCCGGGAATATCTTTCCAGGGCTTATCATGATGCACCGAAATACTGTGCCACCATCGAAACGGTCCAGGTAAAAAAGGATGAAGTTGTCTTTACTGGCGAGATTCCCGCCCGCTGTATACAGGCATACCGTACTGATCTGGCCTTTTACACCAACGGGCAGAGCGTATGCCTTACAGAACTGAAAGGGTATCAGGCCGCTGTCGGCAAGCCAGTCATCCAGCCCCGCCGTCCAAACAGCCTCCTGGACAAGGTGCGCTATATGTTTCAGAAGATAATGTAACGTCTTGCGCAATGCAAGCGTTCATTGCTGGCTATTGCGAAATATCATTGATAAAATCAGTATCAGAGAGGAGAAACTATTTTGAACCAGGAACAGACGAATATTACAACAGGAAAGCAAATACGTCATCTGCGAACACAATTGGGAATGACACAGGAAGAACTAGCCGGGGAATTGAATGTTACCCGGCAGGCACTATCGAATTGGGAGAGAGGAGTTTCCCAAAGTTAAAGATACCACATCAATCCCACGCGGACTTTTGCTCAACCGATACAGCCGGAGGGCTGGATAACAAGAAAAGGCGGTATGCGCCCCGTGGAGGGGTAGCGTACCGCCTTTTCTTGTGGGGGTTTCCAAAGGGGGCAACGCCCCCATTTGGCACACGACTTTGCGAAGCAAAGTGTAGTGTGTTATACGCTCTGCCGGCGTTGCCGTGAAAATGCCGTTGCCGCCGGGGAGGGCAAGGGCATTTGAAGCGGCAGGAAAACAGGGCTGTGCTTGCGTGGCGTGGAGCCGCAAGCGCAGGTCTGGACTCATCAGCAGACAGGGCGTATATGAAAGCCCCAGTTCCTCGTCCTACGCTCCAACTTGTGGACAAAGTGTCCCGAAGTTGTGGCCACACTCCCGGAAAAGTAGCAGGACAACGGGCAACCGTCAAGGCTGAAATGAACGGGTTTACACCCGGCCTTGACCTCCGCCCGCTGTCCCGCTGGATGGGTGGACAAGGCGGCCAATCCCTCAAAGTGCTTGGCCGCTCTCTTTCTGATTTTGAGGTATTCAGTTTTTCAAAATTGAATAATCAAAATAAATTTTTTCGATTGAAAAAATTTTATTTGTTATCATCTTCAATGCCATATTTTTTCTTTTGCCGAATCACATAATTACTGATTTTTTCATCATATAGTGGATACTGGTAATCCAACTGGCATGCCACTTCTGACGAAACCTCCCGGAACAATGCCATACATTGTTCAAAGGATTCCCACATATGGGGATAGGAATCCATATTATAAGTGGACATAAGTCGTTCCCACAATTCCTCTGGGACATATTGCTTCATAAATTTATAGTTTTTTCCCAAACTGAAATGAAATCCCTGTTTGATACCAATCAGCCAGGAAATCATGCGAAGCAATTCTTTTCGTACTATATCATTCATATGGTCAATAGCAAAAAGAATTTCTTTGCGGCATAAGCCCTTTACTACATATGTTGTAGTATTCCAAAATTCATTACAGCAATCGTCAAACATTCTTTGAGTAGGCTTCTGCAAGTGGTAGTCTATATCCGTTGGTATTGGCGGCTTTACGATACGGTTGTCTTTATCCAACAGTAACTTTACCAGTTTATCCCATGTAAAATACTCGTCTATCAGTTCCAGCGGCAGCAAAGTTAAATCTATCTTAACATCATCAGTAAACAGCATTAAATATGAAAATCCCTTTTCTACAGCTGGAAATAATTCCATATCTTCCGGCTTTTGCAGAATCAACCTTTCACCAAATATATCTAGCCATTTATCATCACTTGTGAAGCTGTCCATATCCGTAACAAAAAAAGTAATATCAAAATCCTGAAAATCATCAGGCGGAATATTTGTATTTGTTCTAGATCCTTCCAAAGTAACCATGCGAATGCGTTTGTCTGTTTTTGCAAAATTCAAAACAATATCATAAACTTCCTTTTCTGATCTCATTTTTATCTCCTCCAATTATTGAAATAGGTGTGAAGCCATTTTAGGGCTTTCCCGCCTTGATTACCCTTTAGCAAAGACGGGCGGGACTGTCAACGGCGGCGCATGAAATGCGCCGTTCATCTTGACCGTTGACTGGCTCGGCTGGCTTTGCTATCTTCCTGACAAATGGGAATGTCTAAGATAGTAAAGACGTCCCACATGCAACTCTTTCTTTTATTGCGGAAACCGTATCTTTAATTGTGAATGTAGTTGTGTCTATGACATTTGATTCATATACTCCCAAACCGGAAAATTGCTCCCACATTGTTTCCACTAATTCAATATTTGTTTTTCTATCTAATTTTGAGCGTTCCACAGCTCGCTTCATAGTTTCTTTTTTACTCGCTCTTAATACAATATAGTGTACCTCGTAATCTTCTTGGGCAAGAGCTTTCCATGGCTCCAAAAACCATGGCCCGACAATCCCATCTACAATTACATCATATCCGCCACGAGCATATCGCTTTGCAGCTTCTAAAAAGGCTTCAATGACAACCAGATTTTGCTCGTTGGATTCTGGCAAATGTGGTGGTATTGCGCCTTTGCTTAAGTAATGAAAAAAGTCATCGGTGTGCATATGCACTGATTTATCCATATCTGATTCCTTTGCGACAATTGACGCAGTTGTTGTTTTTCCTGTCCCCGGTGAGCCTGTAATCACAATAATTCTTCCTTGATTCATCTGTATTTTCCCTCACAATTCAAATTTATCACTTTGTTCCTGCCTGCTCAATCATCTTCTTCGCAAACTGCTGGAACATTTCAACAGTTTCTTTATCCATCGGTGTAAGCTGTCCGATCTGTCCAGCTATCATCGCCGTTACATCGTCAATGGAAAGTGGTTTTTGTTTCTGTTCCGCCAGTGCGTCCCGCATGGCTTGGAACATAGCGGCGGTCACAGCTTCTCCCGGCTGTTCCCCGTTGTCAATGTCTTTCTTAATGTCCCGCAGGATAGCCAGGAACACATTTTTGATTTTTTCAATCTCCGCTTCATGTTCCCCTATCTTTTGGGCGTTCAAAAGCTGTAAATCCTGCTTCGCTTCTGCCCGGTGTTCCGGGTGTTCTTTCATCAGGTCGGACAGGGAAGCCGTTGCCATCTCGATAAGCTGGTTTCTTGCTGTTATGCCCTTTGCCGCCGTATCCTGAAAATAAATCCGTATCAAATCTATCAGCTTAGGAAAATTCCTGTGTTCCAACAGGCGGTTGAGGATTTGCACATCAACAGCACCCGTCACAAGCCCCCTCACGGCTCCCTCGGACAAGCCTAATTCAGAAATATCGTAGCTTTTACGAACGCTCACGGTAGACAAGCCCAGTATGTAGTCTGTCGATACCTTAAATTCCTTTGCCACACCTATGAGAATATCACTGCTGACCGTTCTTGTTTCGCCGCTGACAATGCGGCTCAACTGGGAAGCGGAAACGCCTATCTTCTCCGCAAGTTCCTTTTGTGTGATGTGGTTCCCGTTGCATAAATCGGAAATCCGCTGTCCGGGCGTTCCGGGTAAAGCCATAGATACGCACCTCCTCCGCATACTTCCATTATACAGAATGATTGCAAAAATGCAATTTCCAAAGTGTAAACTTCATCAAAATGCAATTCTCGCAATATTCCGGGAATTGCATTTTTTTCGTGTAGACTTAGGGTAGTTCATCGATGGACGGCACCTTGAAAACAGAATGACCGTCCGAAAAGGAATACCCCGGCTGGGGAAGCACCGCAAGGAGTCGGACTTCGGGACAAAATGTCCCGAAGTTGCGAGGAGCGTGCCAACGCCGGAACACGCCGCAGGAATGGGGCAGGAAACCTTTTCGGGGAGAACGGCAACGGAAAGCAAAATGGAGGGAACGCATGAGAGATAACCCCTATAAAGACTTGCCGCCGCTGGAACGCAGGCCGGACGGTTCCCTTTACCGCATGACCCCGGCGCAGAGAAAACAGGCGGCCAGCCTGATACGCCGGGAGTGCTGTTGCTGTGAGGACGGCAACTGCATTGTCCTTGACGATGGGGACACCTGCACCTGTCCGCAGACGATTTCTTTCTCGGTCTGCTGTAAGTGGTTCCGCTGGGCGGTCTTGCCGCTGGACGGGACGCTGGAAGCGGAGATTTTCCGGGATAAGGACTTGAAACGCTGTGAGGTCTGCGGCGGTGTGTTCGTCCCCAAATCCAACCGGGCAAAATACTGCCCCGGCTGTGCCGCCAGAGTTCACAGGCGGCAGAAAACAGAAAGTGAACGGAAAAGGAGGTCTGCTGTGGACAGTTAGGAGCGAAAAAAGCCTTGATTTATCAGGCTTCGCAAGCCCCAAACCGGGGCTGGTGGTATAAAGTATCGCCCGCCCCGGAAAACGGGCTTCTAACCGTCCACAAAACGCACTATGACAAATACCATCTATATCCATCAGCCGGAAAAGGCGTTCAGCTTCACCCGGCTCCCGAATTTCCTCTTTGAAGCCCCCACATTCAAGCCCTTGTCCAACGAGGCAAAGGTTCTGTACGCCTTTATCCTGCGCCGGACAGAGTTATCCCGCAAGAATGGGTGGGCGGATGATTGCGGACGGATTTATCTGTACTATCCCATCTGCGAGGTGGTTGACCTGCTCCACTGTGGGCGGCAGAAAGCGGTAAACACCCTGCGGGAACTGCAATACGCCGGGCTGGTGGAGATCCAGAAGCAGGGCTGTGGAAAACCCAACCGCATTTTCCCAAAATCCTATGAAGCGGTTCCAAACACCGACTTCAAGAAATCCGGTTCTGGTACGCCGGAGGGCTGAAAACCGTACTTATGAAGTGAGGAAATCACTCCCCGGAAGTACGAAAACCGGACGGTATATAGAAATACAAAGATTAAAAAGATTTATTTATATTCTATCCATTCCAATCCTATCCGAGCTAATTTCTGCGGGATTTTCCCTGTGGAAAACCCCGGATAGGAAAGGAATGGGGAAAGGAGCAGAATGGCACAACACGCAATTTTGCGGTTTGAGAAGCACAAGGGCAACCCGGCAAGGCCGCTGGAAGCCCATCACGAAAGACAGAAAGAACAATACGCCAGCAACCCCGACATTGACACAAGCCGGAGCAAGTACAACTTTCATATCGTCAAGCCAGAGGGCAGGTACTATCATTTCATTCAAAACCGCATTGAACAGGCCGGGTGCCGAACCCGCAAGGACAGCACACGGTTTGTCGATACGCTGGTAACTGCCAGCCCGGAGTTTTTCAAGGGGAAATCCCCAAAGGAGATACAGGCGTTTTTCCAGAGGGCGGCGGACTTCCTCATTGGCCGGGTAGGACGGGAAAATATCGTGTCGGCGGTGGTACACATGGACGAGAAAACGCCCCACCTGCATTTGACCTTTGTTCCGCTGACAAAGGACAACCGCCTGTGTGCAAAGGAGATTATCGGCAACCGGGCAAACCTGACGAAGTGGCAGGACGATTTTCACGCCTATATGGTGGAGAAATATCCTGACTTGGAGCGTGGGGAGAGCGCCAGCAGGACAGGCCGGAAGCATATCCCCACCCGGCTTTTCAAACAGGCGGTTTCCCTCTCCCGGCAGGCAAGAGCCATTGAAGCCACACTGGACGGCATTAACCCGCTGAACGCCGGAAAGAAAAAAGAGGAAGCCCTCTCCATGCTGAAAAAGTGGTTCCCGCAGATGGAGAATTTCTCCGGGCAGTTGAAAAAGTACAAGGTCACAATCAATGACCTGCTGGCGGAGAATGAGAAGTTGGAAGCAAGGGCAAAGGCCAGCGAAAAAGGAAAGATGAAAGATACGATGGAACGGGCAAAGCTGAAAAGCGAACTGGACAATTTACAGCGGCTGGTTGACCGTATCCCGCCGGATATACTGGCGGAACTGAAACGTCAGCAGCGGCACACGGTAAAGGAAAGGTGATAGATATAAGCAGAAATTTTCGCCGCCTCTGTGCGGCATTGTACCTTGAAAACTGAATATGGAGGACACTGGATGGCAAAAAGTGAAAGCGATATTTTTACACCCCGAACAGGGCAGGTTATACAAGCAGAGAACGGCACGCAGTATTTTGTATGTGGGAACAACCGTATAAAAATCTCCGAACACTTCGCCGCAGGCGGGAAGCCCCTCGGTGATCTGATTGTAGATGTGGTGCGGCATACCGCAGAAAAAGCCGCTTCAACCTGATAGCCCATCATTGATAACACGCCCACGCTTATGATATAATTGCCATAGAGCAAAAGTATTGTAAGCGTGGGTTGTTTCTTTAGAAGGAGGATTTTTACGGTGAAACAACCTTACAATACTACGATTTACAACACGGCGCTTTATATGAGATTGAGCCGGGACGATGAACTGCAAGGAGAAAGCGGGAGTATTCAGACACAACGCATGATGCTCCGGCAATATGCCGCCGAGCATGGCCTGAATGTCATAGATGAATATATCGACGATGGATGGTCTGGAACGAACTTCCAGCGGCCCGGATTTCAAGCCATGCTTGCAGACATTGAAGCCGGGAAAGTCGGCACCGTCATAGTCAAGGACATGAGCAGGCTGGGGCGTAATTACTTGCAGGTGGGATTTTACACGGAAATGCTGTTCCCTCAAAAGGGCGTGCGTTTTATCGCTGTCAATGACAACGTGGACAGCGCAAACGGCGGCATGGACAATGATTTTACCCCTCTGCGGAACTTATTTAACGAATGGCTGGTGAGAGATACGAGCAAGAAAATCAAGGCAGTAAAGAAAGCAAAAGGCATGAGCGGCAAGCCTGTAACCAGCAAGCCAGTCTATGGCTATCTCATGGACAAGGACGAGAACTATATCGTTGACGAGGAAGCCGCCCCGGTTGTCCGGCAGATTTACCAGCTTTGCCTTGCGGGAAATGGCCCGACCAAGATTGCCCGTATGCTGACGGAGCAGCAAATCCCCACGCCGGGGACGCTGGAATACCGCAGGACGGGCAGCACCCGACGCTACCACCCCGGCTATGAGTGCAAGTGGGCGACAAACACCGTCGTCCATCTGCTGGAAAACCGGGAGTACACTGGCTGTCTGGTAAACTTCAAGACGGAGAAGCCCTCTTACAAGGTCAAGCACAGCGTTGAGAACCCCATCGAGAAGCAGGCTATCTTCCCAAATCACCATGAGCCGATTATCGACACGGAAACATGGGAGCGTGTGCAGGAGTTACGCAAGCAGCGAAAACGCCCGAACCGCTATGATGAAGTGGGGCTGTTCTCTGGTATGCTGTTCTGCGCCGACTGCGGCCATGTGCTGTATCAGCAGCGGTATCAGAACAAGAACCGCAAGCAGGACTGTTATATCTGCGGCAGCTACAAGAAGCGTACCCGTGACTGTACGGCACACTTTATCCGCACCGACCTTTTGACGGCGGGCGTGCTTTCCAATCTCCGGCAAGTGACGGAATACGCCGCCAGGCATGAGAGCCGCTTTGTAAAGCTGCTCATCCAGCAGAACGAAATCGGCGGCAAGAGAAAGACCGCCGCAGCCACGAAGCAGCTTGAACAGGCCCAGACACGCATTGCCGAAGTGAACCGCATTATCAAGCGGCTGTATGAGGACAATGTAAGCGGCAAAATCAGCGACGAGCGTTTCATGGAGCTGTCGGCGGACTATGAGCAGGAGCAGCGGGAACTGAAAGACCGGGCTGCCGCTTTGCAGGAGGAACTTTCCAAGTCGCAGGCCGCCACCGTCAACGCCGAGAAATTCATGGGGATTGTGAGAAAGCACCTTGCTTTTGAAGAATTGACCCCCACCCTCTTGCGGGAAATGATTGAGAAAATCGTCGTGCATGAGTGCAGCTATGACGAGAACGGCACCCGCAGGCAGGACATTGAGATTTATTACAGCTTTGTCGGCAAGATAGACTTGCCGGAAGCCTAACGCCTGACCTATCCGACACAGCCCTAAGTGCCGGATAGGAACGGCAAAATTTTTTACACTTCTATTACTTCTTTATCGCACATTAGCAAAGACATAGGGCTTCCCACAAGACACTCCAGGGCATATGCAAAGCAGAACTCCACAATTACAACGGCCCATATAGGAAGCATTCTTCCAAACATATACACGCCGCCCTGTGCTCTGATAGCACCAAGCACACTATCTGCCCCTGTTATCTCCATAAGTAGTTTCCCGTTTACAACGTATAAGCTGTAAAACACATACCCATGTACAGTAATTATTACTGTAAGTAGGGCGAAGATCATTCTTTGAAATTGATTTCTCGGCATTAGTTATCCTCCCTTTGGCATAAAAAAACATGTAGCCATAGCATTATCCAAAAACGGCTTAATATGTTCTAACATACGTACCGTGATCAGATTTACGTGCTATGCACTACATGTGTCGTTTATGCTTCTTCTGTTTAATTTTCAGATTTTAAAATACCACAATTTTCTCTATATTTTCAAATGTTTTTTCCCTTTGAACACGATGCTAATAAAAAATATGCGCCAGGAGAACAATGCCTCTTGGCGCAGTTACATTACTTTCCGCAATATACTTTTATAGCTTCAAAAACAAACTCCGCAGTTCCTTCACCGCCCATCTTATTGATGTTATCCGTAAATTCACCGCCTCCGGCATACATCTTTCCAAGGCCCACAAGAATCTCATTTGAACACTTATAAAAATGCTCGGTTATAAAGCCTTGAAGTTTCTTTACCTGATCCTGTACCTCTACAATGGCAGGATCCTTATCCTTCATGGTGCCGAACTCCTCAAAGATCTTCATGAAATCAGCCATCATATGCTCTTCATCACTCTTTGATCTGTTCTTATTCTTTTCTTCAAATTCCTTATACTCAGGTGTCTTGCCCCACTGCTCTTTTGCTCTTTTAGCATATTCATCAAGCTTGCTGGAATCAAATGCTGTAAAATCCAAATGTCTCACTCCTCTCAGTTTTAGTCCTTTACACATGTCGATCAGGTTCTCGATATGCTCTTTCTTAAGTTCCAAGAGCCCTATCTGCTGATCCAGTGCTTTTCTCTTGTCAAAATCAGATCTGGTTATAATATCCTTTATATCTTTTAGCGGAAACTCCAGCTCCCGAAACAGTAAAATCTGCTGCAATTTTTCCAGAGCTGCATCGTCATACAGTCTGTACCCGGACTCTGTATACTCTGCCGGCTTCAAAAGTCCTATTTTGTCATAATACTGCAAGGTGCGTATACTCACTCCTGTCAGCTTACTTACTTCATTTACTGTCATCATGGCTCTCATCTCCTTCACGTGTAACTATACCATAAACTATTACGTAACGTAGGAGTCAACACATTTTTTTTAGAGCCCCCTAAAAAAAATGAGCCAGGGCAATTTGCCTTGGCTCACACATGTCTCTTCCCACGACAGCATAGGCTGTAATCAATGTTAATCAGCTACTTCTTTATTCTTCTTCCACAAATTGGACAATAGTTGACTTTAATAAAAGACTCTCGTTGTTCCGAAGTCCTTGGGTTAAGCACTACAATTCCAAGTTTCTTTGTATCTGGGTCAATCAAAACCCATATATATTCATCCCCACCAAATCCAAGCTCAATCTTAGCTGTCAATAAACTTCCTTCATAGTAATCCTCATGATTATCACAATATTTGCACATAAGCGTCTCTCCTATCACCTATGCCGCCTTAATTGTATTATTGCATCTTACCTGTCCATTAAACCTCGCCTATTAAAGGGCCATCATGAGCTCTCTATTTGATACCTTTGTAATTCTGTTCCTAAGCTTCAATTTCTTCTTCTGATACCTATCGTGACTCATAATCTCTGATACCGCTGGAGCTATATCCTGATCCTTATAGCAGAAATGTACATGATATAATCTTCCATCATGGCTATGATACAATACCAACCCAGGATACCCTTCCTTATCAAATTTCTTTATAATCCAATAGTGCCCTGAATCTATACTTATCACCTCGGCACTATCTATATTCCAATTTCTTATCTTAAAATATCCGCATGTCAAAAGGAACTCATCAAATTCTGTAAACATTATTTTTACCTTTTCTAAAAAACTAGACCTATCATTACATAATACTTTTCTCATATACATCTAAAATTTCCACATAAAATGCGGCTTTTATCGGCTATACAGATTCCCACCAGAATCAAAATCATCTCTACTGTTCCGATTCCATCCTCTTCTTCAATAAAATTCCAAATTCTATTCTTAATTTTCATTAAATAAAAGTTCTTCATTTCTTTCCTCTCCTTTAGATATTTATCTGCAATACAGCAGGCACCACTAAAAATACAATTACAATAAAAAGCATTCCTGCCATGGGAATCAAAAGTTTAGTAGATGCTTCCTCACCTGCTCGTATAGCCCTTTGTTTTCTTAGTTCAAAAGCATTTTGCTGCTCCTTTTCAAGACAATCTATCAAATCTTTTGAGCCTTTTCTGAGATTCTGGCTGAGAAGCATTGAAAGCTTTCGATAGTTTTTGCTTTCGCATTTCATTCCCAGTTCTTCAATGGCCTGTATCTCGCTTAATCCATCAGACATTCTTCTGTAGGTAATTACCATTTGTTCAAATCCTGGACGCATTTCAGTTTTTCCAGCCCTGACATTGTTTGTATACTTCAGTACAATTCTCTCTAACGCCTTCCTGAAACTCATACCTGCGCCCATCAAAATTGATAACTCGCTAACTATCATTGGGTAGTCCATATCCATATCCGCAATACTCTTTTCTTTTTCCTTCTTAGCATCGCGTTTTTTGCCAATTGATAAAGCACCTACACATACAAAGCCAAGAATTATCAACTGTAGTCCTCGATAATCCATCTTTCTACTCCACTTTATATCCATGGTTTCCACCTTGGTTGGAAGTATAAGATTATCGTCTTCCATAGTCTTTTGATCTTGATTTTTTACTGCTTTTTCGATTGCGCTTAACTGGCCTTCTAATGTATCCATTCCCTTTGGTACAACCACTACACAAAAACTGTATATTTGCTCCCTGTCTTGGCAATACATTATGGCTGTGAGAGTCACAAGCTGACCTTCCTCCGGAATCTTTTCTTTGTCTAAAATCCCTTCTGCTGAAATATATCCGTAGACATCAAAATTCCACTCTACTTCCACAAGACCATTTGCATATGTATCTCTCAGATTCAAATTATCTGATACTCTATCAGCGGATTTATTCTTGCCTAAATATGTTTTGTCAATTTCCTTTACTGCATCACTAAATGCCTTTTCTATGTCTTTTTCATTAAGTCCCTTGGCTGATACCTCTAAGGTGACTTCTTGGTTTTGATTAAGAAACTCTACCTCTAGACGCTCATTCACCTTTGACCCTCCAGATTCATTTCTTGGAATTATCCCTGCAAAATCTTTTTTGGCGCTTTTGTAGTCATAGATCAAAATCAAAACTCCAACAATCACAACAATTGTCAAAATGATTTTTGTGTTAATTGGCTGTGATTGATTATTAGACTTTGATATCAATTATTTTTCCTCCCATAACTATCAGTGCCCCATAAATAAATAGGCAAATTGTCATTAAGATAACTCCTAGCAAATTGCCATATAATGGCGCAATAAATCCTCTTGAAGTTAATGATATATACGCCAATATTCCCATTGGCATTACGCTCATAACTTTTAGTTCTAAACGCTTTTCAGTGGTTATGGTTTGTATCTCTTCTTTTACTGCCAGATTTTCTTCTATCTTAATTGCAGTATCCCTTATATTTTTTCCATAATCTCCACCGCTTCTTTTTGCAAAGGATATAATTTCTGCCAGGCTTACAGCTTCCTCCAGCTCAATGCTTTCCGCTAATTCTGAAAAAGCTTTTTCTACTTGTATATTCATTGCAATCTTTTGATTCATAACATGAATTGGATTAATGATTGCTGAATTTTTTGGATATAAACGTAATAGTTCTTTTTCTGATTGCTTTAACGCTTTTTCCAATGAATAACCTGTCTGCAAAGCTGTAACAATAAGCATCATGTACTCTTTAAATTCAACTGATACCCTAGCTTTTTCTTCCATTTCATATTTTTCCTGACAGAGTTTTAGCCAAAATGGAACCACCACTACACCTACTATTAGTCCAAAAATAGATTTATAAAAAAGGAAAGCTATAACTATAGTGATAAGAAACCCTTGGCCTATTCCAGTGATAGACCTCTTGCTGATAGCTTGTCTGTGTGAATCAGTTTTCCCACTTTTTCCCATTCACCAACAATCCTCCCTTCCTTTTCTCCATTTTCTTTAAACCTGTACAGTGTATTTAATCTAATCTCGTTATTCTCAATTCCTTCTACTTCTGATATCTCAAGCAGCTTTCGGCTCTTATCTCTAAGTCGCCCCAGCTGAACAATAATATCGATACCTGATGCAATTTGCTGTCTGATTGCAGGCAGAGGGATTTCGGCACCCATAAGAACCATGGTCTCCAATCTAGACAACATGTCTTTGCAGGAATTACTATGTCCGGTAGAACAGCTTCCATCGTGGCCAGTGTTAAATGCTTGTAGCATCTCAAGGGCCTCTGCACCTCTGCACTCTCCAACAATGATTCTGTCTGGGCGCATTCTAAGTGATGACTTAAGCAAGTCTCTAATGCTTATCTCATTTTTCCCTTCCAGATTTGCGTTACGGGCTTCAAGTCTTACTATATTCTCAACCTTTTTTAGTTGAAGCTCAGCAGAATCTTCAATAGTAATCACTCGCTCATCAGACGGAATGAATTCTCCTAATGCGTTGAGGAATGAGGTCTTACCACTGCCAGTGCCACCCGACACAAAAATATTGTATTTAGCCTTAACAAGCTTTTCTAAAAACTCAATTTGTTCCCTTGATATTGATCCAAACTCCTGAAGCTTTGCCATAGTCATCTGCTCCTTAGGAAACTTTCTGATTGAAATAATCGGATAATCTACGGCGGCTGGCTTTAACACAATATTTACTCGGGAGCCATCACTTAATCTTGTATCCACTATTGGATTAGATTCATTTACTATCTTGTTGCTGTTTGCAACTATATTTTGAATAATGTCATTTAGCTTTTCTTCAGATGAAAACTTCTCCTTCGAATGGATAACCTTACCCTTTTTTTCTATAAAAATATTATCCGGGCCATTTATCATAATTTCTGTTATCTCTTCATCCATCAGTAAATCTTCTAGTACATCCAGTTTTCTCAAGGAATTAAAGACATGATTTTCAATATACTGTCTTTCCTTAAGAGAAAGGGGTGTAGTTTTTGATTTTAGGATTATTTTTTCCTGTATTATTCGAAGAATTTCTTCATCACTTACGTCATAAGACAAATCAATTTCATCCATTGTTTGTCTTCGTATTTCTTCTTCTAAACTATCCACACATTTTAATTTCATTTTTTCCATTAGCATTCATCATCTTTTTCACAAACACTCCCAAATTGCCCTGCAGCAATTCCTCTATGTGATATGCACCATCAGACAAATTTCCTGCAGACATAGGCAAAATTACTTCTTCTATATCCACATTAGTCTCAAGTCTTTCCAAATAATCAAAGAATTGCTCCTGGGCTCTTTTGAAATAATCTCCCGATTTTCCTAGCACATATAGCTTGTTAAAGCTGTCAATATATTTGGAAAATCCATTTATTGTCCTTCCAAATAAAACTATAATCTGGTCATAGTTTTCTTTAAGAAGTGCATTGAAAAAATCTCTCCAAGTGTCCTCATCAATTTCACTTATCTCATTTGGATTAGTAAAAGGCTCAACATAGTCAAATCCCATAAAACTCTGTACATATTTAGATAAATCAAAAGCATTTGAATTAGTATTAATTTCGTATAGAAGATCCATCAGATTAAAGCTATTGTTACTTCCTATTAGGGAAGTCAAAATAGAAATCTCCTCAAGATCTATGAATAAAACCTTTCCATAGGTTCTATATGATTGACACAGTGCCATTGCAAATGGCAGCTGCAGTTCATGAGTAACAGGCGAGTAAATAGCTGTTACATTAGATTTTTCATTAGATTTTTTAATACTAGCTTTTGCATCTCTCAAACCAGGAATTCTATTAAATATCTTTTCTACTGATTGATATTTAAAAATATAGTTGTCCTGCTCTAATTCTTGATTCTCACATAGGAAATATTTTTCCTTTAAGAGCCCCTTAGGTCTAAAGCTCATTATCTCTTTAAATTCTTCAGACATAATTGCGATATCATAATCGTTTTCATCTGAATAAAAACTCTCTGGGGTTGTAAATATATGTACCCCGACTTTTGAGCGCTCCATAAGAAAAGAAGCGAATTTGAGAATGTAATCTGTGCATGAATCGCACAGTGCTATCTCCAAATTTTTCATATTAACCTCCATCTATCCCTGTTTGTATTGCAGTAAAAAAAATGCAGCCGCAATATAGTAAGAATAGTGAAGTTTTCTTTTTACTATATGCCCATTTTTTATACAAAGTCCTATCGCTATGACTCCAGCAATCATCACCGAGTATATAAATGTAGTAACTAGATCCGCTGCCCCCACCATCGTAGACATAACAGAAAATAGTTTCACATCACCCGCACCTAATCCCCTTACTACAGTCAGCAGAGAAAGTAGAAGGATTGGCCAAATTGCTTTTGTAATAAAAATGGCAACTCCCATTATCTTATAGCTATGTAAATTTAGGAGTAACCCTCCTATATAGCCAAGTATAATAAGCTCATTTGGAATCTTGTAATCCCTGGCGTCAAATAAACAACCAGTGGTAAGAATGCTCCAAATCAGGAATGTGCTGATTTTTCTCACCTCCATTTCGGGGAGAATTATAAATTCCACCTGGGAAAAATTACAGAGCATTTCTCGCTATATTTATTTTTGTTATTTTTGACTATTTGAAATTTTGTTAGTTATGCATAAAGAAAGACTCCCGAACGAGTCGGGAGTCATGAAATATCAATATTACTTTATGCCCAAAAGCCTCTACTAGCTTGGTTGCCCATCAAACTTTCGTTTAATGTTCCTTTTCCATAGGTAATACCTGCTATAACCTTTTGTGTATTGCCCATTAGTGGCTTGGATTTGTCCTGCTCTGCTAGCTGTTCAAACGCATCGCCCAGTTCATCCATCACCTTTTTAGCTTCTTTCAATCCGTCTGAGTTAGCTTTATAAATGGATTTTGCTACATTTCGCTGTACGTAATCGTAGAGCGCGTACAGATTTCCGCTTACCTTGTATTCAAAATTTAAATCTTTCTGGAGGTGACTAACAACCTCGGCACATTTTTTTGTTGCCTCAATTGCACTGTCTACATTCCCAGCCTTAAAATCGTCAATGGCATCTTTTTCATATTCTTCATAAATGTCATAAAGAATTGAAATCAAGCCACATCCATTGCTCGAAGCAATTTTTAAGGTAAAAGCTGAAATCTTATCTCTGTTCATTCACTATCACTCCTAATAAAACTAGCTCTTTGTCTTCGCCCTACCGGGCTTTTGACGCTATAAAAGCTTACTGAAGAAGCTGTAAAGCTAATTGTGGAAGCTCATTTGCCTGTGCCAGTGCAGATACACCTGCCTGCTCAAGTACATTTAGCTTAGTGTATTCCACCATTGTTATAGCCATATCGGCATCTTCAATTCTTGAAATCGCTGAGGTCATATTTTCCGCAGTGGCATCAAGAGATTTTGTTGTATGATCAAGACGATTCTCGTATGCACCAAGCTGTGAGCGAACTGCTGTTACATAGCTAAGCGCGTCTCCGAGAGCGTCCATCGCATCCTCTGGTCCTTTTGCTCTAGTCACATCCACATCGTCTATGTACATAAACTGTGTTGTTACTGCTGCAATTCTGACCTTCATCTGCTGGCCCTCATTAGCACCAACCTGAAGTGCCATTGAACCGATGTCAGTAACATTTAATGTGACATTTCCTGTGTATCCATCATCTGCAAAGAACGACATTTCAAAGCCCTTTGTATCTGTGATGATTACACGTCTACCTTCAGTCTTGTATGTTGCCTGCTTACCAAATTCTGTGTCGATAAGCTTTCCTGTGTCATCTACATCACCCTTTTTAAAGAGTGTCATCTTGGCATCAGTTCCTGTTCCCAAGAACTTTGGAATAGTATTTCCACCCTCATCCTTTGCCAAAACATTCTCATCAAATCCAAGAGCCTTCGCAAATTCCACGCTGGAAAAATCGATTTCTAATTCTGCATTATCACCATATTTATATGATGAAATTGAAAGTCCATCTGGATCGTCAAAATCAGAAATAACTGCTCCGCCCTTTTCACATGCCATTCTCAACTGTCCATATACCATTTCACCAGATGAGCCCTGTGCAAACTCCATTGGGTATCCATTTATAGCAATTGAGCCTGATAATCCAAGACCATTTTTAGTACCAGTACTTGTTGTAACTGTTGTTGCACCAGAATAGTCTCTAGTCACTGTTTCCCAAGTTGTCTGGTCAATGAAATCCTTGTAATTAAATGCTGTAAGCCCTGGAACATTAACAGTTGTTGTAGTCTCGATTTTCTTAAAAGTATTATCGAAGTTTTCCACAACTGTTCCTGCTGTTGTAGCATTTATTGTAGTCTTTGCTCTAAGAGCTGCCTGTGTAATCTTAAGCTGATAGATACCAGATGGAACATCATTTGATGTGGCAATTCTAGTAACATCATTTCCGTATGTTCTACAATCTAGTGATCCATCTAAAAGAGTTATTGTATTAAATTCTGTTGTCGCTGCGACTCTATCGATTTCATCTAGAAGAGATTCTATTTCTTTTTGAATAGCCTCTCGCTCAGAATCAGAGTTAGTTCCATTTGCTGCCTGAACAGATAATTCTCTCATTCTCTGAATCATATCTGTTACTTCGTTTAAAGCACCTTCAGCTGTCTGGAGAACCGAAATACCATCGGAACCATTTGTCGAAGCCTGATTTAAACCATCTATCTGAGCCTGCATTTTGCCCGCAATAGCAATACCAGATGGGTCATCTGATGCGTGGTTAATACTAAAACCAGAGCTTAATTTTTCCATTACGTCTGAAAGGGAACTCTCAGTACCAAGAAGTTGATTATTGGTAATCACCGCTGACATGTTATTGTTAATTCGCATATGCTGCCTCCTAATAGCCGTAAAACAAGTCTAGCATCCGTGCGGTGTTTTTTTGAAATTGTATAGGTCTTCCATGTCCTTACACAAATATTATCGGAGGGATACATCCAAACTTAACCAAGCTTTTGTATGTTTTCCGATTAAAATTTTTTGTCCATTAAAATGGCTACATAAACATCTCACTCATTACTTTAATGTAGCCTCTGGCAATGCCATAAAGGGCTTCTGTCTGGATTTCATTGTCACGTTTTTCCTCAACCTGGAAGTTGCCAAGCTGCCAATTATACACGTCTGTTACGCTGACTCCCTCTACTCTTGTAAATGAAAAACTAAATGAAAATCCTGTCTCCTGCTGCATTGTATTTGCAATCATAGGAGCCTGAGTTGCAAACATTTCTCTAGTCTGTGCACTCTCGCATTCTACGTTTGCTTTTACCTCTCCTGCCTCATATCTAAATGTGGTAGAGATTGTTCCTGTTGACTGAAGATAAAGAGCCATCTTAATAAGTCCAGACTCTCCACTTCCTCTGACAATTCGCAGGTTCATATTGCCAGCTTCATCAGCCACCATAATAGGAATATGATATGTCTCTCCACTGTTTGCCATCTCTCTGATAGCCTTTGACTGCTGCACAACCAGCTTCATGGAATCCATATCGATAGTGCGTACATCTTCCATTTCTATCATTTTCTTCATGACATTTTCTGCAAGTGTGCCAAGGGCCTCCTCAGCCTCTGCCATCTCCTCAGGAGTATGGCAAGCATCAGAAAATCTCTGGTATGCCAAATCAATCAAATCCTGAATATCCATATCCTGCTGCTTAGCTGCTCTGCCATACAAATCTTTAATGACTGTGTTGCTATCCTGCATCAAAGCCTGAACTGCAGAAATCATATTTGCAGAATTTGGTATATTAAACTGCTCTAAAATATTTTCTACATTAGCGCTGCTTGACATAGCTTGCTTAAGCTGGCTTGTAATGTACTCATTGTACTGGACTTCAGCCTGAGCCTCAGCTTCTGAAGTAGTCTGCTCCATAGCTGTTGCAAACTCATCAGGATTCATATCAAGAATTTCTTCCTGACCTACCTGATGCATCTTAGCAGGAGTCATAGCCTCCTTTGCATCACGACATCTATTAGTAAGGAATACCTTTTCTATCTGCTCTGTGATAGATAAATCCTTTACAACCATTTCATCTAAGGAACCGAATTTATCATTGATCTCATAATCGCGTCCTGTATGCTTACTAGAGCGTACTGCTGTCATAAGATTTCTGAGTGTAACCTCTGTTCCCTGACTAATAAGAGCGCCAATTGCTGCCCCATCAGATTTTTCTACTTGATGGAGAAGTCGGTATACTCCTACAAATGCATCTCGCTCTTCTTCAGTAATATCACCACTGTGCTGTGCCTTCCAAAGGAATCTTGCAAATCCCTCTTCGTCTGATGTGCTTCCAGTTTCTGCCTTAATATTTTCTGCAGTTTCCTTCAGCTCATTCATAGTCATATCAAGAGGATTATTGCCTCGCTTTATCATCTCAGCTACTACTGCTGGAGTCATGCTCTTAAATGTTCTAGCTGCCAGCTCTGTAGATGCCTTCATTGATGTAACAGACTCAGCTGTAATTTCCATTTCATTATATGCAAGTACTCTAACAGCCTTTTGGCTTGCTTCTGACACTTCAATATTAAGGTCATCTAAAATGTCATCAACATTTCTAAATGCCTTGTTAATGTTGTCACCAAGGTCTGCTCTTACCTCTGTTCCAACTGCCTCATAAGTCATCTCCATGCGTGAGTACTCTGCTGTAACAGACACGCTGACCTGATGTACATAGGAGAATGTTTCCATTCCAATATTTGAGAATCTTCCAAAGACTGCTGCAGGGGCAGACTGAATCTCTGCCATGTTATTCATTACTTCTTTGAAAAGATTTACATTGGAATTTGTTGCTTCCTTATTCTCTGCCTTCATAAGTATTTGAAGCAGATTTGTCTCCTGAAGTTTTAATTTATCAAGTAAATCAGACAGGTCATTAGTATTTACACTTATACCATTTTTCATCATGGTAAAAGTAGCCTCTACTGTCATTGTAAGCTGAATCTCTGTTAGCTGTCTTTGAGCAGTAATAGTAGGAAGCTGATTTACATCCATTCCCATTACTTCTTCAAAAGTTTTCTTTGCCTGATCCATGAGAGAATAGCCAGGAATAAGATATGCATCCTGTGGCTCTTTTCCCTCTGCAATTATGTCAGATATCGCATTTACGATATTTGCTTCCTCTGGCTTTTCATACTCGCTAAGCTGTGCCATGTATTCAAGATGCTCCTTTGTAACAGGAACATCTTGCTTCATCATGGTCGCCACCATCTCTTTCAATTCAGCTGGTGACATTGGTCTTTGCGCAGACTCTGATTGTTCACTTTCAATCTCTTCTATAAGTGAATCTAACTTATCGCCTAGTTTTTCAAGAAGACCAATAATGTCCTCTTCTGTTTCTTCTGCAACTGGATTAGCAGGTGCTGAATATGTTGCATTATATATATTAGTAATTGTTGGCTCTAATTCATTCTTTACAAGATACGCCTGAGCTTCAACTGGAAGTGTATCTCCAAGACCATTTGTCATCTCTACTGCCTGAGAAATTGAACCTGACATTGCCTCAATCTCAGCCTTTGAAAGACCACCCATTTTAGAGATATCTGCCCCAGCCTTAGCTAGATTCATCTTTATCTCATCCACTACAGTAACTAGTGTCTCTGGCTCCATGTCCATAGGGTCATGTCCATCTTCTCTAGTTTTAGCCGTTGCCTCTTCATCCCAAGTGCGCTCTACATTTTTTACTGCATTAACTGTAGACATGCCAAGAGCTGATGCCTCGTTCATATCCTTTACGAACTCCTCATCAGTCATCTTTCCCTTATTATCATAAAATGCATTATCTACACTAAGAGCTCTAAGCTCCTTATTATTATTATTTGCTTTGTTATCGTCCTTGATACCGCTGGTTCCCACGGCCAATAATTGGTCGCCTGTACCTTCTGTTTTGATGTAATCCTTTACCTTGAGTCCTTCTATTTGCATATAGTTCCTCCAGGGTATTTAAATCATCAGATAATTCCTCTGACAACATATATGTCGGACGTTTTTCTAAAATATTTACTGGGGCATTTCTATTTATACAAAGTCTTCACCACTGAGTCTGGTACTTCAAAGTGCTGGTAGTCTTTTGAACTCTTCCAGCTTCCTCCCCATTCAAAGCCATGGGCTATAAAAAGCTTGTATACCAAATCATCTTCATCTATTTTGTAATCAAAGTCCTTGCTTCGATCCACATAGTCTGCTGCATTGGCGGGCTCTATGCTAAGCTTGCCATTAACTGTTTTAACATATGGATTGTAAAGTGTGTTTATATCCATTGCCAGACCGTAGCCATGTTTTGAAATCTTAGTAGTATAGCTTATGTATCTAAAATTAAAGCTAGAAGAATTATTATCTGCCATAGATGCCTCATCATCAGCATCGTACTCATCCACCAGCTTAACCTTTTCTATAGGATACTTTGCCTCGTATAGATCCTCAAATATCTCAAGCAAATCATCTGCTATATACTTATTGCAAATAATCTCTCCATCATGAGTTTTCCCATCAAATCCTACATGCAAAACATGTAAATACCTCAAATCTGACAAAGGAACTGTACAGTTATCCTTGTAGGACTTTCCTTTTATTCTTGTAAAAATCTCGCTTTCCTCTGTAAATTCTACTGCGTAAAAATTAGCCTTATCCTTAACGTCTGCAGTATTCATGATTGTCTCTCCTTTTTTTGCTACTGGAAGTACTTGAGTAGTCTGGTCCGATAGCTCCACTTTATCTCTTTTGGCGGCGTCTTTGCGCTCTGTGAGCTCTTCAGAAATTTCAGCCTTTGCATATACATCCGAACCTCTAAGCATGTTGACCCTAAAACTAATTCCTACAAGAATAGCAATAAGTATCACCACGCCAACTGTTCTACTGTATTTCCAATTCAAAATTCTATTTTTTATGACATCAATCTTTTGCCTCAACATAATTTATTGCCTTTATTTCGTCCTTAAAATAATAATTTAGCTCTCTTACAAAACCATAAACAAGGTACCTACCCCAATCAATACGCATCCTATTAATGACTTAATTGTAAATTGCTCATGTAAAAAAATAAATGCCAAAATCAGAGTGATTACCACACTTAGCTTATCAATAGGCACTACCTTTGATGCCTCTCCTGTCTGTAATGCTCTGTAGTAACATAGCCAAGAAGCTCCTGTTGCAAGTCCAGATAATATCAAAAATATCCAGCTCTTACGGCTGATGGAACCAAGTCCGCTTTGTACATTGGTCATAAAAACTATTCCCCAAGCCATAATAACTACCACTACTGTACGTATTGCAGTTGCCAAATTAGAGTTAACACCTTCAATTCCTACTTTCGCAAGTATTGATGTAAGTGCCGCAAATACTGCAGATAAAAAAGCAAATAATAACCACATAAGAACCCCTCCTTCTTAAAAAGTATTTATTCCCACGGCAAAATCTCCTGTGATAAAACCAGAAATCACCTCAATAGTACCCCAAAGAAAACCCTTATCATGCAAAAAAGGAACCTTTATCTCATTCAAGTAAAAGTTCCCTAAGATAGACTATAGTTCTGTTCTGCCATCAAGTGCTCTAAGCAGTGTAACCTCATCTATATATTCAAGATTGCCTCCAACTGGAACGCCGGATGCAATTCTGCTGACCTTGATTCCTGTTGGCTTTATAAGCTTGCTAATGTAAGCAGCTGTAGTCTCACCCTCAAGTGATGAATTAGTAGCTACGATAACTTCCTGCACATCGTTTTGCTGCAAGCGAACCATCAGCTCCTTGAGCTTGATATCACCAGGTCCTATACCTGCCATAGGCGAAATAGCTCCGTGAAGCACATGATAAACTCCGTCAAACTTGCCTGTCTTTTCGTAGGCTGCCAAATCTCTCGTATCCTCTACTACCATAATCACATTTTTATTGCGCTTTGGATTGGAGCAAATAGGACACAGTTCATCGTCAGTAAGAGTGAAACATTCCTTACAATAACGCACATTTTTGCGGGCCTGAACAATGGCATTGGCAAGGTCATTGACCTTGTCCTCATCCATACCTAATATATGGAAAGCCAGCCTCTGGGCTGACTTACTTCCAATGCTAGGCAGGTCACTTAGTTCTGCTATTAAATTACTAATTTCCCTGCTATAGTATTCCATCTAGATTAAAATCCTAAACCACCTGTAAACTTAGACATGCTAGCCTGGCTTACCTCATCAACCTTACGAAGTGCCTCATTGGCTGCTGCCATAACAAGATCCTCAAGCATCTCAACATCATCTGGATCAACTGCTTCTGGATCAATTTTAATCTTTGTGATTTCTTTCTTACCAGAAACTGTAACCTCAACAACTCCGCCGCCAGCTGTACCTGTCATCTCAGCCTCTTCAAGCTGTGCCTGAGCCTCTTCCATCTGACGCTGCATACGCTGTGCCTGCTTCATAAGCTGACTCATATTACCTGGCATTCCACCACCTGGAAATCCGCCTCTACCTTTTCCCATTTTTGTTACCTCCGTAAATATAAAATCTAACAATCAAATAATTGCTATTCTTCTTGTTCTATTTCAATGCCTACATTTGCAAAGAAATCTCTAACGTCTGTCTTGGTGTTCTGGGAGCTAATTCCACTTGAATTAATCTCAACCTTAACCACTACTTTCTTTTGAATCATAGATTCAATTGCCTGTTCTATCTCATCAATCACCTCAGGTCTGTTTACGAAATCTCCTGCGATTCGCTCCGAGCCCTGTGGCTGATCGAATATCAGAAGAAGCTCTCCGCTCTCATTGACTGTGACGGTGCTCACTTCCTTAAGATACATCTTGATATTAGGTGGCATCTTGCCAAGTACTGAACTCCAGCGAGCTGATACTTGCTTGACCTCCTCAGGAACAGCAGCTGGAAGTGGCTCCTTTTTCACTGGCGCCGCTGCTACACTGGGTGTAGCTCCCGCATCTCCTACAGGGGCTGCCATAACAACTGGCACACCTGATTCCACCTTCTTTTCTAAGTTGGCCATTCTATTAAGAAGTGCCGACATATCCTGCTCCATCTCAGGCTTGCAAAGCTTGATAAGAGCAATCTCTATTAAAACTCTCTTTTGGCTTGCGAATTTAATGTCGTTAGAAAGTACAGACAGGACTTGAATGTATCTCATTAACGCTTCTGTGTCAACCATCTGGGCTTCCTCTTTAAGAAGTGCCAGATTCTCGGAAGACATCTCAAGGGCATCTTCCATATCATCTGAACTCTTGAGCAACATAAGATTTCGCAAATACCAAGTGAAGTCATTTACAAATTTATTCAGGTCTCGACCCTGATTAATGATATCCTCGAGAATGCTAATAGCACCTGTTATCTGACCATTAACAATGCTACGTATCAGACGAGAAAATACCTCGGTATCAATGGCCCCAAGGACCTTCAGTACATTATCGTAAGTAAGGGTCTGACCCATGTAAAATGCAATACACTGCTCCATAAGACTAAGGGCATCACGCATGGAACCGTCTCCGGCCTTGGCAATATAGCGGATTGCCTTGTCCTCTACCTCTATGCCCTCCTGATTCATCAAATCAGTAAGACGAGCAGCGATAATATCAATTGAAATACGATGGAAATCATATCTCTGGCAGCGGCTTCGTATTGTAATCTGAAGCCTGTCTACCTCAGTAGTTGCAAGAATGAAAACTACATAAGAAGGAGGCTCTTCCAAAGTCTTAAGCAGCGCATTCTCTGCTGCATCAGTAAGCATATGAGCCTCATCAATAATATATACTTTGTATTTACCTTCTGTTGGCTGGTACTGAACCTCTTCACGAATAGTACGAATGTCGTCTACACCGTTGTTAGAAGCAGCATCCATCTCAATAACATTCATGGATGTACCATCAGTGATAGCCTTGCACATAGCGCATTCCATACATGGAGAACCGTCCTCGTTAGGATTCTCGCAATTGATGGCGCGAGCTAGGATTTTGGCTACTGTGGTCTTACCAGTACCTCGTGTACCTGTAAATAGGTATGCATGTCCTATACGGTCATTTTTTATTTGGTTTTGAAGTGTTTTAACAATGTGGTCCTGACCCTTAACATCGTCAAATGTCTGTGGTCTGAACTTTCGATATAATGCCATATAGGACATAACAATTACCTACCCTAAATTATTCTAAAATTAGTCACCGAAGCTAATGCCTATTCTCTTAGCTTCCTGAATCATCTGGCAATCTGGCTCAACCATCTTGAGCTTGCCAGCTACCTTTTCAAGAGGAACTCTCTTAGTCTTGCCATCAACCATAGCAATCATGTTGCCGTAATCACCATCCATGATAGCCTGAGCTGCTGCAGAACCAAGTCGAGTACAAAGAACTCTATCATATGGATCTGGGCTACCGCCTCGCTGCATGTGACCAGGAACTGTAACTCTGGCCTCAATGCCTGTCTCCTTCTGAATTCTATCTGCGATTTCATAGGAAACTGATGGGAACTTTGAGGTCTCAAGCTTTTTCTTATATTCCTTCTTAGAGAGCTTGGCGTCTTCCTTGGAAATAGCACCCTCGGCAACTGCCAAAATGGTAAATCCCTTGCCCTCTTCTGCACGACGATTGATAGCCTTAATTACCTTTTTAATATCATAAGGAATCTCTGGAAGGAGGATAATGTCTGCACCTGATGCAACACCTGCATAAAGTGTGAGCCAGCCTACCTTGTGTCCCATAACCTCTACAATAAATACGCGGCTATGAGAAGACGCTGTTGTATGAATACAATCGATAGTGTTACAAGCGATATCAATGGCACTCTGGAATCCAAATGTAAAATCTGTACCGTAGATATCATTGTCGATTGTCTTTGGCAGATGAATGATGTTAAGGCCCTCTTCTCTAAGGAGATTGGCTGTCTTTTGTGTGCCATTACCTCCAAGGATAACAAGACACTGAAGATTCAACTTGTAGTAGTTGGACTTCATAGCCTCTACCTTATCAAGACCATTTTCATCTGGCTCTCTCATGAGCTTAAATGGCTGACGGCTAGAACCAAGAATTGTACCACCTCTTGTAAGGATTCCTGAAAAATCCTGATTAGTAAGGAGTCTGTAATCCCCGTAAATAAGACCCTTGTAGCCGTTGAAGAATCCGTAAACTTCCAAATCCTTAACATTTGCAGCTAAGCCCTTAACTACTCCACGCATAGCTGCGTTAAGAGCCTGACAATCACCACCACTAGTAAGCATTCCGATTCTAAACATAGTCTCTTCTCCTTCCTCCTAGTAACCCCTAATTAATTATTTACTTTCCTCTATAACTCGTCTTACATAATTGTATATTCTCTCTGTAGAAGCGATAGAAAGGCGCTCCTTTGGAGTATGAATATCGTACATCTCTGGTCCAATTGAAACTGCATCAAGTCCAGGAAGCTTTGATGCTAAAAGACCGCACTCAACACCTGCATGAATAGTCTCAACTACTGCATCCTGACCTGTAACTTCCTTGTAAATCTTAACTGCTTCATCTCTAAAAGCTGAGACTCTCAAGTACTCCCATGCTGGATACTGGCCATGAGCTGAAACATCACAACCGTATGCCTTAGCAACCATGGAAACCTTTCTCATAAGAGCCTTCTTAGCACTGTCTACTGAGCTTCTAAGAGCGCTTGCAAATAAAAGATGATCCTCATTAAGCTTTAAAATACCTAGATTAAGAGAAGTCTCAACAAGACCCTCAATATCATGGCTCATTGCCTGAATTCCATCTGGCATAGATAATAAAAGCTCAACAATACGTTTAGAGTCTGCGGCACTTACACCATCAACTGTCACATCACCCTCATTCTTAAACTCGATTTTCATATCAGGATCTGTGATAGCAAATTCATTTTTAATTGCAGCTGCCTCTGCTTCCATCGCCTTAACAGCCTCATCAGAAGCAATTACCTTAAATGATGTAGCACGTGGGATGGCATTATCCTTTGTACCACCAACAAAATCTACAAGATTAATATCAGAAACCTCAACTGCTGCAGCTAAAAGTCTATTAGCCATAAATGAAGCGTTGGCTCTGCCCTTATTAATCTCTGCACCTGAGTGACCACCAGTGCAGTCCTTAACATCTACTGAAACTAATGACCCCTTAACTGACTCTTTTACAAATGGATACTTAATCTCCATTCTGCATCCACCTGCACAACCAGCTAAGAATTGTCCTTCCATTTCATTGTCGAGATTAAGAAGCTTACGACCTTTGAGCATTGAAACATCAATAGCGGCCGCTCCTTCCATTCCAACCTCTTCTGAAACGGTAATAACTGCCTCTAGGCGTGGGTGTTTAAGCTGGTCATCCTCAAGAATTGCAAGAATCATAGCTACTGCAATTCCATCATCACCGCCAAGTGTTGTGCCCTTAGCTGTAACGAATCCATCAACGATTTCTAAATCAAGACCCTCTGTGAGCATGTCCTTCTTGCAATCAGGCTCCTGCTCAGCCACCATATCCATGTGACCCTGAAGAATAAGTGGAGCTGCATTCTCCATTCCCTCAGATGCCTCTTTAATCATAATTACATTGTATAAATCATCCTGGTAATACTCCAAGTTGTGAGCCTTAGCGAAATCTACTAGATATGCGCTAATTTTCTCCTCGTGGTAACTAGGATGTGGGATACTACAAATCTCCTCAAAATAATGAAATACTCTCTCTGGCTTACAATTGCTTAATACTGCCATTTTTTAATAAATCTCCTAACTATTAATTATTTATCGCACCCCTCTAAGATGCTTACTCAGTTTTACCCATAAAAACCTATCTTTACTATAACATTTTAAAGACCTAAATTCTATCGAACTTAGGTCTTTAATTTAATACCTTTTAATTTGGTCATCCTCGTCTGTAGATGAATTATCTATGTTCCTAATCTCTACTTCGTAGGAATAATCGTCATTAACTTTTACCATTACCTTGTCGCCTACGTGCTTGCCTCTAATTGCTGCACCTAGAGGCGACTCTATTGAAATAAGTCCCTTCAGAGAATTGCCTCTGATAGATGTGACTAGCTTATAAGTCTCCTCCACATCATCCTCTGGAATGTAAATGGTAACTGTGTTGTTAATTCCCACCTCATCCTCGGCACTGGAATCATCTACAACCTCTGCAAATTTAAGCATCTTCTCCAAATATCTGATACGGCTGTCATTCATATTTTTAGCACGCTTTGCCTCATGATACTCAAAGTTCTCAGATAAATCGCCCTGCGCTCTTGTCTCCTTAACCTCTTCTAGAAGCTTTGGTCTGATAACCAGCTTTCTCTCATCTATTTCTGCCTGTATTTTTTCTATATCACCTTTGGTTAATCTCTCGCCCATAACTACCTCCAAAATTATTTTCAGTATTTATATAGTTTAGCACATAAAATCCATAGTAAAAAGCACCCTACAATTAGGGTGCTTTCATGTTGAAGGGGGTTATGATAATTGGCTCACAACATCCATTTTTCTAACTCGTGTAAATGAGCTTTCAACAGCAACTGTTGTGGCCAATATTACAAACAATAAGATAAAAATAATATTAGATGGTGAAATCTCCCAAGTTGCATATTCGAAATGAGAGCCAATCAAGCTATCGAATATTGCTTTTGAAAGTAGAAGTCCTAACCCACTTCCAAAAATCAGCCCTATAATTGAATATACACAGGCCTCACCAATAATCACCTTTTTAATCTGTCTCAATTCCATTCCAATTCCACGCATCATTCCATAGCGCTTGAACTGAGAAGTGACGCTGACAGATATTGCATTTATGATATTCAGCATGGCAACAAGGGCTATGATGACAATAAAGCTATATACGAAGAATGTGAAAATCCAGTAGGTGCTGGCTGTATTATATTCTCGATTATCCTCTACCAGATATTGCTCAGGTATTTTTTTTATTATGCTCTTAACCTGGCCTTCTGAAATGGATTCTTCCAGCTGAACCAATACTGTTGAATAGCCTACCTCTCCCATCAATTCTTCAAATGTATCGTTTGATACAATCAATGTTCGTTTCCCATGGGTCATGCCATCTGCTGTATAAATGTCCTGCTTTAAAAGTCCAACTACCTCTATTGGGTAATCATTTATATCAAGCTCATCCCCAACAGTAAAATCTACTGTCTTGTCCCATGTTGAAAGGGCTAAGAAACTATTTCCTTTGATCTTGTCCACATCAACATTATTTTTTAGGAAACCATCTTTTTTTAATGATTCCAAATCAAAATCGCTATCTGCAACGATATCAATAAGCTCTGTACTAGTTCCATTGACAGTTGCTTGCACATCAAATGCATTGTTTCTGGCATATACTCTTTTAACTCCTCCAATACGCTCTAGAGAAGAAACTAGGCCTGGGTCAATAAGTGCGCCTTCTTCTGCTGCAATTATCTTTAGATCCTCTGTGTTAGAAAGCTGGGGCATGATGTAATTTACAAACTGCACCAGTGTTGAAAAAGCTAAAAACAAAATAATGCTTAATGCAAAGGAAGACACCAAAAGAAACAGATTCTTCTTGGAATTAAAAGCATGATTCATTCCTAAAACTGTGTCTATACCTACATGCTTTGCCTGTAATAGGCTACTGCTAACACTGGTATCCTGGTCTGATACTGCAATTATAGGATTCACCGAAGATGCCTTTTTGGCAGGAGCCTGCGCTGCCAATACAACACTGATTAGCCCAACACATGCTCCAAAGAATATGGAAATAATGCTAATTCTATTTGTTTGGATGTCGGCAAATTCTCCTGCTATTCCATATTTCATTACTAGGCAAAGTACCCATGTAGTAAAAATACCAAGAACATTTCCCAAAGCAATGGACAACTTACACCAACTCAGCGCCTCTCTTCTAACATATTTTTTTATTTGCTTTTTAGTCATACCAATACAGCGCATAAGTCCATAAAACTTTGTTCTCTGGGCTATATTGCTATTGATACTGCTAGCTATCATTAACACGCTTGCTATTAAAACTAAAAGAAATAAAACAAAGGCAACTATTAAATATAACTGCACTCCCGCGTTGTCCATTAATGATGTGATTATTCCTGAGTCATGCTTTTCAATTAATCGAGATGCTTCCATTCGAATTGCCATCTCTGCCAAACCAAATATTGCTGTCACAAGAAATACTGAAAGCACTATGCATAGACGTACCAACCGTGTGGTCTTTTTGTTTACTTTATTTGAGATACCTATTAAATCTAAATAACTTTTCATAATCTACCCCACTTTTGAAATGACTCCGTCCTGTACGTTATATATCTCGTCTGCTGATCTAGCAATAGCATTGCTGTGGGTAATCATGATAATTGTCTGTTGATAATTACTTGCTGCAGTCTTGAGCAAGTTGATAACTTCCTTGGTATTTGTAGAATCCAAATTGCCAGTTGGCTCATCTGCCAAAATAATTGCAGGCTTTGTAATCAAGGCTCTACCAATCGCTACTCGCTGACGCTGACCACCTGAAAGTTTTGACGGAAGATGGTTGCGACGCTCATCTAACTTTAAAATCTTAAGTATATCTTCCAGATATCCCCTATCTATTTTTTTGCCATCTAGCAATAGCGGGAAAATAATATTCTGCTCCACTGTCAGCTCCGGAATAAGGTTGAATGCCTGAAAAATAAAACCGATTTTTCTTCTTCTAAACAACGTGCGCTTTTCCTCAGGCATAGAGTAAATATCTTTGCCCTGAATTAACACGCTGCCACTGGTAGGGTCATCCAATCCTCCTAGCATATTAAGCAAGGAGGTCTTACCTGAACCCGACTCACCTACGATTGCAACAAAGGAGCCCTTCTTAATTCCAATGTTTGCACTTTTCACGGCTCTAACAGCTATGTCTCCTTCGCCGTATGTTTTACATAGGTCTTTTGTTTCTAAGATTGTTTCCATAGTATTATTCCTCCCTATATATTTTTTATTATAGGAATTATTGTTCAGAATGCTCATAGGTGGAGTGAAATGCAATATTTTAGGAGTAAATGGAAAAACCTAGCAGCAAAACAACTACTAGGTTTTTTCTATCATCATATTATTCCTCTTTATGTAAGATCATTTATTATTTCCTTATACAGTAATCCTGATTTTGCTTCTTCCATAGAAAACACTTTATCTCCAATACTATCCTGAAGATATTTAATTGAGTCAGTATATTTAGTACTATCTAATTGATAGGTCTGGACGCCATCTCTATAATCAGTTGTAGAACCATCTATATCATTATTAGATAGCACTAAGTAAATTTTTTCCACACCATTTTTATATAAAAATCCCATCTCATATCGTAAATGTTCAATATCTACAGAAGGATTCACACATAATACTAAAATATCAACATTTGAAGCAGATAAATATGCATCAGCAAGCTTACCAAACTTATATAAGTTCATTCCATTTAATGGCCCTATTGCCCCGCCAATATTTATTAACCAAATATCCATATCTTTATTTGTTTCGTTAAGATACATATACTGATTTATCTCATAGACAATATTAGGAAACTTTATTTCCTGCGGGAACTCAAACACGTTCATTCCTTGGACTATTCCTAGAGGATTATTACTTATCGCCTCTACTTGCACATTATCTTTAGTTAAGCTCTTGTATAATTCATAGTGAATATCATTTTTATTGCATTCACTACAAAGGCTAGCTACAGCAATTACTGGCTTTTCCAAAATCGACAATTCATCCGATGTATAACTATCATATTTTCTAAACAACTTAGCATTTTCAACATCAATAAAATTACCTAAATAATAAATTCTTTTTTCTTTATACTTTTCCTCTAATCCCTTTGGAACACGAACATCATTGTACATTGTATTAACCAAAAAGATTGAATCAAAATTGTCTGTAACTTCATCATTATCCATACCCTTAAAGGATCCAGATTCAAAATCGAAATATGCTACCACATTAATTAATCTATTCTCTTTTAATTTTTCCAACTGCTTTTGTGGGTATAGAACTACCGCTACGTTACCATTAATTATTGGTTTATCTTCAATCTTTTCTGTTTTTGAGCTATTATTCGTAGAAAACTTTATTCCATATTTCTTATTTAATATTCTAAGATTATCTTGGACAAAATCTCCTTCCAATTCATTAGCTAATAATCCCGTAACTCTTGCTGAGGCCATACTAGATGAACTAAAATCAAATTTTTCTTCATTATCATCTATAATGTAATCTCTCATTGAAATGGAAATCGAATTATCATCCACTAACTTAATTTTTTCGCTCTGATTTTGATCTACATTCACTGATAATACTGTTCTATAATCCGCCGGAAACGATACAGTATTCCTATGAGAAGCAGCTGAAACAATAATTATATTGTTCATCAAAGCTTCTTTACATGCATCAGCTAATTCAATTGAATTCTCAGTTACTCCTAAGCTAATATTTATTAATGTAACTTGCTCTTTTATAGCTCTGTTAATTGCTGCAACTATATTCTTAATCTCTATATTTCCATCATTCCATACATTAAAATCAAAAATCTTTAATTCCTTACATTTACAATGATTAATGATTTCTTTACAGCATTCTGTTCCATGAGACTCTTTTATTGCCTTTGATTTACTTTTTACATGTCCTTTTTCTACACAAAAATGCTCCAGTTTAACATTTTCAAACTTATTATCTATTCCAGTGTCGATTAATGCTATTTTCATTTACTTTTCCTCGCTTAAACCAATGATATGTTTGCTACATAATTCTTCATATCTTTATCATTACTTACTCTTTCAAAATAGTATCCCATTTCATGTTCAACCTGTTGTCTAGCTCCTTCACAAAATTCCTCTTCATCCACTACAATATCTTTAAAGCAAACTTTACAAAATCTTGCAGCCCAGCAATTCTTACATTTATTTAGATACTTCAAGGTCACATCTATTAATCTTTCTACCTTTTTTATATCTAATCCGTTATACACATCTCCTATTTCAAAGCAATCACATGCTTCATCTACTTTTTCACATACCAAAATTTTCCCGTCTGTTGTAATAAAATTTTTTCGTATTCCAGGTATGCAAAAGCCACCTGGAAGAATCGTATCACTCGCATAATTACTGTTGAATGCATTGTAATATTTCTTCATTGCTTTCATCATAGCTTTATGCGTGAAATCATATTTTTCTACATCAATTCTTTGTCTCTTACATTCAGACTTATTATCTCTTTCAAGTACTTTCGCAAAATATTCCGTCTTGAACAAATCAACTAGTGTAACATTTTGCTTCCATAATTCATCAAATGCTTCATATAATTCTTCACTTGGTCCATTATATAAAACTGAATTATATGCCACATACTCTCTAAAGTACTTTGGATTTTTTTCATATAAATTTTTTATATTTTCCTTTACTACTTCAAAGCTCTTCTCACCATTTGGAAATACTCTGTATTTATTAAATTCTGCTGTTGGACCATCTAAACTAATTGTTATATGCACATTGTTTTCAATTAAGAAGTCAGCAATATCATCTTTTAATAGAACCGCATTTGTAACAATACTGTAGTCCGGCTGTCTAAATGGGTACTTAGACTTAACGTAGTCTATACACTCTTTTATTAACTCAAATCGTAATAATGGTTCACCACCATAAAAACCTATATGATTCAAGTCACTTTCTTCAGAACTATTCATGTATAAATCAATTGCTGCCATTGCCACTGCTTTCGGCATTTGTTTTAGTCTATATTCTTTATCTAAATACTTCGCCATGTAGCCACAATATTCGCATCTTAAATTGCACTGTTCAGTTAGAGCTAATGTAATACTTTTCACCTTACTTTTATACATTTCATTTAACTCTTCGAACTCGTATGGATATTGTATTTTAAACTCAGCTGGTTTATTGATATCTCTAAAACCATTTTCTTCTATAAAACTTTTATATTCCTTCTCATTATCCAAAATATCTTCTGAAGGAAGGTTCGTGAAATCATCATTTAAGGCATCATATAGATATACATTATTTTTTGTTTTAATAACCTTTGATAAATACATTTAATTTTCTCTCCTCCTGGTAAATAAATGCTGTTGATTATAAAAAAACCTACTACTTTAACATTAATTTTTTAGTCTTCTATTATATTTTTAAAAATTAAAGGAACATTCCGATGTAGCCACTTCCTACGGCTGAAACTGGCTTGCCCTCACATCCGCAGTGGCATCCTAATACTCTAACTGTTGCATTGTTCTTCTTGTTAATCTTCTTTAAATTCATCTTCTTTGTCATAATTTTATCCACCTTTCTCAATACATTATTAATAAGTAGCAGGTTTCTTTATAATCAACAGCATTCTCATTTCTCTATATAAACCTATATAGACATCTTGTAGCTATCAGATTGCAACTTATACATTGAATAAAATTCATTTTTGCTCTTTATTAAATTTTCGAAGCTGTCATTTTCAATTAGACTTCCTTTATTCAATACAAGAATCTTATCTGCTATCTTTGTCATATACATTCGATGAGAAATAATTACTGTTGAATTACTTCCTTTTATTCTTTTAAAAACATCAGCCATCTTTACTTCACTTTTCGGATCCAATGCTGCTGTAGGCTCATCTAAAACCAATACCTTACCCTTTGAAAACAGGGCTCGTGTTAGAGCCAGTTTTTGCCACTGACCGCCTGAAGGTTCTATAGCTTCGTTATAGAATAACTTACTCAAATGAGTTTCATATTTTTCCGAATAGTCATTAATAAATTGACTCGCCCCTGTTACTTCTGCTGCTTCAGCTATTCCTTTTCTATCATCTATTTCTTCTAAATTACCCACACCAATACAATTAGATACCGTATCTGCGAATTTTATATAATCCTGATAGAGAACGCCAAAGAATTTTCTTAGTTCATCTATCTTGTATTCTTTAATATTAATGCCATCAATGTAGATATTTCCCTCTGTAGGTTCATATATACCTGTTAATAATTTCGAGAATGTACTTTTGCCACTACCATTCTCACCTACTAAGCAAATAGTTTCGTCAGTGTTGAAGGATACAGAAATATTTTTTAATGCATATACGTCACTTCCTTCATACTTATAACTAACATTTTCGAATTTGATATTATGAACGTCTTTCTCTTGTATCCTTTTTTCTCCTTCTACTATCAAATCTTTTTCAGCAAAATATTTAAAAATGTAATCTATAAACATCATGCATTTACTTGTACTAGCGATTTGACCAGATAAAACCAGCAGCTTGGTAACAAATGTTGTTATCGCTGTAAAACTCAAATAGAATAACGATATTTTTATACTTCCACTTAATACGGATTTTATTAACCATGCGCCTACTATTATTGTTCCCATCATGGCTATCAGATTTGTAATAAGTGTAAATGTAATTTCTTTTGCTGCAATTTTAGAATTTTCTTTTATATATGATTTAAATTCTTCCTTGCGCTTTCCCATATAATATGGGAACAATCTATAACTTCTAATTTCATTTGCATTTTCTACTTCTGTAATTAATGACAAGAAATACCAGATTCTACGCATTTGCATAGTATGGGAACTATAGAATTTAAACATCATTCCTTGATATTTCTTTTTTATTATCAATGTAGGTATAACCGTAACTACTATCACAGCAAACGCGATCCAATTAAATCGAATCACAATCATTCCATATCCTACAATGCTGATTGCATTTGCAACTAATCCAAATAAACTTTCCATTAGATTTAATGGTTCCGTTCCACAGGCTGTGATTGTATTACTATGTAAATCTCTAAAATCCGGATTATCCAACCTCTGCCTTTTTATCATCTGAAACTTTTCAGCAATTGTATTTTCCAGATTATGTGAAAGCCTTAATCCTACAACCGAACAAATCACTGTTTTCATATTCTCTATCGCAAATGATATTATTACTAATCCAATCACTCCTAATAGAGGAAGTAAAAACTCAATCGGATTTATTTGCTGGTTTTTCGTCGCGCTCATACCAATTAGTTCTAACAATTTCGCTGTCAGATATGTAATGAGCACCGGACTCAAACCCGTCAGTAACATGGATGCAATAGATAATACAAAAACACCTACTCCGGCTTTATATATTTCTTTAAAAATAAAGAATATTTTTCCTATATAGTCCTTAACCATTTTCATTTTGTGTCCTCCTTGAAATCTGGCTTAACTTTGATTATATTTTATCGCTGGATTTCACTTTTTTATGGAAATGGATTATTTGGTACGTTTTTAGGAGTAAATAAAAAAAGACATTGCTTTTCACAATGTCTTTTTGATAATTATTACCATTTATTCTTTATTATATAACTTTACTCTTAACTAAAAACTCTGAATAAGCGTCACAAAATGGCTTGTATTTTTGCCTACTTATCATTATAGATTCTTTGTTCTGCAACATTAAGTCAGTATGATTAAATGATTCTACATATTTCATATTAACTAAAAAGGATTTATGGCATCTGTAAAAGAGACGGTCTGACAATCTCTCCATTATGGATGATAATGTTTCATTGCATTCCAAGACTTCTTCTTTGTTAATGAAATGAATTATACTTTTTTTACCATTTCCTTCAGCATATGAGATTTGATTCTCTTTTATATAATGGCTTGTACCTTCTACTTTTACTATTAACGTATTATCATTTTGTAAAGTTTTAAAGCAATCATCCATTGCTGCATAAAATTTTTCTTTATCAATTGGCTTTATCAGAAATCTAAAAGCGTCAACCTCAAATGTATCATAGACTATATTTGTATAACTGCTTAGGAAAATAATAATTATGTCGGAATTTATTTTTCTAATTTCTCTGGCAATACTCATGCCATCTTTACCTTTATTTTCAAATTGATAGTCCAGCAAAACCAAATCATAATTATTGATCTCTTTTAGAAAACTTTCCCCATTTTCAAATTCTTTAACCGTATAGTCTATATCTCTGTCCATACAGTAATTAAAAAGCTCTCTATTTGTCTCTTTTCTTACATATTCTGAATCATCACATATTGCTATCCTTAACATAATCTCCCCCTACTCTTAATCAAAAATAAATGTAATCTTTGAGCTAAAATAACCTTCTTTATATGCTAGTTGCATATTTCCATTATATTTTTGCGCTACTCTTTCAATATTATTTAATCCAAATCCATGAAGCATTTTTTCTTGCTTAGTGGTTACAATATGATTTTTATTAATTATATTAACCTCTTCACTTGGATTTTTAATATATAGAACCCACATTTTTTTCTGCAAAATTGACCTTATTTCAATATCTTTTTTTCCAGTTATTTTTTCACATGCCTCTATAGCATTATCTAACATATTTGATAATACAATTACCATGTCAACATCTTTGACTTTTTCTGATGGTATATAACCATCAAAACTTATATTTATATTTTGCATCGCAGCCCTAGTATCTTTCGCACTTAGTATTGCATCTGCAATAAAGTTTCCAGTGTTATACCTTGGTTTTAATTGTTCACAGACTTCATTTAAATCTTCTATATATAAAAGAGCTTTATCATTTTGGTTTTCTTTCACCATACTGTGTAAAGCTATCAAAATATTTTTTATGTCGTGTCTAAATTTTTTTGTCTGATTTTCCTGTTCTATCAACTGGTTGTAATAATCAGTTGCTTGTTGCATGTGTTCCTCTAATAAACTATTAATGTATGTCAAGGAATTATTTTTTCGTGTTATTATTATTGTCCTTATGATTGTAGCAAGTGTACACACAACAATTACCGCAAAGAAAACATATAAACTAAAAGGTCTTTTTTCAGTTAAATATGCTACTGCTTCCCATATGGATAGGAAAAATAACAGAACTGTAAATATAAGAAAATCTACTACTGGTAATTCTGCAATCCAAAACTGTATAATACTCTTTTTTCTCAGAAATATAACAAATACTAATAATGCTAATAATATTAGCTCACCTATTACTTCATATACATATCCATTAGTATCATTCCACCCTATAAAAGGAGTTATTAGCCGAAAATTTAATCCTGTAAATGATGCAAGTTCTACAAAGAAGGCTATAAATGCCACATGTCTCCATTTCAAATAAAAAAAGCTACGCATTAAAATGGCTGACTTCACAAATATTAGTGGCGTAATTATTAGTTCCATTGTCTTATAATTATTCCAGGAACAATATGCATATGTTGATAAAATTGCTATTATCAATAGTATTTCTATTATTACTGAAACTATATTGTTTTTTTTCCGTTTCAGTATAAGCACATGTTTAAACAATATACCTATATTCAACAACTCAAGTGCTGCCCATATTAATATTGTTAATGTAAATTTCACCATTTCACCCATGATTTTATGTTATATCCCCCAAATTGACCTTTTAGTCTATTTACTTTAATATAACATATATTTCACAATTTATACACATCTTTTATGCATACAAAAAACCAGCGGTACTTACTAAAAATCACTTAATAAGAACCTCTGGTTTTCTTTCTTTTTTTGCATAAATATCAATTATAAAATAATCATCTTCAGCAATTATTTGCTTTATATTACAGTATTTTTCGCCACTGCTTAAGTATCCTTTATTATCAAGATAATTACCATATTGTTTTAGGTTTTCTTTTAATTCATTCCAGCCAACCTCTACTCTATATCTAAATGCTGGCCACACTTTTAGTATCTTATATTCATCTTTTGTATCTTCGAAATACAATACCTGATACTTGTCTTGACTTACTATAATTAATATTTCCTGCTTTTGAATGTTTCTTCCAATCTGAATTAGTTTCTCATATAATTGATCTTTCGAGACTATTTCTTCTCTATTATACTTAAAAACTAATTCTTCTTGCTCCGCTACTTTGATAGGGAACACCTCCATTCATTAGTGGCCTCCACCAATCCAATCTATTGGCATATCTTTATCCTCCTTATACATTTTTTGCTACCCCATAGCTTATGATTTAATTATACTCAAAATTTTCCATTTTCTTTGTTTTAGAGTAACTTGCATGTTTTTCGGAGTGAATGGTACTTTACTTTGAGTAATACTGCATTTCATCAAAAAAAGTAGTTGCAATTATCACTAATCACAACTACTTTTGACTTTCAAGTTATTTACCAATAATTATTAAATCCGTGCTCTATCAGCCTGTTGCTCTCATAGTATCTCATGGAAATAACATTGCCATCTATCATGGTTCTGTTTCTTGCACCTAGAACTACAGAAATAACTTTCTTACCATCTCTTTCGGCAACACTAACAAGGCACTGACCTGCTCTATTTGCTGTTCCTGTCTTGCCACCTATTACTGCTGGATTATAGTAAATATTTCCTGGTATCATCAAGGCGTCTGTGTTAACTAGTATTCTTGGTGCAACACATAAATTAGTGGCTGGAATCACAGCAGATTGTAATCCGAAATACTTGTTAAAAAGCGGATGCTTGATAGCCTCTGCAGTAATTAAATACAAGCTTGTCGCATTGGTGTACATCTTATTATCTGGATAACCAGAAGGATTCGTAAAATTGGTATTTACACATCCAAGCTGAGCTGCTCTAGCATTCATCATGGCTGCAAAATTTGGTACCGAACCACCTAATAATTCAGCAAGCACATTACATGCCTGACAATCGGAGCTTACCATCATCGCAGATAAAAGCTGATCTACATTGAGCGCCTCTCCTGCCATAAGTCTTGGCTCCACATGACTAGCATCTGATGGAAGGCTCGCTAATGCTGTACTGCTCACAAGTACTGGAGAATCTAATGCAATGTCTCCTCTTTCGATAGCTTCCACTGCCAAAAGCGCCGTCATGATTTTTACTGTACTAGCAGGTTCCAATATTGCATCTGCATTCTGTGAATATATGATTCTTCCAGTTGTATTATTTGCAACAAGACATCCTGCTGCATCAAATGCTATAGCTGGTTGCTGTGCTACATATTCCTCAGCATCTACAACAACATAATTGGACCCGGCTGCTGAAAGCATTGCTCCAATTAAAGCCAATGTATATAATTTTTTCTTAATGTTCTTAAATAATAACTTCATCAAATCCCATTCCTTCTTTTATTACATTTACTTTCTCTTCTCCAATGAGCATTTTCATCATCTCATAAGCAACTGCCGGTGCAGTCTGCGGACAATATGAGGTGATTATATTATCATCTATTACAACTGGCTCATCAGGTATTACATTTACACCAAAGCCTGCTAATTCCTTTTGTCTATAGGCATCTGCAAGATGATAAGTAGTAGCTTTTCTTCCGGCTAACACACCACTTTTTCCTATTGGAAGGGCTGCCACACAAATACTTGCTATTACCTTTTTGCTATTATCGAATTTACGAATTAACTCTAGAAATCTCTCGTCGTATGCCTCGCCAAAGAAACCATAGAGATGGTCTCCTCCAGGAATTGCAAGTGCATCATAGTCATCCACATTTACTTCTGAGATTAACTTATCAACTTTGATTTCTGTTCCCCAAAAGGCACTTTTTACATCTCTTGTAAATCCGCATGTGTCTATTTCTACATCAAAGCCGTATTCGCTTTTTGCCCATCCGGCCACGTCGTAGAATGGAGCAAACTCCATCATCTCAAATCCAGTACAACAAAATATCAGTATTCGTTTCATAAGTGCCTATTCTCCTCGCGTAGATGACTACTTCTTTTTTGTTATGTTTAAACCTCCAAATACAGCCACGCCTATACAAATCCATAATACAATGTCTGTGTGACCTTGTCCTGCTGCTAGAATAGTTAACATAACATCCCCCTTTACCTCAAACAATTATATTTGTTACCTTTTATAACTGTATCATATTAGTTCATGTATTCATACTGTTTGTATTTTTTATCAGGCAAATTCAACTACTGCTCATTCCATTTCAACCTTCAAAAGCTTCCTCTTGCACTTTACACTGTGCTTCAAAGTATATGATGCCTCGCCCTTATCCATTGCTTGATTGATTTCTTCAATCTCTTTTGTGATATCCTCAACGTCTCTATACCAACTTAAAAATCTATTCTGAGGGCCAAATATTGAGGTTGATTTTTCTGAGGCAAAAAGTGCATACTTTGGACTATTCTTTGACCCCTTGAATTCTTGGCTACGAGCAACAAATGATGTATCCACTATTACGCCTTCATTAGGGGATGTAATTCTAATGCTTTTACTAGGGGTCTGTAATCTTTCGCCTTCAAAGCCCGTCTCATCACTCTCTTTCTTATCAAGTAATAAATAGTCTAATGAAACATTTAATTTTTCACCTATAATAATCAGCTTTTCTAATTCTGGGTATCCATCTCCTAATTCCCATCTAGAGACAGCTTGCCTACTTACCCCCAGCAACTCTGCCAATTCTTCCTGAGACATTTGATTTCTTTTTCTTGTTTCTTTTAGATTTTCCGCAAAACTCATGTTATTATCCTCCTTTCAATCTTTTATATTTAGAAGTTTATCTTTCTTGCCTTTATTTTCTACCAATTTACATTTGCATTTACGCAACTTCAGCTTGCATTTATTATAATAATAAAAAAATGGCACCGCAAATACGGTGCCACATAAAATGTACATTTTATTCTTCGGGATTCTTAGACTTACCTAGACCATGTCGTTGCTGGTAGACCATAGCCAACATGTCCTGTTGATACTTATCGTCATCGCTCAACACTTTAAGCTTGTCCTTTACTTCAGTTTTTCGTGCACGACAAACTTCCAGCTCTTTTAGCAACTGAGCCTCTTCATCCTCATAGGTTTTCAATTGTCTTTTAAGATCCTCTATGTCTCGCCTTGTATCAGCATCTAACATGGTGCGTTCCTCCCATTTGCATTATTTAGCAAGAATATCCTGTCTAATTAATGCTTTCTTTAAAGCTATCTCAGCTCTTAGCAAATCTATATTTTCGGCCTTGCTTGCTAATCGCTCTCTAGCTCTCTCTTCCGCGCTGCGGGCACGGCTTAAATCAATTTCATCAGGCCACTCGGCAATCTCTGCCAATATTGTCACCTTGTCAGGCAAAACCTCTGCAAGTCCTGCATGAACAGCGGCTCTCTTTTCTGATTCTGCCTCATGGATTGTGCAAATGCCCGGCGCAATAACAGTAGTCAAAGGGATGTGCTTTGGAAGCACACCAATCTGTCCTTCGACTGTATTAAATTCAACCATAGTAGCCTCACCTTCATAAAAAGTACGCTCTGGCGTAATGATTGATACTTTAAAGGTGTTATCTGCCATTTGCCACCTCCTACTTTGCGTTCATCTTGGCACGAACCTCGTCGATTGTACCAGCATTGAGGAAGTAACTCTCTGGAATATCATCGTGCTTACCTTCGAGGATTTCCTTGAAGCCACGTACTGTCTCAGCGATTGGCACATACTTACCTTCGAGACCAGTAAACTGACCAGCTACGAAGAATGGCTGTGACAAGAATCTCTGAATCTTACGTGCACGGTTAACTACAAGCTTGTCCTCTTCTGAAAGCTCATCCATACCGAGGATAGCGATAATATCCTGTAATTCCTTATATTTCTGAAGAATCTCCTGAACACCACGTGCAACTGTAAAGTGCTCCTGACCAACGATACGTGGGTCAAGGATACGAGATGTAGAACCAAGTGGGTCTACCGCTGGATAAATACCAAGCTCGGCGATAGAACGCTCAAGAACTGTAGTAGCATCCAAGTGCGCGAATGTTGTTGCTGGAGCTGGGTCTGTTAAGTCATCGGCAGGCACGTATACAGCCTGAACTGATGTAATAGATCCATTCTTTGTAGATGTGATACGCTCCTGAAGAGCACCCATCTCTGTCTGAAGTGTTGGCTGATAACCAACGGCTGAAGGCATACGACCAAGGAGGGCTGAAACCTCTGAACCAGCCTGAGTAAAACGGAAGATATTGTCGATGAAAAGAAGCACGTCCTTTCCACCCTTATCTCTGAAGTACTCAGCCATAGTAAGTCCAGTAAGACCAACTCTCATTCTAGCTCCTGGTGGCTCGTTCATCTGACCGAAAACCATGCAGGTCTTGTCGATAACGCCTGACTCCTTCATTTCATAGTAAAGGTCATTACCCTCACGAGTACGCTCACCTACACCTGTGAATACTGAGTATCCACCGTGCTCTGTTGCGATGTTGTGGATAAGCTCCTGGATAAGTACGGTCTTACCTACACCGGCACCACCGAACAATCCGATCTTACCACCTTTCTGATAAGGGCAAAGAAGGTCAACGACCTTAATACCTGTTTCAAGCATTTCTGTTGATGTTGCCTGTTCCTCAAATGCTGGAGCTTTTCTATGGATAGGCATCTTCTCAACACCCTCAGGTGCTGGCTGCTCATCAATAGCATCTCCAAGTACGTTGAAGATTCGACCAAGTGTTGCCTCACCAACAGGAACCGAAATTGGTGCTCCTGTAGCAAGTACATCCATTCCACGTACTAAACCATCTGTAGGACCCATGGCAATACAACGAACTGTATCGTCACCCAAATGCTGTGCTACCTCGACAACCAGTCTCTCTCCGTTATCTCTTGTAATTTCAAGAGCGTCGTTGATTTCTGGAAGCTCGCTATTTGCGAAGCTTACGTCAAGTACGGCACCGATAATCTGAGTGATTTTACCAATATTATTTGCCATTTTTTCACTCCTATCTGCTTTTTTAAGAAAGTGCCTCGGCACCAGCGATAATCTCGGTCAACTCCTGAGTAATTGATCCCTGGCGGGCACGATTGTATTTTAATGATAGATCACTAATGATTTCCTCTGCATTATTTGTAGCTGAATCCATTGCCTGCATACGAGCACCATTTTCAGATGCAACTGCCTCAACTAAGGCACCGTATACAAGTGAAGTCACATACTTTGGAACAATGAGGTCGAGAGCCTCTTCTTCATTTGGTTCAAAGTTCATAAGAGCCTCTGCCCCTGAAGATTTAGCTGCTGCAACATCTTCCTCTGCAACCTCTGCTGGAAGTAGCTTCATAAGCTTTGGAATCTGGCTAACTGTATTTTTGAAGTGTGTATATACAAGGTAAATCTGTCCGATTTCCCCGCTTGCATATGCTCCTAGGACATCCTTGCAGATTTCCATTGCATCTGCATAAGTAGGGGCCTCCATCACTGGAGAATAGTCCTTAACAATCTCATAACCCTTATGAGTAAGACTTTCGCCTCCCTTATGTCCTATTACATAAAGCTTTACGTCCTCAGGCTTCATATCAGAACCAGTAATCATCTTTACAATATTTGAATTGTAACCACCTGCAAGACCACGGTTTGATGTGATGACAATAACGCCAATCTTCTCAGAACCATTGTCCTTAAGGTACTTGTTGTTTACTGCTCCTGCCTTGGCAAGCATGCTACAGATTGTATTGTACATAGCGTTAAAATACGGTGTAGTCTGCTCTGCCTTAGAACGAGCCTTCTGGAGCTTTACTGTAGATACAAGCTTCATGGCCTTAGTGATCTGCTGAGTGCTGGAAACACTCTGTTTTCTTCTCTTTATGTCTCTCATTGAGGCCATAACAGATCACCCTCCTTACTTGTAGCTCTTTTTACACTCCTCGATAGCCTTTATAAGCTTCTGCTCCATATCATCCTCAAGAACCTTTGTAGTCTTAATAGACTCAGGAATCTCTGGATACTTGGTATCAACCAAATCAAACAATGCCTTTTCAAAAGCCTGAATGTCTGCTGTTGGAATATCAAGCAAATATTTCTTAGTAGCAGCATAGATAATCATAATCTGATACTCTACTGGCATTGGAGCATACTGTGGCTGCTTTAACATCTCCTTGATTCTCTCACCTTGAGCAAGCTTCTCAGCTGTATCTGCATCAAGCTCTGAACCAAACTGTGCGAAAGCTGCAAGCTCACGATACTGAGCAAGCTCTACACGGATAGGAGCTGCGATTTTCTTCATAGCCTTAATCTGAGCAGAACCACCTACACGGGATACTGAAAGACCTGCGTTAACAGCTGGTCTGAAACCTGCATTAAATGCTTCTGTCTCAAGATAAATCTGACCATCAGTAATTGAGATAACATTGGTAGGGATATATGCTGATACATCGCCTGCCTGAGTCTCAATGATAGGAAGTGCGGTAAGTGAACCGCCGCCTAACTTATCTGAAAGTCTAGCTGCACGCTCAAGAAGTCTTGAGTGTAAGTAGAATACATCACCTGGGTAAGCCTCACGTCCTGGTGGACGACGAAGAAGTAATGACAGTGTACGGTATGCAGTAGCATGCTTACTCAAATCATCATAGATGATGAGAACGTCCTGTCCATTCTCCATCCACTCCTCACCGATAGCGCATCCTGAATAAGGGGCGATATACTGAAGTGGTGCAAGCTCTGATGCTGTAGCGGCAACTACTGTTGTCCAAGCCATAGCACCATATTCTTCTAATGTCTTAACAAGGGCTGCAACTGTTGATGCCTTCTGGCCAATTGCAACGTAAATACATTTTACGCCCTGTCCCTTTTGATTAATGATTGTATCAATAGCGATAGCAGTCTTACCTGTCTGTCTATCACCGATAATAAGCTCACGCTGTCCACGTCCAATAGGAATCATGGAATCGATAGCTTTAATACCTGTCTGCAATGGAGTATCTACGGATTTACGTGAGATAACACCTGAAGCAACACGCTCGATAGGACGGAACTTAGTAGTTTCAATAGGTCCCTTTCCATCGATAGGCTGTCCAAGCGCATTAACTACACGTCCAAGCATAGCGTCACCAACTGGAACCTCAACAACACGACCAGTAGTCTTTACTGTATCGCCTTCGTTGATATTCTTATCGTTTCCTAAAAGAACACAACCTACATTGTCTTCCTCAAGGTTTAAGACCATGCCGTAAACTTCACCAGGGAACTCAAGGAGCTCACCCTGCATAGCGTTCTGTAATCCGTGAATACGTGCAATTCCATCGGCAACCTGAATAACAGTTCCTACGTCTGCCACGTCAAGCTGCGCTGCATAGCGTTTCATCTGCTCTTTGATAACCGAGCTAATTTCTTCTGGTTTTAAATTCATGGAGCGCATTCACCTACTTTCAATTGAATATTTGATAACTCGTGTGACAATTTATTAATCTGAGTTTTGATAGAACTATCAACAACTCTATCTTTAATGCGAATTACCATACCCCCGATTAACTCAGGGTCTACGATATAGTTCATAATAAATGAGCTATATTCTGTAGTTTGAAGCAAACGCTTCTCGACATCTGCTTTCTGAGCATCTGTAAGTTCAAGTGGAGTTGAAACAGTTGCGCGACCGATTTTTTTGTAATCGTAAACTTTTTCAATGTAATAGTTTAAAACGCCTTCTATTTCTTTGATGTGGTCCTTTTCCTCAAGCATTCTAAGGAGTCCCACAATCTCATCACTTACTCTGCCTTTGAAAATCTCGTCGATAATCTGAAGCTTCTCTTCTTTATTGATCTTTGGATGATTCATCATCTGAGAAAAGCCGTCATCTTTTTTAACAACTTCGATTACGCCTTCTGCTTCTTTTAAGAAGTCATCGACTCTTCCTGATTCCACAGCTAACTCAAACAACGCATCACCGTATACGTTTGAGACTAATTTAGCCATGTTTTTTCACCCATTTCCTTAAGTGTTTGCTCTACTAAGGTATTCTGAATTGTTGTATCGATGTTGGCAGCTACAACCTTCTGTGCCATTACAGCAGCTACAGAAATCATCTCCTGCTTAACCTCGTCTGCAACCTTCTTCTTCTCAAGCTCTGCCTCTTCGTTAGCACGTGCTACGATGGCAGCTGCTTCTTCCTTAGCATCGCTTACAATCTTGGTTTCATTCTTCAAGGCTTTTTGTCTTGCTTCGCTTAGGATAGCATCTCTTTCTTTTGAGATATCCTTAAGCTTTGCTTCGTACTCCGCCTTTAGCTTTTCTGCCTCTTCCTTATCGTTCTTTGCATCTGCAATATCCTTTGCAATGCCTTCTTTTCTGTCCTTAAGCAGCTTTCTAGCTGGGTTGAACAGCATGTTGGACATTATAAGGAATAGGAAGAATACTGCAATGGCTAAAAGTACTGCATCATTAAGCAATTGTGCATCTAAGTCAAATAGTCTTTCCAACTTTTAGCCCTCCTTTTTTATTTTTCTTCCTAGGTTTTATTAGCCATGGTTAAAATGAAGTATATGAAAACTTCATTTTAATCTGGCTTTCAGCCAGACTACTTTTTTGTAAACCTGTTTCCAAAAAAGCATCCTTATACGGATAATAAAAATCTTGATAATTTTTATTATCCTACTAATGGCTGTACAAAGAGTAACAGAAGGGCGATAACTAAGCCATAAAGACCTGTTGTCTCGGCAACGGCCTGACCAAGTAACATAGTAGACATGATCTGTCCCTGTGCTCCTGGATTACGTCCAACGGCTGCTGCACCGTGACCTGCTGCAATACCCTGGCCGATACCAGGACCAATACCAGCGATAACTGCGAGACCAGCACCAATTGCTGAGCAAGCTTTAATTAAGTCTGTACCTGAAATGTTCATAAATGTTTTCCTCCTAAAAAGTATTATTCTTTTCAGTCCTCTTAAGAATCACCATAAGACTGAGTAATGTACGTCATTGTTAACATACAGAAAACGTAGGTCTGAATTGCACCTGAGAAAATATCAAAGTATACATGCAATGCTGCAGGCCATACTAAGGCGAACTTTCCTAGCAATCCATATACAAGACCCATAATGATTGTTCCTGAAAGAACGTTTGCAAATAAACGTAGTGACATTGAAATAGGCACCGCAATATCAGAAATGACATTGATAGGAAGCCAAATTGGCAACCATGGTGGCAATGGTGAACATTTATCCACCCAAATGTCCTTTGCACTCTGATGCCTTACCTTTACTACATGAATGCAAACAAAGGTAATTAATGCAAGAGCCAGTGTTGTACCGTAATCGGCTGTTGGTGGTCTTAGGCCAACCAAACCAGATAAGTTGGATACCAAAATGAAACAGAATATGGTACATATCCAGTTTGCAAACACTGGTGCGTGCTTACCCATACTTCCTTCCACTATGCTATCTAGGAGTCCTACAATAAGCTCCAGAATATTTTGGAAGGTATCAGGAACTTCAGTGGCATGCTTCAGCTTGCGATTGGCAATTATGGAAAAGATTACCAATGAAAGCCACACGATTAAGATGCAAACATGTGAGGTTGTGATCCAAACCTCCTGTCCAAATATTTCATACTTGAACAGACCTTTTATCATGTCCACAGTATCGCTTGAGGCCAGTAAAATTCCTTCTGTCACACTTTCACCTCCTTTTCACTATTTATTTCTAAATCTTCATTGCTTTCCATATCTTCATGTTTCTTTTTGAAAGCTTTTATTAGCAAAGGCTGTGCGTAGGCACTAACCTTGAGCCCAAGTACACCGATGATCGCTGTAAACATGTTTCCAAGTTTAAAAAACGTCATCCCTATCATAATTGCGCACAAGACAAAATATCTCGCCACCGATTTAAATGAAAGATACTTGTCATGTCCAGGACCTATTCTCACTGATTCCTCAATAATCATCGCTATGTGAATGGCCATGCCAATAGCACAACCAATTCCAATTAAAAGTCCTGTAGTATATCTAAGTTTGTCATTTACAAACCAGACACCGATAATCTCAACCAGCAATCCGTACAGAAGGATTCCTAAAACCAAGCCCGGCAAGGCTTGATTCAATCTCTTCATCCAATTAATCATCCTTTACCTCTTGACTTTGTTTTGCTTCTTCTTCCAGACGTCTCGCACGCTGCCCCGGAGACTCCGGATTCTTGAGATAACCCCTAACCATTCTGTAGGCACCATTAAAAGCCGCAACTATGCCTATCAGAATGCCTGCTATCGTATATCCCTTGGAGCCAAAGTTTTTAGTTAAAACTGCTCCAACTATGGTGCACAGCAATATTGGCGTTATAACGTTAAGGCCAAATTGCAACACTAGCACCAGGGAATTTGCTACTTCCCGATTTTGTTTTCTCTTGTCCTTCAATGTTGTCTCCTATAAAATCCGACAATTATAGTGTTATTTTAATTTCTCGATTTGTGTGCTGATACTGATAAAACTCCACACCTGCTGCTCTAAGCATTCTCTTAGATGCGATAACTGATGGTGTGTTTTCATATTTGTCGCTATCGTAAATTATTGTCTTGATACCAGACTGAATAATTGCTTTAGCACACTCATTACATGGAAAAAGAGATACGTACAACTTTGAGCCTTCAAGCGAACCACCCCTATAGTTCAATATTGCATTAAGCTCGCTGTGTGTTGTGTAGAAATACTTATTCTCCAGAGGGTCTCCTACTCTTGCCCAAGGAAACTCGTCGTCTGAACATCCATTTGGAAAACCATTGTAACCCATGGATAGAATCTTATTATCCTGGCTAACAATACAAGCTCCAACCTGTGTATTTGGGTCTTTAGATCTCATACCCGATAATACTGCAACGCCCATAAAGTACTCATCCCAGCTAATATAATCTAGTCTCTTATCACTCATGGTATTCTCCTCCAATACAATATAAATTATGCCTCTAATACCCTCATTAACTTCTCAATTGATGCCTTTAAGACCTCATAGCACAGTCCGTATGTCTGTACTGAACCACCATATGGATCCATCACCTCAAGCTCATCCCCAACCAGCTCATTTAAGAGGCGTGTATTTTCCTCTGTGGCATTAGTGTATTCACTTAATATCTTTTGCCTCTGGCTTTCTTCCATGGTAATCACCAGTGTATTCTCAGAAAAATCCGAGTCCATCAGCTGCTTGGAAGAATAATCCGAAAGCTTACATCCATTACTTATTAAAACTGCCTCTACCTTTTGATTTAAAGGTTCTGGAAACTGAACAATCAAGCCTCTGGCCTCACAAATTATGGGCCTGTCATGGGCTATAGCATGAAATATAGCTGTAGCCATAGGTGCTCTGGATGTGCCACTTCCCGAAGCAAAAATAACTCTATTAATATTTTTCATATCCATATTCTCCTGGGCAAGTCTCCCTAGACCTCGATGGTCTTTTGCCCTGCTGCCTTAAGCAACCTGTTCATAATAGCCTGACCCATCTTTGGAGTGGCAAAACTCTCTGAATAGATTAGGTCAACACTAAGCTCATCAAATCGTCTGAGAATATCGTATAGGTTGTGAGCTATACTACTCTCATCTGAACGATTTCCAATAACAAGCACCTCTCCCTCAGGGTATCTATCCGCAGTCTCAGATGTAGCAATAATGCCCACCTTTTTACCCTCTTTAAGTGCTTCTCTTGTTAATTGATTAATCTTGCCAACTACTGTATCTTCCTCACCTGAGATGATTGTCAAATCACCCTTTGGTGCGTAGTGCTTGTATCTCATACCCGGTGCCTTAGGCCTTGCTCCACTGGTAGTTCCCTTGTCGTTGTAGACAATACCAGGGTCCATCCTAACCTCACCAACTACTTCCCTAAGCATATCCATATTGATGAAGCCCGGTCTAAGAATGGTAACTACATCCTCGGTCAAGTCAACGATTGTAGACTCAAGACCTATGTCAACTGCCCCACCATCCAAAATAGCCTCTATCTTGCCAGACAAATCCTCATATACATGGCTGGCCTTGGTAGGACTAGGTCGTCCTGATGTATTAGCACTAGGAGCAGCTATCATACATCCGCTCTCCTCAATAAGTGCTAAGGCCACTGGATTGTTAGGCATCCTCACTGCTACTGTATCAAGTCCACCAGTAGTCTCATATGGGATAACCTGATTTTTATTGCATACCATGGTAAGTGGTCCTGGCCAAAATGCATCAGCAAGTAATTTTGCTGTCTTAGGTAAATTCTCTGTAATATCTTCTAACTGAGAAAACTTTGCTATATGTACAATTAAAGGGTTATCCGATGGACGACCCTTTGCTGCGTATATCTTACGCGAGGCCTCTTTATCGGTGGCATCTCCTCCCAAACCATAAACCGTCTCGGTTGGGAAAGCTACTAGCCCACCGCTTTTTAATATCTCAGAAGCCTCTCTGATATACTCCATATTTATTGGCTCCTCAGAAACATCCATAATCTTAGTAATCATACTCAAAATTATATCACTTTTCCCTTAGAACACAATATTTTTAGATTGTGCAACCCCTTGTAAAATGGGGAAATTCTATGATTTTTCTGTGTCTTACATGTCTTATAAATATTTAGCAATAACATTCCATGTAGCTGAATTATCGAAGCCCTTCTTCCAGAATGCCCCACCTGCAAGACCATAGCTATCCATTATTTTTAACTTCTGTTCGATTGAATTCTCATCCTCAATCCAAATCTTGTAGAATTTGTCTCCATCTGCAAACTCCACATAATACTGACCAGCCTCATCTGACCATTCAGGTGTCAGTCCGTTAGTTCTAATAAATGACTGTATAGCATCTAATCCGTATGCCTTGCTATCGATAATGCCGCCATCTCCATTAACCTGCCATACTCTGCAGTAGAATGGCATTCCAAGGATAACCTGCTCTGCTGGCACCTCTTCAAGAGTAGCTGCAACACCTTCCTCAACAAATCCTATAGATGCAACGGAGCCTGCCTCTGAGCTTCCATTTGTGTGCTCATCATATCCCATCATTACCACATAGTCGGCATATTTAGCCTGCTCTGCTCTGTTGTAATGTGGAGTATATTTTGGCATGTAATTATCTACTGATAAAATAATGTCGTTCTTCTCGCACTTGATAGAAAGCTCCTTGATAAACTGGATAAATCCATCGGAAGCCTCATTTGATACCTCTTCGAAATCTATATTGATTCCATCCAAGCCATAAGTAATAGCCTGTGCAAGAATATTGTTAACAAGCGCATCTCTTGAAGATGTTGTATTTAATACTGTAGTTGTCTCAATGTCACGATTCTCAAAATCGCTTACAAGTCCCCAAACCTGCACATTATTAGAATGGCAAACACTTACGTAATTGGCATTTGCTAGAGATGCTATGCCACCCTTGTTGTCATTTAAGTGGAACCATGTAGGGGAAATAACATTAATATTTCCTGAATTAGTAAGCACTGTAGCAATATCAGCATTAGATGTCTGAGATGTAACCTGATGCCAGAGAAGTGAAATATCACTTCCTATAGAAATATGATTGTAAGTCCTCTCTGGAAGAGATGACTCTACAGTCTTAGCTGTTGGCTCAGTGAATTTACTATTAGGAATGTATCCCATAACTCCCTTTGCTGAAACAACAAAGCTCCAATCCTTATCCTCAGAAACACGGATTACATTTAATTCTTCATCCTTTTCAACATCCTCTAAGATAGGGCTCTTTCTGCCGTTAGAGATTCTGATTGAAGTATCATTTTTTGCTGTAGCAACCTGCTTTTCATATCCAGCTGTCTCGATAACAATTCTGTCTGGATTCTCAAAAAGAGTGTATTTAAAATCAGATAAAATCTGAAGATAATCAAGTGCAATAAATACTGCATCTCCCTGCGCAACTACTACTGGCTCACCAAGGGAATTATTGCTCTTATCAACTACATAATCAGCACTTCCTAAAGTTGCAGAATATACCTCGCTGTCAGTAGCATATCTAAGTGTTATCTCTGATGGGTCATATACATAGCCGTTGTCGATATTTGCTTTTACAAAGCCAAGCTCAAGATATACATTACCCTCATTTTTAATAGCATTGGCATTTGGTAATTCTGCTCCTGTTTCATCCTGAGACTTTTTATACTCGCCATTCAAAACAACTGAGACTTCATTTTCATGAGTGTTCTGATACCACTCAGTCAGCTCAACATGCTCATTTGTAAATGAATATTTTTTGAATGCAAGAAGACCTACTAATACAACGGTAAGAAACAGTGCAACTGATCCTATGTAGTAATATCCTCTTGGGATGTAACTTTTCTTTTTTCTCCTACGATTGTAGTGATTATTTCTATGGTTACGATTATAGTTATGGTGACTTTGATTCATATGCGTCTCCCTTTCTCTCATATACTGTAAAAGTATAGCAAATCACCTAGTGAAATTCCACTTTTCGCCCTATTATATGGCAGAAAAAAAGAGAGTGTTTGTTACACTCTCTTTTCATATCATATTCGTTACCAAATACTTCAATTTTTATCGGTTCTTCTTATTATCTTTTTCTACTAATAAATAACGATATTATTTTCCTATCTATACTTCTCCTTTCCGCAGCTACCTATAATAAATTAATAATGTCTTCAAAGTTCTCTTCCTTTAATGAAAATGGATTATCTATTTTAGGCAAGTTATTAAGCCTACACCTGTAAGATTCATAAAAAAGTTGTTGTGCTTCCTTGTCTCTACCCAGTTGGCAAAATTTAATGTTTTCCATATCAAATCTTTTAAAAATATTTTTTCGTATGAATTCATGGAAATCACGTCTTTGCCAAGGCATAAAACTACCTATAATAATTTTGTTCTCACATATGTTAAAAACTGCTGCAGTGTTATTTCCCAAGACTCCTAAATCTACTATCACATATCCTCTTTCACTAGCTAGCAATTCTATTGCCTCTTCTACACTGTTTGTCAAAATATATTTAACGCCCTTGTATTTGTAGCCTATGCTCCTTCCTATTGATATCTGATTTTCTCCAACCATTCCAAGCAAACTACTTTCCTCTTTCAGTTCGATAAGAATCACATTCTCTCTCAGACAGGAGCCTATAAAATTAGCTATGGCAAGTGAAATAAATGTACAGCCCAACTTAGGTGCTACTGCAGATACACATATGGTTTTTCCCTTATTGTTGTTGTCTTTTTTGTTTTTTATTTTATTAAATATAATCCTTTTCATTTTTAAAAATCGCTGTGAATACTTTCTCTTCTTCTTTGGATAAATCCATGGAATTTCTAGTTAGTGGATACATGTAGACTCTTTTTTTAAGTTCCTTGGCTTTTTTAATAGAAGTTATTTTGTTAGAAAAATTATTGATTATATATACATTTTTCTCCTTAATCCATGGAGGATAAATCATGTTTTGTTGCCAAGGACTGCCGCTTATCACATAGATTAAAATATCCACAGATAGCAGTATATCCGTTGCATCTTTTCCACAATCAAGAACACGCAAACCAATAGGAGGCTTGTGCTTTTCAACAGCATCTCCATAATTCATGATGCCTCTAAAGCAATCGTGGTATAAAACGCCTTCTTCTAATCTTGCGCTCTTCATAGATTTCCAAATATCATTAACAGTATTCTCTCTTAAATCCTCGTAATAGGTATCTATTTTTCTTTTATTGAAAAATTTACATAGAGATATCGCAATATGTGTGGTACCTACTGATGTGCCAGAACCTACTACTGCGATTCTTTTATCAAGATGCTTCTTCCCAAATTTTTCATTTCCCTTACTCCCTATTAAAGCTATCAACTGTTCTTTCAGCACTGATATGCTTTTAGTCCTTAATTCCACATTTTCAGCTGTAGCTTTTTCTATCAAATAGACTAATTTATAATCATCTTTTGCATAACTATTGCTTCGCATAAAATCTATCACTTTGCCTACGGCATAGATGTCGCATCGCTCGTCTAGAAAGCCTCCTCTTAATTGCTCTGGAGCCGCCCAATTTGGGGTTCCCTGAGGATTCATCTGCCTACATTCTGATTTTCTCATAGATATTCCAAAATCAATTAGGCGAATCTTTTCCTCCTGAATAATCAAATGATCCGGCTTCATATCAAGATAAAGTACAGGCTCTCTACCTGACCTATGCAAAAGTTCCACAATAGAGCAAATCTCTACTGCAAACTTTATCAATTCATCTTTCGTGATTACTTTGCCAAGCAAGTACTCCCTCAATGAAATTCCATCTATATATTCTTCAATCAAATAATAGACTTCTTCATCTTCTTCTACTTCATAAATGGTGGGTAATAGGGTCGAATTAAACCCTTGTAAAAGATGTGCTTCGGATAGGATGCTGTGTGCATCAGGACTAGCCTTGGAAATGGCCTTCAGAATCCTGAGTGCTCCTATCTTCTTGTGTCTGACAAGCACCACTGCGGTAGCTGCTGACTGTTGCAGTGTCTTAATAATCTCATACCTGTCATCCAAATTGATATTAATCAATATATCAGCTCCTTCCATCCGGAAAAAGCACCTTGCGCTAAAATTTATATCACATAAAAAATTATATTGCAAGCATATTTTTTAATTGACAACTTTTCTGTAACTGTTGTGGTTTAATAAAAATTTAAGATTTTTTCACTGTTTTTATATGCCTCTTTCCTTTACTTTCCGATATAATATATATATAATAGTCGAACAAGAAACGTAATAGCATCTTTTTCGATTCGGGAGGTGATTTTATGAAGATTGAAAAAATCAACGAGAACCAGATCAGATGCACTCTTTCAAGAGAAGATTTAATTAGCCGTCACATCAAGCTATCTGAGCTTGCTTATGGCTCTGCCAAGGCAAGAGAGTTATTCAGAGAGCTTATGGAGCAAGCATCATATCAATACGGATTTGAAGCAGAGGATATCCCTCTAATGATAGAAGCAGTACCACTTTCGTCTGAGTCCATTGTTCTACTTGTTACTAAGGTAGAAAATCCTGACGAGTTAGACACTAGATTTTCTAGATTCTCAGAGGATGAGGACGACGATTACGACTATGATGACGATGAGGCAACAGCTAGCAAGACAAAGCCATTTAACGAGACTTCTGCTAGCGACATACTTAACATGTTCAATAGTCTACTTGAAAAGGCAGCCGACGCTGCCAAGGCTTTCCCAGAGCAGGCAGCTAAAAAAGGATTGCCAGTTGATATCACTAAGATGTTTGTATTTGATAATCTTGATGATGTCATTAGACTTTCATCAATCCTGGCTACCTTCTATAACGGCAAAAACTCTCTTTATAGGAGTCCATTTGATGGTCAGTACTATCTGGTAGTTAGCAAAACAGATGATACACCAGAGGTATACAACAAAGTTTGCAACATTCTTTCAGAATACAGTGATCAGCAGAATTATGTAGTAGGTACAGCACAGTATATGTCTGAGCACTACGACACAATGATTCAGGATAACGCTGTACAGAAGCTTGCAATGATATAACAACCCTCAAGCCCAAGAAATCTTGGGCTTGTTTTTTTGGAATACTGCGGGAAGACACGCCCATTGAAAGATTTGCTTCGCAAATAGGGCGTGTCGTGGCAAACAAAAAAAGAGCTTCGCTTTCGCGAAACTCTTTTTTAATTTGCTCTTATTAGCCCTGTGAGATAGCTCCTGTTGGGCAAACACCTGCGCAAGTACCGCAATCAACACAAGCACCTGCATCGATATTGAACTGTGAGTCGCCCTGTGAGATAGCTCCTACTGGACACTCTGGCTCGCATGTACCACATGAAACGCATGAATCAGAAATAACGTATGCCATGATTAAACTCCTCCTTAATATTTGTTATTAATAAAAATTATCAATTTCGCAACTGATGTGTTTACTATACACCTTAATTGTGTCTAAATCAAGAACATTTTTGTATTTTTAAAAATCCCTTAGTTTTACTGCCTCACACAGGTTTGCCATAACTAACTCCAATTGAAATCAGCTAACAAAAGTTCAAATTGTGTACACAACTATTTTATTAGTTGTATGCAATAGAATTGTATATTATCAACAACAATTAATATATGGCGTTGATAAATGTTTTCAACCATGTTATCATCTGAAACTAGGAGATAAAAAGAAAGGAAGGAACATATAATGGCAAGAGTTTCTAAGTCAACTATGATCGGCGAGCTTCTTCAGATTGATGCTGATGTAGCTCCTATCTTACTTAATATCGGTATGCACTGCCTTGGATGCCCATCATCTCAGATGGAGACAATCGAGGAGGCAGCTATGGTACACGGTATCGACGCTGATGACCTCATCGAAGAGATCAACACATTCCTTGATTCAAAGGCTTAATAAGTAAGAAAAAAGAGTATCGCATTTGCGATACTCTTTTTATAATGTCTTTTCTTCTTCACAATCTCTATTTCTTACAGTAGGAGTTGAGCTATCATATGCTGCGGCTGCATTCATCATATCCTCGTTAAAAATCTCTACCGCAAAATCATAATCAACATCCCTTAATCCGCCTTCTAATTTATCCTTATCGCCTTCAGTTTCATCACATATCTTATTTTCGATATCAAATAACGGCTTCTTTTCGTCCATCCCTTACCCCTTTTTTATATAATCAACAATTTTTTTAACCCCTTCATAAATTTCCCATTATTCTCATTTACTAATAAAACTCTTATAGAAAAGGGAGCCGCAGCTTTCGCTACGACTCCGGGGAATAATTTTGGCGATTATATCAAATAATTGACTTATCTTACTTGTTTAACTTCTTTAGATCAGCAGGCATCTTTGGTTGATGATGAAAATACATACATCGAGTATCTGCTGTTGCCTTTGCTGTTGCTCTAGCCACTTTTTCTAATACATTTGCCACAACATCATTTTTCATATTCATATGCAAATCCTCCCTTTGATGTTCACATTGAATAAATGGATTATACCCCTTATAATGCTATATTCACTTTTCATGTTGAAATTAGCAGTCTGCATGTAATTTTTCTGTATTTTCGTATAGTACAACTACTACAGTAAACTCATTCTCCTCATTCTTTATCAATACATCCCCATCATATTCCTTAGCCGCCATCTTAATGGAAAGTAAACCCATTCCATGATTCTCTTTGTCTTCTTTTGTTGTCTCTATATTTCCCGAACTATTTTTTTTGATTTCTCCAACACAGCTATTTTTAATGCAAATTCGGAGCATATTTTTTTCATAGCCCATTTCAAGTCCAATATATCTGTTATTACTATCTACCTTTACACATGCCTCTATAGCATTCTCCAGTAAATTTCCAAGAATAATTACTATATTCTCATTTTTAAAAGGTAACTCAGTCGGAATAAATACATTGGCATTAAAATCTATTCCCAGATCCTTGGCCATAGAGTACTTATAATTAATAAGTGAATCTACAACGATATTTCCAGTTCTTGCTATATCACCAGTTTTTATAAGTTTACCATCATTAAGTAAATTCTCTATGTAATCCCTGGCCTCATTAGCATCGCCAGAATCAATCATCCCCATGAGACTAGTCAGATGATTTTTCATATCATGACGTAGTCTTCGTAGTTCCTTGTATGTAGCCTCCTGTTCAGCTGTTTGTCTACTACAAAGCTGAATCTGCTGCACAAAAAGTCTATTCTGTGCCCGCAATTGTACAGTTCTATTTACCCAGTCGTATGAATCAAAAACAACATAATTTGTTAAAAGCAATACCACACTGGCAATTGCTGCAAAGCCATCATATTCTGGATATTTTATCGAGACATCTACACTAACTGCCTCAAAATAAATGCTTACTATTGGAATCCAGGCAAGCATAAAAAATGTTTTAAGAGATATATCCTTAGTAAACCTATCTTTCTTATATTTCTCTAAAGTAATAACTATTAAGAGCACACTCATCTGGGATAAAAAGTCTGCCACTCTATCAGATACTATATGGGAAATACCAAGGCAATCTATTGTAATGCCAATAATAGCTTCAACAATCGTCCATATCGTACAAATTATTATTGCGGAAAATACTTTCATTGTTAAGGATGCTTTTTTTGTAACAACCGCTATCATAGCCCAAAAAAGCATATTCCCAAGCAATAAGTACGGGCCTCGAAATGAAATATTATTTATTGTGATCGCAACATAAATGTAATATAGCGTCCACATAATTATACTTTTAATGCCTTCTTTTTCAGAACCCAGCAACACCCCCATGCACTTTCTTGAAATCAGAACTTGAAAGAAAGCTAGCAAAATTCCTGAAAACAAAGTCATATAATTATTCATTTTAAAATTGCAATCCCCCTGCTAGTTCGCACAATTTTCGCCTCACAACTGACCTCCTATCCTCGCTAATTCTCAGCACTAATTCGTCATAATTGTGCTCTAAAACCACCTCAGAATAAGTCATTCTTTTTACGTATGAATAGTTTACCAAAAAGGATTGATGTATGCGTATAAAATGCTTGTTTATTTTTTGTATTTCTTTTTCTATATTATTGAGCTTTCCATAGAAGGACCTTTCGGTTCCATCATTCATACGAATATTAATCAATCGTTTGTTACTTTCGAAATATACTATCTCCTTTATTGGCACAGTATATTCTTCCTTGTTGTAACTATATGCAAATAGATTGTCCAATCCCTCTATTTTTTTTATTGCCTCAGCACAGTACCGCTTCAGTTGTTCAAGTTGAATAGGCTTTGAGATAAATCTAAAAGGCTCTACCTCAAATAACTCTTTTAAATAATCATCATAACTAGATATATAAATAATAAGTGTATATCTATCTAACTGACGTATTCTTCTGGCGGCTGTTATGCCATTCATTTTCTTCATCTCTATATCAAGAAACATCATGCTATAACGCTGACCATTTTCAATACTTTTTACTAGTGTTTCTCCATCGAAAAAAACATCTATCTCCGGTTTCTTTCCATAATTCACACTTTCTTGCTTAATTATTTCTTCTAGCTTCGAAGTAAAACTTATATCATCATCACAAATAGCTATTTTCATTTCTGCCTATTAAACCTCAAATTCCTTTAGTATACAAACCATTACACGATGATATATGTACAAAGCGCAATGATAGTATCAACTCCATAAGAGTCTAATCTATTTTTTATGCCTGAGCTATACTTCCAACACAAAGTATTCTGAAATCAAGAAGGAGAAAATTCAGCTCTTTTGTGTCGGAAGCCTCAAAATGAGTTCGTTAGATAAACACGACTAGCTCATAGCTACAATCTGGGTTACCACTGTCGTCAACATCAAAACATGGATTGAAACAATATTATCTATTGTCTCTCGGTATGAAAGATTTTTCAATATAATTTAACTGATACTTATTTTATTTCTCATAAAAGTTTCTTTTTCATAACTTCTGCGACCGATCTCGCAAGATCAATCCCCTTAACTTTGGCTTTGTGACCTCAGCGGCTACTAAAAAATAATTATTGTTAACATAGGCAACCCAGGTAGCATCAAATTTTACCTTAGATATTTTCGCAAACTAAAATCGATTTAATATTCTTATTCTCATATCGATTCAGAAGATATCTTATTCCTGTTTCACCAACCATATATCCCATAGGATTAATTGTTGCTTGTGTGCCCATACAGCTATATCCATCTTCTTTTGCCTTTTCAAATATCTGCTGTGTATATTTTTTATCCATTCTCTCTCCTGTTAATCTTTCAAATGAAATCAAATAGTCTAGGAGAGCAAAATTTCCATGACATAGGGAATAATTATTTACGTTTATATTACTTGCCTCTATTAATTTCTTATATTCCCTTAGATCTCTGAACAATTCCTCCTCTGTATAATCAATATCTATATCCCCTAGGAACTCCTCTTTATACCAAAACAATCTAGCTTGCATAATTCCGCATGAACCATGACACCAATTGTGTGAGCTACTTCCATCTGCTTTTCTATTATCAATCCAATTGAAATCAGATACTTTTAACTTTTTTTCTTTCTCCCATGCTTTCTTAATTAAGATGGAAAATCTATCATCTTTTACAACTCGATTCATGCAAAGCAAAGATGTCATTAGTCCTGTGTATCCGTGAGGGAAACTTGCAAAACTACAGCTGTCATCCATCTTTTGATTCTTGTAATTGTCCATAAAATGATAGGTTATAGCTGTTATTATTTTTCTGCTAAAATAATTCTCTTTATAGTCTCCGTAATAATAAAGGACCGCTGAATGAACGCCAGATAATAAATCATAGCAATTCGTATATGCGATATTTTTTTCAATCAACTTCTCAAGAGAATCCTTTAAACCAAACAGCTCTATTCCAGGTATGTTTTCTACCTTTTTTATAAATGAATACATTCCTGTAAGACCACAGAAGTAGGAAATGTCATAGGATTCAAACTTTCCTAGGTCATACTCTCTTTTCATTGTTTTTAATATAAGTTGCAAGATAGCTACAGCATTTCTATCCCCTGTATTCAACCACTCAGTGTAGTACATAAGACCTATTCCACTGACACCTGAATACAATGACCAATCTGCCATAGCATATTCCAACTTCTCCTGGTCATTTACTATAAGTCCCAACCATGCGATCGTATTATCTTTGCCTAAAATTATATTTCTATCAACATTATCTCTTAGCACTTCTTCTGAAGCAGGATTAGCTTTTATTGCTTTAGTTTCCACGCCTTTTTCTTGATATTTGACGCTAGTAGCTTTGCTTAGAAGCATTGCGTTATAAATCAGATTTTTTTGCTCTTCAATAGTGTTGTCAGATGTTTGATATTCGATTATGTCTTTTATGGCCGTTATATCAAAATCTCTTACATCCATAATTTTATCCATAGAAGAATCAGCTGAACTATATGCGCATTTATCCTTGGCTCTCCAATAGACGTTTGGAACGATTCTCGACTCTACCTTATCGATATTTCCTTCAATGTACTTGTATATCTTTTGCTTATTGCTTCTAAAAATTTCATTAGCATCATTGAAGCCTTGTATTATATCTTTTCCGCATTCAATAGACATGTCAAAAACAGGAACAAGACCTGTAGCCATAGTTCCGTACATTAGCTTTTTGGTAGCATTATACTGGGCATCATATTCTGGCTTTTGAATGTATAAAAATAAATATGATGCAAATATTGTCTCTATATCCTTTATTACAGGATAAACCCCTTTGACAATTAAATTCTCAAAGTGCAAATCATTAATTCCAAGGATGTAGGTTACATAAATCAGCTTTCCATAGTTATAGTAAAACTGTTTTATTTCCCCCTGAGAATTAACGGATTTCTGTTCAACAAATTTCAGCCATGTTCCTTCATCAGCATTTAAGGAATCATATATTCTCCTGTATTCTTCTCCTAAAAAAACAGCCGCAAACCCCTTAAAAAACTCAATATTTCTATTGTAAGTTTGCTTGAAAATTATTTTGCTTTCCTTTGTGAACTCAATAGATAATACGCTTTTACTATTCATAACTAACCCACCAATCTACTTTCTCCCTTTAAAATCAAAGCCGCTTAGGAACATCCCCAAGCGGCTTAGAAAGAATCCTATCCGAGAATTGTTTACAATGTTGTGAAGTTTATAGTTTCTTAGTCTTTAAAAAAAGATTTGTATGTGCATCTAAATAATTAATAAAAGCAGCATTAGGTATTCTGCTTAGGTCTTTTCTCTTTAATAGGATTATTAGTGGATTCTAACATTTAAAAACTGTTCTATTCGTCTCCTTGTAATTTTTCCCCCTTTTCCATGTCATTTTCCACAGCTAAGCCATCTCCTTTTTCCCAAATTTATATACTGAAAGCATAAGAGCCAGTATAAACATAACTACTGCGCATGGTAAAAATGGTAACAACTGAAATCTTGCACTGTTAGTTTCAGTTGTAAAATCTCTAAGGGAACAGGAAATCAAATATCCACTATAGCAGTATGGATACAAAATCCATGCGCCTGTATTTGCAACTAAAATTCCTGGAAGCACCAGAAAAATATTTACCCCTATTGATAAAATTGGCTTTTCAAAAACCACTGTTATTGCCCACATCAGTGCCACTGCTGGAATCATCGTTAAGAATAATTTCACACAGCAAGTTACTAAATAGAAAAGAGGAATGTCCTCCGAAATTTTGTGGCTTGAAATTGCTATTTTCCCAGCAACTACGAAAATTACAAAGAATACTAAAATCTCTAGGAATAGGAATGTAAGGATTACAGCAAATTTTGCCAATGATAATTTTGCTCTATCTACTGGCAATGCCAACATTTTTAGAATTCCATTATTTTGAGTTTCCCTAGCTGATATCATTACACATACTACAATCATACTCAGTGGCAGCAGGTAGTATGCATACACTAGGGCGCTTTGTATAAACATTGCTGGCCAAGCGCTTGTATACTCAGGTGTAAAATACTGGCTTAAGTTTGATATTCCTGATGCCACCACTAAAATCGGCGCAATAAATATAAGTGGTACAATCCATGACCTTTTTATCTTTTTAAATTCTATCGCTATCATTATGTCCCCCTTAATCTGATTTTTTATATTCAGCAATCACAATTCCAATCACGAAAAAAACTATGCTTTCTAATATTGCTATTGCTATAACAACCAAATCACTTTTTGCCGTCATAGCAATAGCAGGTTTAAACATTACTATAAATGGATGACACAACACATATTTGGCCTCACTACCTTGTAGTGCAACTGCACTTAAGAATCCTGCCACGCCAATACCAATTGTCACCCATATACTTTCAAATACTGATGATGTCATCAGCATGAAGCTTATAACCGGCAAAGATGTAATATATGAATATAAGACAAACATTAGAAACACTCCCATATCATATTTATCAGAACCCAGTTCGCTTATTCCTATCCACATCAATGCAGAATTTTGAATCACTATCGCTACAAAAAATGTGCTTGTTATTATGAGAAATTTTGCTACAAAAACTTTCCACATGCTTATTGGAAGCACATACATTTTCTTAATAGCTAATCCTGAAAACTCCATGTTATATGCAATACTGGTTGCTATTACAATTGCAAACATGTTGATTACCATTATCATTCCGTATAGCTGTGTTAGAAGTACGTCCATTGGATCAAGTGGCATGCTTAAAAGTGTATTTCCACGAATTTTATAATTTAAAAGCACATATAAGGCTCCTACTATTCCGGTTATAAATAGGATGGCTACAAGTCCTGTTCTCTTTTCCTTTTTCAGTTCAAGGACAATCATAATACTGCCCTCTGCTTCCTGCGGCTATTATCCGCATCTATCATGGAAAGGAACATTTCCTCCAAATTGTTATCATTAAATCCTTGCATTTTTGCTTCAGCTCTCAGTTCCTCTATACTGCCTTCAAATAGAAGCTTTCCATGGTTTAAAATTCCAATGTCATCTGCCATCAACTCGATTTCTGAAAGCATATGTGAGGAAATCATAATTGTGCAGTTGTACATCTTTGGCAATTCCTTTATTAGATTTCTAATCTCGTGAATTCCTGCTGGATCAAGTCCATTTGTTGGCTCATCAAGAATTAAAATTGGTGGTCTTCCAATCAATGCTCCTGCCAGTCCTAGTCTTTGCTTCATTCCAAGGGAATACTTCTTCACCAGTCTGTCTCCATACTCTGAAAGTCCCACAAGCTCCAGCGCATCATCCACATCCTTTTTCTTTAGATTTAAAATCTTTCTTATTATCTCTAGATTCTCCCGACCAGTTAGATTGGGATAGTATGCTGGAGATTCAATAAATGAGCCAACATTTCTTAGGATTTCTATTCTATCCTCCGGCATCACCTTCCCATTTACGTGAAATCTTCCTGCTGTAGGTTTTGTCATTCCAAGAAGCATTTTCATGGTAGTAGATTTTCCTGCTCCATTTGGTCCCAAGAAACCATAAATTGTTCCTTTCCTAACATGAATATTTACTCTGTTAACTGATACGAAGTTTTTATATTTTTTCGTAAGGCCTACAGTACTAATCATATTTTTAGTAAGCATTTTCTACCTCCCTTTTCATTGCAATATCATTTCATGCTTCTAGCATATAACTCCATCCTTACATTTCCTTTCTCATAACCTTACTTTTACCTAACTTTTTCCTTTTTATGCATAAAGCAACAGTATTTATGTTATAATCCAAGCCGAAAGGTAACATTTTTATGGATGCGTATATTTATTCGAAGAAAATATTAATAGTAGATGATGAACCTGCCTTACTTAATATGGTGAAAAACATCTTAGTGGAGTCTGGGTTTAAGAATATTGTTTTAGCATCGACCATGGCTGAGGCCATTGCAACATTTCAGGCAGAGGCTCCTGATATGGCTGTTCTTGATGTTATGCTTCCTGATGGAGATGGATTTACCCTTTTTAATCAGATAAATGCCATGTCAAAGATTCCTATTATTTTTCTTACAGCAAAGGATGCCATTGATTCTAGGCTGACAGGACTTGGACTTGGAGCTGATGACTATATCGTAAAGCCTTTTTTACCTCAGGAGCTGCTTCTTCGTATCTGCGCAGTTCTTAGACGGTCCTATAAAAATGATTCATCTGTTATTACTTTAGATGCATGTCAAATAGATTTTGAAAGAGCAGAGGTTTTAAAGGGAGCGGAAATCATCCCTCTTACTGCAAAAGAGCATATTTTGCTTAAAACTCTTGCAGATAATTCCGGCAGAATTGTTACAGTAGATTCAATTTGCGAAGCTCTTTGGGGAGACAATCCATTTGGTTATGAAAACAGTTTGAATACTCATATACGTAGAATTAGAGAGAAAATAGAATCTAATCCTTCTGCTCCTGTTTCACTTCTTACGGTAAAAGGATTAGGCTATAGGCTTATTACAAAGGAATAAAAGTATGCGACCTTACCTTAAGTATATTTCAAAACAGTTTTCCAGATTAATCCTTCTTTTATGCGCTTTAGTTTTCATTAATATTATTATCTTCATTACTAGCTTCTATAAAATCGTAAAGACGGATTATACTAAGTCTTCACCTCTACAGGTCCTTTCTGCGGTTCAAGATGATTGTAGTATCTCTGGCATTTCTAATTCTGCTCAAAATATCCTTAACAAATATAATGTCTGGGCAATCTACCTTGATTTGGATGGAAATGTGATGTGGAACCATCAGGCTCCAAGTGATATTTCAGATAAATATTTAATAAATGATATAGCTGTTATATCAAAAGGTTATCTAAATGATTATCCAGTATTTTTACATACAAATGATGATGGGTTACTGATTCTTGGCTACCCAAAGGATAGCTATTTTAAGCTGCAATCCAATTATTTTTCCATAAAGGCACTAAGAAAATTGCCGCTATTTTTACTTACTCTTCTACTACTGGATTTAGCTATTATTATTCTTATTTACTTGCGGTCAAAGAATAAATTTATTTCAAATATCAAACCAATAATTGATGGTATTGAATCTCTAGCTTCTGGAAAACCTGTTAATTTAGCAGAAAATGGACAGCTATCAGAAGTAGCTGAATCCGTTAACCGTGCTTCCTATGTTATAAACCGACAAAATGAAGCTAGAGTTAATTGGATTTCTGGTGTTTCACATGACATACGAACTCCACTATCTCTCATACTGGGATACTCTGATAAGATTAAAAATCAGCCTCTAGTTGATGATGAGATATCAAAATATGCTGATATAATCGGACAAAATTCCATTAGAATAAAGGATTTAGTTTCTGATTTGAATCTATTTTCAATGCTTGAATATAATATGCAACCATTATCATTATCGTATATACGTATTTCTAAATTGATTCGTTCCTTTGTGGCTAATATAATAAATGAAGGATTAGATGAACCATATTCTATATCTCTTGAAATTGCACCTTCGGCTGAACTCTTAGAATTAAATTGCAATGAAAGACTTATAGAAAGAGCTCTTTCTAACCTGGTAAACAATAGCATTAGACATAATCCAGATGGATGTGATATTACTATTGAATTAGCAACTCATGAAGGAAGACTTCAAATTATAGTCAGTGATAATGGTGTTGGTGTTTCAAAAGACATGGCTGGGGAACAAAAAAAACCACACTATTTTGAGGCGTTAGATGAAAGACTTGATTTAAGGCATGGCCTTGGTTTAATTATTGTTAAGCAAATTATTGAAGCTCATGGTGGTACTTTAGATACACCGGAAGTATCTACAGGCTATAAAACCATCCTATCGTTTTAGTTTTATGTAAAATAAGGGAGGATATAATAATGTTAAAGATTGCTATTTGCGATGATGACACCGCTTTTTCTTCTCAGGTAGAAGACATCATCATATCTGAATGCGACGAGAAAAAAATAAATGCCGATATAGAAGTTTTTACTGATGGATACTTTCTTTTAAAGTCATTTAAACAAGGAACTTCTTACAATATTATTTTTCTCGATATTGAAATGAAAAAGCTTGATGGCCTTGAGACTGCAAGAGAGATAAGAAAAATAGATTCTTCTGTTCTTATAATTTATATTTCTGGATTTGATGATTATTTAAAGGAACTATTCGAAGTTGAGCCTTTTAGATTTATCTCTAAACCTCTGGATAAGGATAGGCTGATTAGATATTTCAATGAAGCCTATAACCGAGTTCAAGACAATGAAGAATATTTCCAGTTTTCATTTAACAAGGAAATTAAGAAATGTCCTTTGCGAGATATCGTTTATTTTGAAAGTAACAATCGTACAATTTACATTCATTTAAATGATGGCTCTACCACATATTTTTATGGCAAGCTAAAGGACGTGGAGAAGAAATTGGAAGGCTCCAAGTTTGTTTTCTTGCGCCCTCATCAGTCTTATTATGTAAATTATCACTACATTAAGAAATTAAATTTCTATTATCTTACCCTTGGTTTTTGCGACAAGGATATTGAACTGAAAATAAGTGCAGACAGACAAAAAGCAATTAAAGCTGCTATTTTAGAGCTTGCAGCTAATAAGATGTCCGTTTAATAAGGAGGGAATCATGGAGAAACTTGCAATTAAACTTACAGATTATATCCTTTCTAAAGATGCTATCTCAGAAGAAAGTTATGATATCTATGTCTATGGATTTACTTGCTTTTTGGAACTAAGCATCAGTTTTATCTCCACTTTTATTATCGGAATCTGCCTCGGCATGTTTTTTGAGTGCATTCTTTTTTCATGTATTTTTATGCCTCTTAGGTCTTTGGCAGGTGGACTTCATCTTAATAAATTTTTCCACTGTTATTTATTGTCCTGCTTTATGTTGACAGCCACCCTATTGCTGGTTAAATTCATTTCTTTTCCAGATTACATATCTCTTATTGGATGTATTCTATTTCCTATAATTCTTTTTATTATTGGACCTATCAATCATCCAAATAGACCTGTTACTGAAGAAGAGAATTCTATTTTTAAAAGAAAGACAAATATTATTCTAGTATTTTGTATCCTCCTTTCTATTATTCTCTATTTAACTAAATCAAGCAGATACCTATTCTTAGAGTTTATAACATTTGCTGATTTAATCATCAGCTCTTTGATACCAAAGCTTTTTCCTCAAGTACATAAACATTAAAAAAAGAGTAGAGCCTGTGCTCTACTCTTCTCTATTTGAATATTGACTTCTATCTCTGTTAGCGAAACGAGTGTATTCTGGAAGCCATGTAAGCTCAATGGTTCCGATAGGACCATTACGCTGCTTAGCTACAATGATTTCTGATACACCCTTCATCTCAGAATCATGGTTATAGTAATCATCACGATAGATGAACATAACCACGTCCGCATCCTGCTCGATGGCTCCGGACTCACGCAAGTCAGACATCATAGGTCTATGATCTGGTCTCTGCTCTACAGCTCGAGAAAGCTGTGATAGTGCGATAACCGGAACATTAAGCTCACGGGCAAGAGCCTTAAGAGAACGTGAAATCTCAGAAATCTCCTGCTGTCTACTCTCTGACTTACCAGAACCTGTCATCAACTGTAAGTAGTCGATGATGATAATGTTAAGTCCCATCTCCATCTTATATTTACGACATTTACTACGCATCTGGCTAATGGAAATACCAGGGGTATCGTCGATAATCAGCTTGGAATTACCAATCTTACCAGCACCCTCAACAAGATTCTCCCAATCGGCTTCCTGAAGGTTACCTGTACGGAGCTTTTGGGCATCTACTCGCGATTCAAGTGCGAAGAGACGGTTAACCAGCTGCTCCTTTGACATTTCCAGAGAGAATATTGCTGCACACAAATGCTCATGAATAGTAATATGCTGTGCCAAGTTCAAAACAAATGCTGTCTTACCCATTGAAGGACGGGCTGCAATAAGAATCAAATCAGATGGCTGTAGGCCGGCTGTCTGTCTATCAAGGTCAATAAATCCTGTAGGAATACCTGTAACAACACCCTTTTGTTTTGAAGCCTGCTCGATTTTAGCAATGGCATTCATAACAACCTGTCTGATTGGAACATAGTCTGTCTCACCGCGATTCTGAACAAGAGAAAAGATATCCTTTTCTGTCTGATTCAAAATACTATCAACGTCCTCTGTACCCTCAAAGCACATGTTTTCAATATTCTGATTAACTTTTATTATGTTTCTAAGTAATGCCTTATCCTTGACGATGTTGGCATAGTTTTTAGCATTAACTGTTGTAGGAACAGAAAGAATCAAATCCTGTATTGCCTCAAGAGATGCAATCTCTGGTCCTACGCCCTTTTCCCTAAGCTTGTTCTGTAGAGTAACTTCATCAACAGGCTCACCTGCATTGTAAAGCTCTACGATAGCCTCAAACAAAGCGCCGTATTGCTGATGATAAAAATCATCTCTAAGAAGAATCTCAGAGCACTCTACGATAGTGTCTCTGTCACTGATCATTGAACCAATGACAGATTTCTCAGCTTCTATGGAATTAGGCATCTGTCTGCGAATAACATCTTCCATTATCCTTATTGTTCTCCCACGTGTACTCTAAGTGTAGCTGTAACCTTTGGATGAAGCTTAACCTTTACCTCGTATGTTCCAAGTGATCTGATTGGGTCATCCATCACGATTTTCTTTTTATCGATTTCTTTATTGTATTGCTTCTTAGCTGCCTCAGCTATTTCCTTTGAAGATACAGAGCCAAATGTTCTTCCGCCCTCTCCAGTTTTGATTTTAGTCTCTACTTTCCACTCTTCGATTTCCTTAGCAAAAGCAACCGCTGCTTCATAATTCTCCTGAGCAACTTTTTCATCATGCTTATTCTGAAGCTTTAAATCATTAAGTGCTGCATTGGTAGCTTCTACACCAAGCTTTTTCTTGAAAAGCATGTTTCTTGCGTAGCCTTCACTTACCTCAACTACCTCTCCCTTTTTGCCAAGGGATTTAACATCTGCAAGTAAAATTACTTTCATAGCTTTATTTCTCCTTCTTCAAGCATCTTATCAATTGTCTCCTCAAGGTCTGCTCTAACCTCTTCGATTGTCCTATTCTGAATCTGAGCTCCTGCAATATTCACATGGCCACCACCACCAAGGCGTGTCATGATACTCTGCACATCAATCTCATCGATTGAACGGGAGCTGATAAATATCTTGTCCATGAATTTTGTAAGTACAAAGGATGCCTTGATTCCTACTATATTAAGTAGCTCGTTAGCAGCCTGAGCACCAACTACTGTAGGCGATTCTAAGTTGCCATCTGGCTCACACTCTGCGATAGCAAATGCATCGTGATAAGTGGTAGCGTTTCTGACAATCTCAGCTCTTGCCTTGTATGTCTCCATGTTCTCACGGAGCATCTTTCTAACTCTAGTAACCTCTGCGCCATTACGTCTTAAGAATGCTGCCGCCTCAAAAGTACGTACACCAGTCTTAGTCATGAAGTTGTTGGTATCGATTAAGATACCAGCGTAAATACAATCAGCCTCTGTTGGGTTGATATTAATCTTGTCTGCAAAATACTGAAGCACTTCTGCAATCATCTCACTGGCTGATGATGCATATGGCTCAATATATGAAAGAATTGGATTCTCAATAATCTCTTCCACCTGTCTATGATGGTCGATAACAACGATATTTTTATTCTTATATAGTAGGCCTGGACACTCAACGTAGCTAGGTCTATTGGTATCAACTACCATTATAAGTGTATTGTCGTTGCAAATATTAAGAGCCTGCTCCGATGTGATGAACATATCATCCGGATACTCATCCCTGCTAGTAAAGCTTTCAACTACAGGTCTCATGGCACCTGTAATGGTATCTATAACAATATTTACCGGCTTGCCAATCTCACGACCTGCACAGAACACACCTACAGATGCGCCAAGACAGTCAGCATCTGAAAGATTGTGACCCATAACAATAATTCTATCTCTAGACTCCATGAGCTCACGAAGGGCCTGAGCCTTAACTCTAGCCTTAACTCGTGTGGTACGCTCTACTTCCTTACCATGAGTGCCATAGTATGAAACATTCTGACCATTTTTAACTACTACCTGGCAACCACCTCTTGCAAGAGCAAGGTCGATAGCCATGTGTGCGTACTGTGCCTTTTGAGTGTAATCATCACTGCCAAGACCGATTCCAAGGCTGACTGTGATGTCCTTATCGTTGCCCATTTTAATAGTAGTAATATCCTCTACAATAGAGAACTTATCATTTTCAAACATCTCTAAATACTTGTGCTGGAAAATAATAAGGTATTTGTCCTTCTCAAGACGTCTGACTACTGCTTCTGCCTCGCCAAAGTACTTGTTTATCTTTCTATCTAATAATGCAAGAAGCATTGAACGCTTAGCATTTTCAACCTGATCAAATACTTCGTCATAATTATCTACATATAATAAAGCCATGACCATTGCCTGGTCGTTAATCTTGGCCTTAGTAGCCTGGATATCTGTCTCGTCAAATAGGATGATTGCTACAAGTCCATCAGCACTCTCATCCATCTCTGTAGCCATAGCTCCTGAAAGTGGCTCGCTGACATCAAGTCTCTGAAGACATGCAAGGTACTTTCTCTCATTGTACTCAACATGAATGTCAAAGTTGTCTTCCTTGGCATGCTCAATTCCCTCACGGGTAATCTCTGAGAAAATGCTGGTAATCGACTTGTTGTATGTCTTGCTCTTGTCAACCAACTGGCAAAATTCCTCATTCATCCACATGACTCTTCCGGTGGAATCCAAAAGAACATAAGGAAGCCTAAAGTTCTTAATGAGCTCCTTTTGAACTGTGCCATAGTGAATAGCATATTCTACTATTGTGTTTTTAAATGATTTGATATTTGCTCTGTAATAAATAAAGCAAAGAATGCCATAGATAACTACAAATGCAGTCATAATCTCTGCTATTTTAGTATCTACGAAACTAAGTACGATACAACCTATTAAAAATATAATAAGCATGTATAGAGGAAATCTGAGATATCGCCTTAAACGATTCCTATATTTTAATGCTTCCATAAATAATTCTCCCGATGGTTATTCCAATCTAACACTTTTGTCATTATATCATATTCATTTCTAAATTATATATTTTTATATCCAAGTATAGAATATGTGCTTAATTCCATACATGCTGGTTTGTGCACATTTTACAATGGCTTGGTAAAATACCGAAAGCCTCCTTCTATTTTTGGTTATTCTAACATTGTTCACATTTTCTTCATTTTTTATAATCGTAGATAGTTAAGGGGTAACCCAATATTTAAAAGAGAGGATATTTTATTATGGCAGACATTTCATTAAAAAACATTAATAAGAAATACCCTAACGGCTTCCATGCTGTAAAGGATTTCAATCTCGAGATTCAGGATCAGGAGTTCATCATCTTCGTAGGTCCTTCTGGTTGTGGTAAGTCTACAACACTTCGTATGATTGCAGGTCTTGAGGAGATTACATCTGGTGAGCTTCTCATCGATGGCAAGCTTATGAACGACGTAGAGCCAAAGGATAGAGATATCGCAATGGTTTTCCAGAACTATGCTCTTTATCCACACATGACAGTTTATGATAACATGGCATTTGGTCTTAAGTTACGTAAGGTACCAAAGGATGAAATCGATAGAAAGGTTCGCGAGGCAGCTAAGATTCTTGACCTTGAGAAGCTTCTTGATAGAAAGCCAAAGGCTCTTTCAGGTGGTCAGAGACAGCGTGTTGCTATGGGTCGTGCAATCGTTCGTAATCCTAAGGTATTCCTTATGGATGAGCCTCTTTCAAACCTCGATGCTAAGCTTCGTGTTCAGATGAGAACTGAGATTTCTAAGCTTCATGATTCACTTGGAGCTACAATGATCTACGTTACACATGATCAGACAGAGGCTATGACACTTGGTACAAGAATCGTAGTTATGAAGGACGGTGTTGTTCAGCAGATCGATACACCAGCTAATCTTTATCAGAAGCCATGCAACCTCTTCGTTGCTGGATTCATCGGTTCTCCACAGATGAACTTCCTTGATGGTAAGCTCAATGATGATTGTACTTCTATCCAGGTTAACGGTGCTACACTTCAGGTTCCTACAGCTAAGGCTAAGGCTCTTAACGAGAAGAACTACGGTGGTAAGGAAGTTATCCTTGGTATCCGTCCAGAGGATATTCACGATTCTCAGATCTTCGTTGCTACACAGTCTTCTTCAGTTATCGAAGCTAAGATTTCTGTATACGAGCTTCTCGGTGCTGAGGTTTACTTATACTTTGATTATGCTGGAACTCAGGTTACAGCTAGAGTTGATCCTCGTACAACTGCAAGAGGTGGTGACACAGTTCAGTTCGCTCTTGATATGGAAAAGGCTCACTTCTTCGATAAGGAAACAGAGCTTACAATTACTAACTAGTAAGAATTTTAAGACTGGATGCGTAAATCGCATCCAGTTTTTTTATGGCCATTTTTATTTATCCAACATTTATCCCTTTTCAGATGAAAATGATTTTTCCTTGTATTATAATTATGTTTACTTACTTAAGAAGATTTCTATTTATGGGGAATATTGTTTTATGAACTTCGAAGAAAAAAAAGATAAACTATTGGAGCAATTAAATAGAGCTACTGGCATTAATTTTGAGATTTCTGATACAGGTTTATCTGACGAGGAAACCTTAAATAAGCTAAAAGAAATGATTATTCATTTTAATGCTGTAGATTCTAAGAGCGGACTATACCGTCTCTATCTTAGAGGGGAGCTTGCCTACTCTGACGCTGTTTCTTCTCTCCATAGATTTCACATTGAAGAAAATGGTATACGCCAGGTTTTCTATCTCGAAAGCCAAGCAGACTACACTAAGGAAGCTGTATCTCTACTAAAGAGTCTCCTTCCTGATTCCAAAGATGTGGTCCTTGAGGTAGATAACAAACACATCGTAATCATAATAAATTACGAATCTATTCCTTCTAAGGAAGAGATAGTACAAATTGCTAACTCATATTTAGATATGCTTGAGGCTGAGGCCTTTACATCCTTCAAGCTTAGCTATAGCAAGTCAGTAAATACCTTCAAAGAATTACCTGCTTCATACAAGGATAGCATCCTTGCAATGAACATCGGCAACACATTTAACTCTAATGGTCGCATATACTGTTATGACGATCTGGGACTTGGCCGTCTACTTTATAATATTCCAGAGGAAGAAGTTGAAGCTTATTTAAACAAACATATCAATATCGACCTCTTGTCACAAATTGACGAGGAGACTTTGAACCTTTTAGATTCATTTTTCGCCAATGATCTCTCACTAGCTGAGACTAGCCGTAAGATGTTCATTCACCGTAACACACTCATCTATCGCCTGGACAAATTTGCTGATTTAACTGGCTACGACGTCCGCAAGTTCTCCGATGCAATCACTGTTAAGATTTCACTTATGCTTTATAACTATATAAATAGTCAAAAATAGGAGCCTAAAATGGCTCCTATTTTTAGGTCTATTTATTTGAATAATACATTATTAAGAACAGCCTCTAAGTATTCTTGGCGTCCTGAACCTGGTAATTCTGGTTTTTTCATCTTAAGTGCGTAATCTGAGCATTCTTGAAGTGTAGTGCTCTTATCACGAATCTTCTTGCCAATTCCCTCCTGGAAGCTTGAATACTTCTCTTTTACAAAGTTATCAATTCTTCCGTCTTCAATAAGCTCAGCTGCTTTTATAAGTCCCAAAGCAAATGTATCCATACCAAGAATAAATGCATGGAACATATCCTCATATGTATAACTTGGGCGACGATTCTTAGAGTCGAAATTAAATCCACCAGTTAGGCCGCCTGATTTGAGAACTTCATACATAGCAAGTGTTGCATCATATACATTGCAAGGAAACTCATCTGTATCCCAGCCAAGAAGTGGATCACCCTGGTTGGCATCAATAGAACCAAGCATTCCATTAATTGCGCTAACACGAAGCTCATGCTCAAATGTATGCTGTGCAAGTGTTGCGTGGTTCGCCTCTATATTCATCTTGAAATCCTTATCAAGACCATACTGGCGAAGGAAACCAATAGCTGTAGCTGCATCGAAATCATACTGGTGCTTCATTGGCTCCTTTGGCTTAGGCTCAATATAGAAATCACCTTTAAATCCAATGCTTCGACCATAATCAACTGCCATATGCATAAGATTTGCAATGTTTTCCTGCTCAAATTTCATATCTGTATTTAGCAAGAACTCATAGCCTTCACGTCCGCCCCAGAATACATAGCCTCTACCGCCAAGCTTTACTGTAATATCAAGTGCTTTCTTTACCTGAGCTGCAGCAAAACAATATACATCAGCAGAATTTGTTGAACCTGCTCCGTTCATGTATCTTGGGTTTCCAAACATATTGGCAGTTCCCCAAAGACACTTAATATCTGTTCCTTTCATCTTCTCTAAGATATAATCAGAAATCTCATCTAGACGACGATTAGTCTCATTAATATCATCAGCCTCTGGTACTAAATCAATGTCATGGAAACAGAAATATTTGATGCCAAGCTTCTTCATAAATTCAAAGCCTGCATCTACTTTTGCTTTAGCATGCTCCATTGTTCCAGGAGCCTGACCAAATGATTTATCTGCAGTACCTTGACCAAACATATCTACACCATTTGCTCCAAGATTATGCCACCAAGCCATTGCAAATGGAAGATGTTCTTCCATTGTTTTACCCATTATCTTGCGGTCCTTATCATAGTACTTAAAAGCAAATGGATTTGTACTATTCTTTCCTTCATATTTAATCTCAGGGATTGCACTAAAAAATTCACCCATAACAAAACCTCCTTCAATTCTATCCTAGCTGCGCTAGGCTTATGTTTATTCTTCTTTTCGTATTATAGCTAATGTGATAAACTCATATAGGATAAAGTTTGTTATGACTAACTGACAATCTTGCGGTTTTTTATGGGACAGAAACACGAATTTGAAATTATTACAGAAAAGAATATCGACTATAAGGCTTTTATCAATGTCTTAAAGTACAGAGCCCCTCACATTCATAGCGAATACGAGCTGGGCCTAGTTCTTTACGGCGAAGCCACTCTAAAAATAGATAAGTTTTCTCACTCATTGAAGGCTGGAGACATTTTTATTATTAACCCTTTTCATGTACATGAATTATCATCTGAAATGAATGTACCTATGCTTTTTATTCAGGTGAATCCCTCTTTTTTCTATAACGCAATTCCTATGCTAAGAAATATTGACTTTACCGGAAATAATGTCTTACCTGCAAGTGATGATTCTAATTACTCATCTTTAAAGGAATTACTCATCACTTTTTCCAGAGCATTCTTTCAAAAAAAGGACTTTTATGAATTGGACTGCGCTGGTTATTTAAATTTGATTTTTTCAAAAATCCTTTCTCTCTTACCATATGCCCATACCTCAGATTACGATGCCATAAATCTAAAAGGTAAAATTGGCCGAATTAAACGCATTTCTGAATATATAGAAAACAATTATCAGGAAAAGATTACATTATCTACACTTTCAGAAATGGAGCATGTTACAGAGACCCACTTATCTCACTTTTTTACTGCCAATTTTCATATGTCTTTCCAAGAATATTTGATGAAACTAAGATGTGAAAAGGCCCGCAGCCTTTTACTGACCACGGACCTTACTTTAATTGATATAAGTATTTCTTGCGGATTCTCTGATCCTAAATATTTAAACAAAGCATTTAGGAAAATGTATAACTGTTTACCAAGAGAATATCGAATTTCCTTTGATAATCAAAAACTAGTTGTACAGCAATCCTCTATGCTATCTACACAAAATATATTGTCGAATCCTACTAGTCTATTGCTATTAGACAAATATGTTATTTCTTCTTCAGATATTTAACAAGCTTTACTATTCCAAATATTAATAGACCATAAAATGCTATATAACCTAACGCAAAAGCCATTACTTTTCCACCTAACCTATTCTTTTTGCTCCATCGCCTATATCCACAACGTAGAATTCTGCATCAAGGTTGTATTTCTCCTTGTAGGCCTTACCTACTACATTCTTGAAATTATCAACTGCGTCATTTTCTACGATGGCTACTGTACAGCCTCCAAATCCGCCTCCAGTAATGCGGGCTCCTATGACGCCTGGTACAGACCACTCTGTCTCCACAAGGAAATCTACCTCCTCGCAAGAAACTTCATAGTCATCTCGAAGTGACACATGGCTTGCATTCATAAGCTTACCAAATGTGGCGATGTCGTTATTATTAAGAGCCTCTACTGCCTTAATAGTGCGCTGATTCTCAGCTACTGCATGCTTAGCTCTTCTGTAGCAAACTTCGTCCTTGATGGCTGAGCCGTATTTCTCAAACTCATCGTCAGTTAATTCTCCCAGTGTACTGATGCCACAAACTGTTTGAAGATCTGCAAGTGCCTGAGCACTTTCATTTCTTCTATCGTTATAGGCTGAGTCTACAAGTGAATGCTTTACCTTGGAATTGGTGATTACAATCTTCGCATTTGGAAGTTTTACACTGGCATATTTATAGGATAAATCTGCACAGTCAAGGAAAATGGCGTGGTCTTTTTGTCCCATTGCTACCGCAAATTGGTCCATTATACCGCAATTGCATCCGTTAAAATTGTTCTCTGAGTACTGTCCTACGAGAGCTAAGTCCACCATAGACTTATTAAGTCCAAAGAAATCATTTAAAACAGTACCAGTAAGCACTTCTAATGAAGCTGACGATGATAGGCCTGAACCGTTGGGAATATTGCCCCAAACGCACATTTCAAAGCCTGATTTAATTTCGCAACCCTTCTCAATTAGAGCCCATACAACTCCTAGAGGATAGTTTGCCCAGTGATATTCGTCCTTGTTTGTAAGGTCATCAAGACTGCTTTCGATTACACCAACATTTTCAATGTTTGCAGAATAGAGCTTTATTACTCTGTCATCACGCTTTCTTGCTACTGCGTATGTTCCAATGGTAAGTGCACATGGAAATACATGGCCTCCATTGTAGTCAGTGTGCTCTCCAATGAGGTTCACACGGCCTGGAGCAAAGTAAGTGCGTATATCGCCGCCTGCTCCGAACTTTTCCACAAAAATGCTTTTTAATTCTTTCTCATTCATTATTCTTCTCCTTCTATACCATCTGGTCTATCGACCATATCCCCCGATGGTTTTAAGCATAGATATCATGCTTATTATATTTTGACATAGCGTTAAGTAACTTTTCAGATGGATTGAATATTACCTTGAAATCGTATCCTTTTGCCTCGCTGTGAGCCACTAAAATGTAATCTTTGTCATCTTCTTGATTGCTTGAACAATCATAAGTCTTAAGGTTCACATGGTCATATTTAAGAGATTCGTTAGTTCCAACTGCTGCAACTAGCTTTACCTCGCTTGGCTCAATACTAACTACCTTTTTACGCTTTTCATTGTTGATGATTTTAGCTATCTCAAGACTGCCGTTTGTATAATCATATTCATACTCAATATTCTTATAGCCTAAAATCCAACAATATGACAAACCTGCTACTATAGTCAAAATAGCTAATATAGTCTTTATAATTCCCGTAGTAGAAATCATTGCCACACAAAACAGAAGTGTAGCTGCTAAAAGGCAAAGTTTCTTAGCCTTCATCGCTCCAGATTCAACTACTTTAACTGCCTCTTCTACAAAAGTATCGTTTGATTCAAACATATTCATCCCTCCATATAATAACTGTCTAACCAGATGTAGTTCCTTATAGGTGATTACATGGTAATACCCCATAAAGTAAAAAACCAGTCGACAATTATTATACCTTAGATACCCTTAAAACTAAAGGAAATCTCCATTTTCTTGCTGTTATCAAGCATGAATTCTGGATGAGTCTTTGCGCCCCATGTATCATCACCTGCGACACCCATTTGCTTGCCTATTCTCACATGGGTGAAATGTATAGGAGGAAGTTCCGTATGGTGCTTTGCCTCTTCGATTTCATTAACAGAATAAGGAAGAGCTGACAGCCCATTATTATTTGCAACAAATACTATTCCATCACCCTTTTCATCGGATATCTTTGCATATCTCACTTCCTGGTGATTGCCACATTCTTGAGGAACTAAATATTTGGCCATATTGTCTGCTACCTTGTTTGTAAAGACACCTATTTTAGCATGGTCCTTGTCTAAGTATGTCTCCATCGGTCCCTTGCCATACCACTCAAGGTTCTCAAGAGATGCATCCAAAGTAAATGCCATAGAAAGCTCTGGTAGTTCACCTACATCATCTGATTTATCCAGAATCAATCTACAATCTACAAAACCATCTGGGTTTATCAAATATTCAATCTTGCATTCATGGGCTGGTTTTGTAGGAAGGTGATAAGTATAAGCTACCTTTATTTTGCTACCCATCTCCTCCACTACTGGCCTTTCCTGTATCTTCTCATCCATTACAGCAGTAGATATGTATTTGCTTGCAAGCTCCCATTGACCTGCTCTAAATGGAAGCTGATTTGCCAAATCATTTTCCGTCATAGGGCGCCAGAAATTTGGAAGTACAGTGCGCTTTAATAGCTCTTTTCCGTTGTACTTGTAGGATGTTAAGCCCTTTTGGTTGTCAAAAAACACTTCAAAGTCCTGGCCCTTAACACCAATATTATGAAATCCCTTTATTATTGTTAGAGCACCAGCCTTTTTCATAGGCACTCTAAATTCACCTATTGTGGTCTGGCCAAAGGCTATTTCATGGCCAGCTTTTGCCCACAAAGTATCCTCAGGAAGCACAAAAGAGAGTGTCACCACATACTCATTGTCATTAGGTAAATCCAATTCCACCGGATAATCAACTGCTTCAAGAGGTGGACAATCTATCCTTATCTCATCTTCTGCTACAAGCTCGCCTAGGCATTCTATTGTAAGAATTCCTATATATTCATTTGTATTAGTAAATAGGTTTCTGTTTTCAATATGCGCTTTATTTCCAGCAAATGAAATCATTATATTCTGGTAATTATATTTCACTTCCTGCATCTTTGGACTAGGACTTCTGTCCTTGCTATAACACAGTCCATCTCCAGAAAAACTTCCGTCATTTGGCCTGTCATCAAAATCTCCACCATAGCCTTCAAATTCCACACCTCTGCAGTCTTTTGTGGTTATGGCCTGGTCGATATAGTCCCAAATAAAGCCACCCTGGAATAATGGTTCTTCATATGCAAGCTCTGTGTACTTACTCATTGCTCCACAGCTATTTCCCATAGCATGCATATACTCGCAATTGATATATGGCTTATCTCTATGTGTTGATAGCCATTTTTTAATATCCTTAACAGGAGCATACATTGTAGATTCCATGTCGGAAATATCTACACGTCTGTCATTAAATACTCCCTCGTAATGAACCAGTCGACCATTGTCCCACTCATGGAACTTATCCTGCATTTTGCGCAGATTGGTTCCACCATAGCTTTCGTTTCCAAGAGACCAGATCAGCACACATGGGTGGTTCTTGTCTCGTTCAAATAAACTACGGGCTCTATCAATTACATTTTCAGTGTACTCCGGTCTATCTCCTGGAACTGCATAACTGTCATCCATTAGCTTAAGAATCTGAATAGGAACCTGCCATGTACCATGGGTCTCTAGATTGGTCTCATCAATAACGTATAGTCCAAATATATCGCAAAGCCTATAGAATGCTGTCTGATTAGGATAATGACTGGTGCGCACTGCATTTATGTTGTTTTGCTTCATAGTGATGATATCCTTTAAAATATCACCTTCTGAAAGAACGCGGCCTGTTGTAGATGAAAATTCATGGCGATTGACACCCTTGAACACGATGCGTTTTCCATTAATGTGCATCATATTGTTCTTCATCTCAAATCGTCTAAATCCTACCTTTTCTTTTACTACCTCATTAATACGTCCTGTCTCACCAAAAACATTTATCTGCAGATCATATAGATTAGGCTGCTCTGCACTCCAAAGCTTTGGTCCACGTACATGAATCTCAGTATGATTCATTCCCTCTGACAATTGAGTCTTACTAAGGATTTCCTCCTCATCATCAGAAACAGTAATTTGAGCCATTCCTGACCCAATTACCTCCATATCAATTACTAGTGTTGCGTCCTTATATTCATCATCAAGTAAAGTCTGGATTCGAATATCTCTTATATGTGTAAGTGGCACCGTGTAAAGATACACATCCCTAAATATACCTGAAAATCTAAAGAAATCCTGATCCTCACACCAGCTGCCTGCAGTCCATTTAAACACTTGCACAGCTAATTTGTTTTCCCCTTCCACTATAAAAGGTGACAAATCAAACTCTGCCGGTGTAAAGGAGTCCTCGCTATAACCCACATATTTTCCATTGAGCCATAGTGCAAAGCCACTTTCTACTCCCTGAAATGAAATATAAACTGGCCTATCCTTCATATAATCAGGGACATCAAAATATTTCACGTAGTTTGCAACTGGGTTTTCTTCTGTAGGAATCTCTCCTGGCTCTATCTCCTCATGGCCGTCCCATGGATACTGGGTATTCACATACATTATTTTGTCATAGCCTTCTAGCTGTATGTGAGCTGGCACTTTAATGTCATCCCATCCCTTGCAATTACGGTCCATTTCAAAAAATGTCTTGTCACTGCAATCATAGTTTTTTGCGTATTCAAACTTCCAGATGCCATTAAGAGAATATTTGAAGTCAGACTGCTCCCCGTAAGAATATCCTTCATTGCTATAAAACTCATGATCAGAATGAGGATTCAATCTGTTTTGCATGTATATAGTTGGGTCTTTTACGATTGAATATTTAAATTCAGACATGTGGTTTCCTCTTTATCTTTTTATTTAACCGAACCTGTAATACCTTCTGCAAATTGCTTTTGCAATATAAAGAAAATAATCATTGTTGGAAGAGAACAGAACAATACTCCAAGCATTGTCATGCCGTAATCTACTGTGTATCCGCTTGTAATATTTGCGATAAACATTGGCATTGTCTGTGCTCTATTATCAGTCATTACTACCTTTGGCCATAGATATGCATTCCATGCGTTCATAAATGAAATAACACCAGCTGCTGCATAGATTGATTTCTGAACTGGCATATACATTTTGAAGAAAATCTTCCACTCAGGAAGTCCATCAATTCGAGCTGCCTCCATGATATCAGGTGGGAAATTACGGGAATTCTGCCTGAACATCATAATCATAAATGGAGTAGATATTCCTGGAAGAATAAATGCCCAAACTGAATTCAAAAGCTTAACCTTTGATATCAGTACAAAAAGTGGAACCATTGTTGCCACTGCTGGAACCATCATAGCAAGAAGGATTATTCCAAAAAGTCTATCCTTGTGTTTGTCATGATAGAGCTCAAATCCGTATCCAGCTAAGGAACAGATAAACAATGTGAAAATAGTCTGTACTGTAGCATAGAGGAATGAATTTCCCAAACTGCTCCAAAGTGTTCCCTGTACTGCGTTTCTCAAGTGCTCAAAGTTGATTAATAGCTGATTTCCAAATGCAATAGAACCTCTAGCCACATTAAGTGATGTGTTAGTAGCCGCTGCAATCATCCAATAAAGTGGAAATACAGATATTAATGAGCAAATTATTAAAAATATGTATGTAGGAATAAGCCTACGTTGTACCATTGATTTATTTTTCTTAGTCACGAGTATCACCTACTTTCAAATTGATGAATGCAAGTATTGCCACCATGATAAATACTAAAAATGCCATTGCCGATGTGTATCCCAGCGCACCTACACCCTGTCCAAATGCTTGATTGTAAATGTAGTGTGACATTGTGATTGTAGAATTTGCAGGACCACCACTTGTTAAGTTCATTGACTCATCAAAGAGCTGCAATGTACCATTTATTGACATTATTGCTGTCATAACAATGGTAGGTTTTAGAAGTGGCACGGTTACGTACCAAAATGTCTTCCAGCCTGTGGCTCCATCGATTTTGGCTGCCTCGTATACTGAATACTCTATATTCTGAAGACCAGCCAGATAAAATACCATGTTATATCCTGTCCATCTCCAGATTAGGGCTATTATGATAACTGCCTTTGCTGTTCCCGGTGTGCCTAAGAAATTTATATTCTCGCTAATCAAACCAAGTTTCATGAGCACAGAATTTACAAGGCCCTGTGTAGCAAACATTGATTTGAAAATTATTGAGTATGATACTAGGGATGTTGCACATGGTAAAAAGATACATGTTCTGAATAATCCCTTGAATTTAAGATCCTTATTGTTAAGAAGTTGTGCTAGTAATATTGCAAGCACAAGCATAATAGGGACCTCGATTATAAGATAAAAGAATGTATTTTTCATTGACTGAATGAAAATACCATCCTGAAACATTCGAGTGTAATTGTATGTAAGTGGATCAGCGAAAACTGTATTTACGCCTTTTCCTTTTTTTAACGATGTGATAAAAGCCTGAATAATTGGATAAAAACTCATTATAAAAATGAGAACTGTTGCTGGTGTTAAGAACGCCCAGCCGGCTGCCAATTGTTTATTTGCAAGCGTCATTCCTTTTCTTTTATTTTCCACTTTGGCATCCCCCTTCTTTAAAAATGGGAAGTGGGCTAGCCACTTCCCAAAGAAATTCATTTATAACTATTAATCTAATTCCATTTCAAATCTAAGCTGCTCTTCTGCATTTGCAATAGCTGCTTCTGGATCCTCGCCATTTGTAAGGACATTCTGAAGAGCTGTTCCAAGCTGTGTACGTGCTGCATAGTGATAATCTGACTGCTCTACTGTAGGTACATGCTGTGTATACTCAACGATTGTTGCGTAAATTGGCTGGTCATTGAAGAAAGGAACCCCCTGTGAATATACATCTGACTCTGCAGCTGCTGCACATGTTCCGATTACACCACCATTTACAAGAGCTTCATCGTATGTGATTGACTGTCCGTCTGCTGCTGACTCACCACCAAATGTGTATGAAAGGAACTGAAGTGCAAGATCCTTCTTCTGGCAATTTGCTGTGATATAAAGTGATGAACCACCATTTGATGCATAGCCTGGCTTACCTGTAAGTGTAGGAGCTGTTGTAATCTCCCACTTTCCTGAGTTGTCAGCTACCTGCTCGATTGTAGGAATAATCCAGTTACCATTGTAAACACCTGCTACTAAGTCACCCTGGATAGCCTGATCTGTGTAGTCTGACCAGTCATTTGCAAGGTAGAGAACATTGTCCTGAGCAAGCTTTACAACTACATTAAATACTTCTACAAGTGTCTCATTATCCTTGAAGTATGGCTCGCCATCTTTGAACTGAGAAACACCCTCTGCCTGAAGCATCATGTAGAATAAGTCGTTTCCATCACCATCCATGCAAAGTAGATATTTACCTGTCTTTTCGTATACCTTTTTACCGATTTCATCGAACTCATCCCATGTGATGCCTGTTACATCATCAATTGTGTAACCTGCTTCAGCAAGGAGATCTGTTCTATATGCAAAAATAGCTGTTCCCGCATCTACTGGGAATCCATAGTGAACTCCATTGATTGTTGAGTATGAAAGCTTCTCAGCTCCAAGTCCTGACCAATCACAAGTTGCATCCTCTGCTGACTGCCATGCATCAGGATAGTTTGTTACATACTGCTGAATATAATGATCCTGGAAAAGCACGATATCTGGTAATGTGCTATAGTCTCCAGCTTCTGCTGCATTTGTGATTTTTGTCTCTACATCTGATGATTGAGACTGTGTAATAATCTCAAGATGGAAATCTGGATTAACCTCCTGGAAATCCTTCTCTGCTGCCTTAAGTGCTGGAATATTAAAGTTTTCATCCCAAGCATACACTGTTAAAGTGTTTTCATCTTCTGACTGTACATTTTCCTCTGCACCGTCAGCACCTGCTGCTCCCCCTTCTGCGCCAGTTCCGTCAGAACCTCCACATGCTACTAGCGAAGAAACCATTGCTCCTGCGAGCATTACTGATAGTAATTTTTTCTTCATCTCTCTCCATTCTCCTTCTCTCTTAGATATTTGGCGCTTTCTTGTACACAATGCACAATTCCTTTCCCAATATGCGCCCCTCATATGGTCATAATACTAATTAATTATTGTTATTTGTTAAATATAATTGCTCTAAAAAATTGCATATTCGCTCATTTAAATCTATGAGAATAATTATTTTTCACTGTTATTGTGTCTAAAATATGTAAAAAAAGAATGACCTGTGGCCATTCTTTTTCCTTTACCAGCCCTTTTTTGCGCTGATTTTATAATTCTTTTTTGTAAGTCCTGTAGTGTTCTTGTCCTTTTTCCATTGATATGGTGTTTTGCTAGTTAGCTTTTTGAAATTGCGATTGAATGTAGATGGAGTCTGATAGCCTACTCTAAATCCTATCTCCTCCATGGCGTAATCTGTGGTCTGCATAAGCTCACAAGCCTTATCAATGCGAATCATATTCAGATAATCAAGAGGCTTCATACTCATGCTCTCTTCAAATATACGTCTGAAATGACTCTCAGATAATCCGCATTCGTCCGCCACATCCGACATTTTAATCTCCTCAGCAAAATGCTCCGCAATGTAATTAACACTTCGCTCGATATAGCTATTAAGTCGCTTCTCTTCAAGTGTAAGAGATGAGCTCATGTCTTCATTGAGCCTCAATAGCTCTGCAACAAATGCTCTAAGATAACCCTTAACAGCCTGTCTATAATAAGGCTTTTTCTCGCGATACTCCTCCATTACAGAACGAACTAAAGCTGTAAGATTTTTATTTTGGTTCCATTGAATGACGTACCCTTGGTTGTTAATACGCTTTATAACCTCCTCAGGTATCAATCTATGAAACTGCATTTCTTTTCGAATAAAATTATCAATATCGATAAACAGGTATTCCCATTTGCATATGCCATCATTAAGACTTTTGGTCTCATGAGGTATATTTTCCGGGATTATAGTGATTATTCCACCTTTATAATTAACGGTGGATTCCTCAATAGTAAGTTTGCCATTTCCCCAATAGCAATACCCTATTTCCATATAATTATGAAAATGTAAAAGGTTCTCTGTCTCCGCTCCGTAGCTTTGAACCCAGCTTTCCCCCAAAAGAGCAAGCACATATTCATCCGATGGAATCTCGTAATACCTGTATTCTATCTGACGTTTTTGCTTTGCCATTACCTATTTCCTAAACTAATACTTTGGTTCGGTCTCCTTTTTATATTCTGTCTCAGCTGTAGCTAGTGCCTCATCAATGTCAGTGCCATTTTCTATAATATCAAGCACTGCCTGTGACATGTATTTTCTACATACATAATGATAATCCGATTGTTCTACCGATGGAACAAGCTGAGAGTACTCTACTATTGTTGCGTAAATTGGCTGATTGTTAAAATACTCAACACCCTGAGTATATACATCAGAGCCTGCTGCTGCAACACAAGAACCTACAACTCCTGCATTAAGTAAAGCATCATCATAAGTGATTGAGCTGCCATCTATTGCTGAACCACCGCCAAATGTATATGCCAAAAAGTCCTTGGCTAACATAGAGTTCTTGCAATTAGAAGTCACACAAAGAGATGATCCACCATTTGATGCGTAGCCTGGAATGCCTGTAAATGTAGGTGCGTAGGTGATTTCCCATTTGCCTGAATTAGCCTTAACCTGCTGAATAGAACTTATAATCCAGTTGCCATCATAGACACCGGCAACCATGTCATTTCCAATAGCATTATCAACGTAATCGTCCCAATCCTCTGCAAGATAAAGGACGTTATCGTTAGCTAATTGTACAATTGTCTCTACTACCTCTTTTAGCTTCTCATTGCCTACAATAAAAGGACTACCGCTTCTGAACTGGGACTCACCCTCAGCCTGAAGCATCATGTAGATTAAATCATTATCCTTGCCAATGGCGCTAATTAGGTACTTTCCTGTCTTCTGATATACATCCTTGCCGATTTCATCGAACTCTTTCCATGTGATATCGGTAACATCCTCTAATGTATATCCACATTCTTTTAAAATATCTACTCTATATGCAAAAATTGTAGTACCTGAATCCACTGGAAAACCATAGTGAACTCCATTTACCACTGAATATGATACCTTGTCAGAGCCTAGATTATCCCAGTCTACAATGGCATCTTCAACCGACATAAAAGAACCGGAATATGCCTTAACATACTTCTGGATACTGTGATCCTGAAATAAAACTATATCTGGTAGTGAAGAAAAATCCTTTGCCTTATAGGCATCCTCAACAGCATCCTCTATGGCATCTGAATTTCCCATATTCACAATATTCAATTCAAAATTAGGATTAACCTGTTTGTAATCCTTTTCAGCTGCCTTAAGTGCTGGAATATTAAAATTGTCATCCCAAGCATACACTGTAAGAGTGTCATCAGAGCCAGCCATATCTGAAATGACTTCCTGACTTTTCTTAGCACAGCTTGAAAGTGATAACATCATTCCAGCTATTAATGCTGCAGATAATAATTTCTTTCTCAAATAAATCGCCTCCTGTATAAACTAGAGTCCGCACTCCTTAGCCAAAGCTTCAAATGCTGGTATTGAGCGCTTAATCATCTCATAGTCTACGCAATATGCCATTCTAATATATCCTGGGCAACCAAAGGACTTAGTGGAAACTAAAATTATGTGATGCTTCTTAGCAAGAGAAACAAACTCTTCCTCGTCCTCCATAGGTGCCTTTACAAGCAAATAAAATGCGCCCTGTGGCTTAACTACCTTGAAACCAAGGGCTGTAAGCTTGTCATATAATAGCTTTCTGTTTCTATCGTAGAAATCAAGATCTACTCCCTCATCCAAACATCTAGAAACAACCAACTGGAATAATGATGGTGCATTAACATAGCCTAAGCATCTATTTGCTACAGCCATTGCATTTATCATTTCGTCATAGCAATCCATTTTCTTAGAAAGAGCCATGTAACCAATTCTCTCACCTGGAAGAGAAAGTGTCTTAGAGAATGAATAGATATAAATACTGTTCTTGATAATTGAAGGAATATAAGGTACCACCTCATTATCATAAACAAGCTCTCTATATGGCTCATCCGCAAGTACGTAAATTGGATGACCTATTCTTTTTTCTGCTTTTTCAATTATAGCGCCAAGCTGCTTAATTGTCTCCTCTGGGAAAATTCTACCAGATGGATTGTTAGGATTATTGATAATAATGCACTTAGTCTTTGGATTGATAAGGGCATCTAATTCATTAATATTTAAATCAAAGTTCTCCATATCAGGTGGGACAACAACTAATTTGCCGCCATAGTTAGCTGCATAGTTGCGATACTCTCCAAAATATGGTGCAAATGCAATAACTTCATCATCTGTCTCGATAAGTGCTCTGAAGATGCAGTTCATGGCGCCTGCTGCACCAACTGTCATGACGATATCTCCTGCATCATAGCCCATGTCAAATCTCTTATTAAGATTTGCTGCTACATTAGCTCTAACCTCGTCAAATCCTGCATTTTTCATATATCCATGGACGTAAGAGTCTGGATTTTCAGCTAATATATCTTTGATTGACTCAGTAACTTTTGCCGGCACCGGTGACGCTGGATTTCCCAAACTGAAATCATAAACATTTTCTGCACCAACTTCTGCCGCTAATTGTAAGCCCTCTTCAAATAGCTTTCTGATAGTAGAACTTCCAGCAACTAGAGCTTCCATACTTTTTGAAATAACCATTTCTTCCGTCCTCTCTTTCACTTTAGTACGCTAAATTATTTTATTATATATCACTCCTTTCGTCTATCGTTTTTGCTATAAAACTCTGTTTTGTCAGCATACATATTTTTATCTGCTATATTAACTAGCTCCTCAACATCTAAGCATTTTTCGCTCCATACAGAACCTATCGCCATTGAAATCTTTTTACTCTTCTTTCGAAGTCTTTCTACATGCTGGGCAAAAGTCCCCTCACTAACCTGAGGCATCACTACTACAAATTCATCTCCACCAATTCGATAGCAATATTTCTTTTTAAAGATGGATGCTATTGCCTCAGAGGCCTCTTTTATTACATTATCACCTGCTTCATGTCCCATCTCATCATTTACCGACTTCAATCCATTTATATCCACAAAGCATATTCCAACGGAAATATCCATTCCCTCTAGCATTCCAATTTTTGAATTAAAAGCTTTTCTGTTTCCAACGTCTGTGAGAATATCGTGCTCACTCATATATAGCATTTCCGACTGAAGGATATAGTTCCTAACTTCTTCAGAGATAAAAATTGCTACAGATTCTACTACTTCTTTTATATTTACATCTGTTTCTCGACTGATATTATCAACCAGCAAATATCCAATAATCGTATTTTTATCTGTCAATTTAGCTAGCACGTAGTTTGAAACTTTTCCTGATAACATACCTGCATAGGCTTGTTGGTTTTTTACATTTACAAGCAATGTATCTTCAATAATTATTATATTCTCGCCATACATCTGCTTGTTCCACATTGTAAAAATGTCGTATTGCTCGAATTCTTTTCTAGATGGCAGTCCTGTTCCATTTACTCTGTCCGACCATTCGACGATTTCTCCTATTTCACCCTTGTTATTTTCTATAATCATAGCCCTGTCAGCTTTAAGGGTTGTTCCAAGAACTTTCAAAGCAGCCTTAATTCCTTTTTTGAAATCACCTGCAGACAATGCTTTAGCGCATTCAATAATTACGTTGTTGGATTTTGTAGTTATTTCCTTGGTATCTTCCTTGCGTTTTTCAGCTGTTACGTCATGGATAATAAAGGCACAAAATCCCTTTTTAAATACAGGCACAGCCCAGAATTCAAACCATTTATTAAATTGTGTATTATAGGTGCGATTAATTACAGACTGACGCATGATTGCGGCTTGATAACTAAGCCTAATCCAATCCTCGTCCCTATTAGATACCGTCGAGTAATAGGTTGCGCCTATTAACTCAGCGGAAGGTTTGCCAACTAATGAAGCGTATTTTTCATTGGCAAATAGAAACAGCATGTCTCGGACTGTACCAAATGGATCTGTAACCACCTGGAAAACACAGCATGCATCTGGCAAGTCCTTAAGCATCCTTAATATATCCCCATCAGAGTAGTCAATTGTAGACATTACTACTTCGTTTTTCTCACTCAAACTTCCCCTCCTAACGTCACGTAAAAACCAATATTTTCAATATCTATCCCCAAAATATTACACACTTTCCGTTTATTATACCATCTATTCTATTCTCCCTCAATCATTGCAAGGGCTAGAATTCCGGCAATTACTAAAAACAAGAAGAAATACTGAAGCTTAGTAAGCTTCTCTTTTAAAACAATTCTAGACAGAATAAGTGATACTACACATACCGATGAAATGATAGGTGCTGCAATTGCTCCATCTCCACTCATAGCATACACATATGTAAACTGACCTGCTGTCTCACAAACACCTGCTAAAATCTTATCCCTCTGTGTAGGAAGTTCAAATTTAACTCCCTTGATTTTCATAAATATCAAAAGAACTACTGCGCAAATAAAAAATGTAAGCTCATAGGATGTATTGGCAACATCCTCAATTGTAGCTTCTGTTATATTTGAAAGTGGGCTTGTTTCAATATCAAGGAAATATATATCAAGAAGACTTCCTATGGCGTCTATGATTGCGTAACAAAATGGCATTGCAAATGCTATAATTGCCATCTTCTTCCCAAGCTTTTTCTTTCTATCAGTGTCCCCCGTATTATCTAGAAATCCAATACCTAATATACCAATTACAATTACTACAATGGCTATCGCAGAACCTGCTGCAATAGTCTCACCTAGAACTACAACCGCTAAAAGGGAGCAAATAGCACCAGATGTGTTTTCGATTGGATCTGAGATGGACTCTTCTATAAATCTCATTCCGAAGAATGAAAATGCCATTGAAATAATATAACAAAGGGATACTGGAAGATAATTAATGAGATTCTTAGGGTCGTATCCAATATCTCCTGTTATAAGTGTAAATACGGCATGAATGCCCATAATGAAACCTACGCAGACGCATATTTTAAGATGAGCAAACTTCTCATCAGGCCTTGCACCTTTCTTATAAAATAGTTCTGCTAGACCCCATATAAAGGTAGTCACAAGAGCGAAAAATAACCACATAATATTACTCTCTTTCTTTTTTAAATTTGCCTCTAATAAAACATAAAGAAAAGACTGTTATAACAGCCTTTTCTATTTATTTGAGTCGGGTAAATCTATGTTTATACTAACATCGATATTTGCCTTATTAATTTTGTCCTTATTTATCCGCATTTGAGCATCATGCAAAATATCGCGAATCTTTTCCAAATCTTCATACGCATCATCAGATGAGTATGGCTTGTTTTCATCCTGAAAGTTAAAATCCATAAGCCAAGTCCCCATTTTTAATTACTTAGGAACTTCAGTTTATCAGATTATTTTGAAGAAATGATGTCCTCTATCTGGCCCTCGATAATTTTCATTAGACGCTGTCTTGCCTCTACAGCCGCCCATGCAATATGAGGTGTGATAATGAGCTTTGTGCTGTCCTTGATTCTAACAAGTGGATTGTCGCTAGACATAGGCTCCACATCAAGTACATCAAGACCTGCTGCTGCAATTTGTCCACACTCTAGTGCGTCAGCTAAGTCTTTTTCCACAATAATAGGACCTCTTCCCACATTTACCAGGATAGCTGTGTTTTTCATCTTCTCAAGAGCAGTCTTATCAATCAAATGAAGTGTATTTTCATCCAGTGGTGCGTGGATAGTGATGATATCCGATGTGGATAAAAGTGTATCAAAATCCACTTCCTTGTAGATATCTGAGTGATTGCGTCCTGTAGTAGAAAAATAAACTACATTGGCTCCAAGGCATGTTGCAATCTCTGCCACTCTGCTTCCAATTGCGCCCAAGCCGATTATGCCCCATGTTTTACCGCTAATCTCATTGAAATGCTTTTCAAAATGAGTGAACATCCTATCATTAACATAGCGCTCACTTTTTACATACTCATCATAGTAGCTTAGGTGCTCATAAAGGTGAAGTGCAAGTGCAAGTGTATGCTGGGCAACTGCCTCTGTAGAATAGCCAGCTACATTTCTCCATTCTATGCCTCTGCTGGCAAGATAATCCTTGTCCAGGTTGTTGGTACCTGTAGCTGTGACACACACAAGCTTCAAGGATTTTGCCTGACCAATTGTTGACTCGTTAACTAGCACCTTATTGAGTACGATAATATCTGCATCTTTTACTCTCTCAGGGACTTCCTCAGAAGTAGAATAGTCGTAGATAACCACCTCTCCAAATCTCTCAAACCCAGAGAGATCAATATCTTCTCCAATTGTTTTTCTGTCTAGAAATACTATCTTCATTTTGCTTCTCTTTTCGTATTACTTATTATCTATACCTCAAAATCAAGGCACACTCTTGATGCTGTGTATGGACGTACCTTGCCGTCTGCTACAGCAACATGCTCTGGATGAACTGCGTATCCCTTAAGGGATGCCTCATCCTCAAATGAAGAATCAAGCATCAAATCTGCATTAGAGCTTGGCAATCCTTCTGTGTAAACCTTTATATCAATTAATCCAGGAATCTTGCCCTGAAGTGCCTCAAGACCCTCTTTGATACCAGCCTTGATTTTAGCCTTTTCCTCTGGGGAAAACTCTTCCTTTAAAGTCCATAAAATAACGTGCTTTACCATAAACTATCCTCCTAAAAAAATTCTTATAAAATCAGGGCCATGCTGAGCTCGTCAACATTGACCCTGAAAACAAATCCATAGTGTTAAGAATTAATAATTCTCTTCTCTAACCTCGAAGTATGCCTTTGGATGCTTGCAAACTGGGCAAACCTCTGGAGCCTCTGTTCCAACTACAATGTGACCACAGTTGCGGCACTCCCACATAGTTACGCCACTCTTTTTGAATACTTCCATAGCCTCTACGTTGTTAAGAAGCTTGCGATAACGCTCCTCGTGAGCCTTCTCGATAGCTGCTACACCTCTGAACTGTGCTGCAAGCTCTGGGAATCCCTCTTCATCTGCTTCCTTAGCCATGCGATCATACATGTCTGTCCACTCAGCATTCTCACCCTCTGCTGCATGGAGAAGATTCTCTGGAGTAGTTCCAACTCCGCCTAAAGCCTTGAACCAAAGCTTAGCGTGCTCCTTTTCATTGTCAGCTGTCTTTAAAAATAAAGCTGCAATCTGCTCGTATCCAGCTTTCTTAGCAACTGAAGCGAAATATGTATATTTGTTGCGAGCCATTGATTCGCCAGCAAATGCCTCCCAAAGGTTCTTCTCTGTCTTAGTGCCTGCGTATTTGTTCTCTGCCATTTTTTATCCTCCTTTTACACCAAAAAACTCTCCTCCCCTTTAAGATTGATTATCGCTAATCTATGCACTTTTTGCAAGTGTGTTTTGCGCAATTAATTGAGACACAATCCCTTTTATAGTGGTGCACATGGCATTAGGATTCATACGGCTAGATATCATAAATCCATTCCACATGCCCTTTGTCGCATTAATCCCATTTAGATATTTGATTCCATAGCAATTCTTAGCTAAAATCCACTCCTCCAAATTCTTAGAGTAGTCGTCAATTAAAATGGATGTAAATTCCTGATCTATATACTTTTGCTTGGGCTGGCCATAAGGAACAAATATCCTCTGTAAATGTCCTAAACCGTTGTTATTAAGCCACGTTATTTTGTCATCCATGGAATGATTATCCTGATAAACAGCTGATAAAATACTGACATCATATTCCTCTGAAAGCATCTTAACCGCATCTATCAATCTCTCATCCGGCTCCAACGCTGCAAAATATCCTGGCTAAAATGTGTCTTCTATTGATGCATCCATGTTCCACTTGGCAATGCAACCATCCATGTCTATGTATATTTTAATCTTCTCCATACCAGCACCTCCTACGTTTGTTAATTAATCTCGCCATTCCTGGGCAGGTTATCTGCTGATATTATTGTAAAAAAAAGAAGTGCCCCTTTATAAGGACACTCCGAAATGCTTTTCAAAATTTATTTAGTCGACATATCCGCTCTTTAAATACTCAACGAATGTCATTAATGTGCCGTTTTCGCTGTCAAATAACTCTCTAAATAAGCCCATCGTCTAACCTCCTATTAAGCTGATTCCTAATTACACCATTAGAATACCATCTTTTTTAGAAAGTTCCATTGGGCAAATATACAAATTAAACAAATTCCAATACCTAAAACTGTGCACTATGTATAAATCAATAGGGTTTTACCCCCTTTTTGGCAGTAAAACCAAAAAATGCTGATAGTACAAAACGCATACAGCAATGAGCCAAATATAGCCGAATATCATTATTACAGTGTTAAGCGCTGACTTGGACTTGCATATTTTAAGGCTTACTCCCTTTTCTCTAGGATAAAACAACTGGACAGGACGATATGTTATAACGTCCAGCAATAAATGGGATGCAAATCCTATAATGAAGCCTAAAAGCACTGGCTTTGAAAATAAAAATATACCTATTCCATATAGTCCAAATGCCATCAGCGAATGAGAAAAGCCTCTGTGTTCCGATTCTCTAGCAAAATACCCGGTAATCAATATTATCAAAAGCCCAAGCACCAAAGAAATAATGTGGGTCTGCATAAAGTATTCAAACATGCTGCCATGAGCAACAATATCTATATATAAGGCTGCCACTGATAGTATGGTGGCTATAGTCCTGCCTAATACTGCATCCTTTGATACACCGATCTTACAGTCTATGTCACATAAAATACTTCCTACTGATGCCCCTATAACAATAGGACACAGTTCTTGTATAGTCTCTGGCGCCAGAATTGTTAGAGAGCTGGCCACTCCTATTGCAATGTGTGTCTTACTAAGCATAACATTTCTCCCATTTTCCTAATCCCTCCTTATATGATAAATCTTTTTTTATTTTAGACAAATAGTTTGCATCTTTTATTTTAGATTTTTTATAATAGACTCATACTATTTGCTAGGGAGATTTTTTATGAAAGATATTATTATTTCTTATTTAGTGATGATGAATGCACTAGGACTTGCCGTCATGGGACTTGATAAAAAGAAGGCTATTTCAAATCAATGGCGCATCCCAGAAAAAACTCTATTTTTAGTCAGCGCCATCGGTGGAAGTATCGGCACTCTTTTAGGCATGTATCTATTCCGCCACAAGACAAAGCACTGGTATTTCGTCATTGGAATGCCTTTAATTCTTGCAATTCATTTAGTTTTAGGGTGGCTAATATATACAAAAAGCTTCTAAATCATCATGATTTAGAAGCTTTTATTGTAAGCTCATCCTTTTTCACATTACACTCTAAGTTAAGCACCTCTACCCCTGCATTCTTAGCCTCAGTTAGAGCTACCCCAAACTCTGGGTGGGTCTCTATGTTTGGTCTTACCTCACTGACGCCCTCCACTTGAATTACAAAAGCTGCCATGGCTTTGTATCCTTTGTCTATGGCTGCAGTAAGTTCTCTAAGGTGCTTCACTCCTCGCTCGGTAGGTGCATCTGGGAAGTAGCCTATCCCATCTTTTATCAGGGTGCAGCCCTTTACCTCAAGAAGATATTTATCCTCTCCTTTTGCCATGTAAAAATCAATTCTAGAATTCCCGTATTTGTACTCAGGCACAACCAGATCATAGTCCTGCTTCATAAGCCACTCTTTTACTACAGCGTTTGGTGCCTGAGAATCTATATTTACAATCCCAATAGGTGTCTCTACTGCCACCAAATCAAAAGGTGTTTTTCTATCAGGGTTACTTGCTTTTTCCAAGTACACAGTCCTTCCTGGAATTAACAATTCCTTACAACGTCCCGTGTTTTTTACATGGACTTTTATTTCTTCTCCATGGACCTCTACATGAGCTATAAATCTGTTGGGTCTAGATATAAATTTTGCTTCTACGATGCATTCATATTTCATGGAAAAGATAATAGCATAATTCTATCTCTCATAACATATTATTCTTTCATTTTTCATGTCATTGCATAAGTAAATATCCTTTTCGGAAACATCATACACTTTTACTATTTCTTCTATCTCCCTATAATTGCTATCCATCTCTACCAAAATATTCTTATATCCCTTCAACAATCCCATATTAAAGACCTTCGTCTTTTCATTTTCAAAAATGGCATTATATAGTATTCCTGATTCCACTAGATCTTGGAAGAAATGGCTTCCATAAGAAAGCTCTGGATTGTATCCCGCCTCAGAATTTGCAATCTCGCAAATTGCTTCAAACTCACTTATATCCGCAAATGCTGTAGGTACTCCAAGCTCAGGAGATGTTGTTCCAATGCGCCCTGGTACCATGAGAAGCATCTTTTTTCCCTGATTACGCATCTTCCAATTTATCCTTCCGATGGCATTAGCAATAATGTACTTATCCTTGTAACCCATGTTGTAATATTTAACAGCATCAACGTAGACTATTAAATCCATCTTTTCCACTCTGGATAATCCCATTGAAGACTTTTCGCATTCAAATAAAACCTTATTTTCATCTATATTTTCCGGCATTTCAAAATCCATTGAATCCTCAAAAATCTGAAGAGGTCGGCACTGTAGAATGTTAATTACATAATCTCCATTCTCAGCAAAATTGATAGTAAACTCTGTGTCCACAGGATATTCATATGTTTCTTGAATAGTTCTCAAAATGTCTTTCATCTGAGCCATTAATTCATCCTTTGCAACTATTCCATAGCAAGAAATAAACTGTATATCTCTAGGATGTCCCTGTTCACGATAGATGCTTTCTGCCTCATAATCATGTTCTAAAAGCAGGCCCTGCAAATAAAATGGCATAAATGGTTTTATTGTATCCAGCTCTACCTGCTGCAACTTCCCTTCAGCTCGATTAATAAGTTCCAGTTTCTTCTGCGAATATCTATGTTTTTCGATGCTATTTTTCGCTGTTGAGGCCTTTGGCTTATCAAGGCTTACAAGTCTTGGATATGAGCCCTCCGTTCTATCCACTGCTGACGTTCCAAGTCCCATTACAAGACGAAGCATTCCTGCCGTTGGCTGCAGACTTTCCATAAATCGATATGGGCTGTATGAATAACCAACGCCTGCTGCACAAGGCATATAATAATCCCCATAATATGAACCCGAAACTCTCTGAATCAAAAGAGCCATCTGCTCATCTCTTGCCTGCAGTCCACGACGATTTCTATAATCTAAGGCTGACTTACTCATCGTGCTAGCATAAACTGTACGAATCGCATCCTCAAGTTCCAAAAGTCTTTGTTCCATATCCCCTGCATTCGGGCAAAATACTGATTCATACTTTCCTGCAAACGCATTGCCAAATCCGTCTTCTAAAATAGAGCTAGACCTTACAATAATTGGATCTTGACCGTAATACTCAAGAAGCTTAACCAACTCTTCTTCCATATCTCGCGAAAACTTTCCCGTTTTTAGACGATTTGCAAACTCCTCCGCCAAACTAAAATATTCTTTTGGCTTTCGCTGTCTTACCCTAATATCCCAAAAGTGGTTCTCCACAATAAATGTATAAAATACATCAGAGCCCACATAAAAGGAATCATGGGGCTCAAACTTATCAAATATATCAGGCCTACTGTTCTCAATAATCTTTCTGGCAAGGAGCATTCCGCAGGATTTTCCACCTATCATGCCCGTTCCAATCATCCTATTTTTCACATTAAGATAATCCTCGGCCCTAAAGTTTTCTTTTATCATGATGCGCATCCTTTCATCTCTGCTCATCATGATATTGCACATTCTATTACACTGCTCAGTGACGTCAATGCCATTTTCGTGCATGGTCTTTGTCATATCAAAAAATCTATCCCAGCTATCCTTGTTTCCACGGTCTGCATTTGATGTTTCAGTTTCAAGTAACTGATAAAAATGGCTAGCCATTACACCATCAAGCATCGGCTTAAATGTACCATTTTCAGGCTCATAAATATGAGGCAAAAACATTGTCTCAGAATACCTATTCCAAACCTTATCTGGCCTTACATATACATGCTTTGAATCTGAATAAACATCTAGAAATAGCTGTGTTGTATCACGAATTTTAGCTATTGCTTTAAATGAATGCTTACCTCTAATCAATGGGAAGAAGGCCACAGTATCAAGTGAAAAAAGATATGGGCAGGTTACTTGAAAAAAATTACCCATCATAAGGTCTGTAGCCCAGGCAGTCTGAAGTTCTGACAGACAATCAAATACAAAGAAGGCATCAACACCTTCCCTTTCAATTATTTCATGAATAGCAACTGTAAAAGTCTCAAATCTGTGGGACAGTTCCACATTAACAATCTTCAAACCTTCCTGTGGTTCAAAGAGTGGCTCGTGAGATGCAAATCTAACATAAATTAGATTTCTCCCATCCACTATTGCCTGCTTCACGTATGGACCTGCAAAAAGCATAAAATCCTCTAGCTTATCCACCCTCCAGACAACATTATCCCCAAATCTAATGTTGTCAAACTGCTCATCCATTTGCGGAATACCAGAACATACTCTATCAAATGCTGCCATTGTAAATTCCCCCAAGTTATTAATCTACTTTTTTAATCCACCAATCCATTTTGAAATCTTGATAAATGTTCAAACGGCAAAATCTGTCTACCCCTAAATAGTCCACATCCATCATTAATCAGGCTGTTATTTTCCGCTGTAAACATATTTACATCTATCTTTGATAAATCTATATCTTCAAGAGCTACCACTCGCTCATACGCCTCATCGAAGTATAAACATTCTCCTACAGGTATTTCATTTCTTCTACTATGCTGCTGTTCTTGAGCCTTCACATATCTTAAATGGTTTGAATTTCCTATTTCTGCGCTGTCATCCATGGCCTTTGTTCTAAGCTGAACTTCTACATAACATCTTGCCATCTCATCAAACAGTGTTAGATGCAACGATCTATAGCCAGCACTGGTTGGCTCATGAACATAATCTCTATAAATATCTCTCAAGTTCTCATCCAACAAGTCAGAGCATTCCCTACCCTCAAGATTTGATTTCACAACAGCAAATCCCTGTTCTGATAAAAAAGAGGGAAGTGCATTTGCTATTTCGTATAATAGCTTTATCTCTTCTTCCTCTCTGTCCTGGCCCTCTTTAAGGTGACACTTAGGCAAGGATATTACTATCCTATAAGCAATCAAATCCCTGAAGCAGCTTAACTTTTCTTTTACTTCCTGTATAGCAGGAAAATGATGATACTGCTGATAATACTCATATATATAATCCACTATATATCTATTAAATTTTTCCTCTGATCTGATAATGGATTTAATTCTCCCTTTAAAAGTAAATGCAAGATAATAATACTTCTCCACCATGTATTTATAAAACTCTCTTATTCGCTGGGACTGAGACGTCAAGAACTCATTATGCTCCAATAACTCGTATATTGTTTCAAGAAATGAACAATGAACTATATCTATTTGATTATGGGAATCCATCGCGCTTGCCTCTAAATCATCCATATACTTTTGCAGTATTCTAAAAATCGTCTCACCATCATACAAATAATCGTTAAGTTTTATCATATTACCTTCCTTCCCATTTTTTAATTCACTATTCCACCGTAGTTCCAAGAATTGTTCTTGATTTACCATCTCCGTTTTGCTTTTTTAGCATAAAAAAAGGCGACGCAAATAAATGCGACGCCTTTGTCGAAAACAAAATATTTTTTTTAATTATAATTAGTTATCTTTTCCCATGTCAATACGCAATAGTCTATCCACTAAAACTTTGCCGCATTACAAATGATATTTACACAATTATCTATTCCAAGTGTTGAACTCTTTACTGATAAATCATAGAATTCTGCATTACCAAATTCTGTGTGTGTATAATATTTACAATATTTCTTACGAGCCTTATCAACAGAATGTAATCTCTCAAGGACCTTAGCTTCCGGCACATCTGGCATTTTACCCATCATTCTCTTTAATCTGAAGCGCTCGCTTGCAGAAATGAAAACATGAAGACTCTTATCATATTCCTTAAGAATAATGTTTGCGTTTCGTCCTACGATTACACAATTACCCTTTTCAGCAACCTTTCTAATAGCTTCTCTTTGGGCATTAAAAAGACGCTCATCTAATGGCTTGTTGTAAAAATCAAATAGGCTTTGTCCAAATCCAAATTCCTTTGGAACTTTTTCATCATAGTAGCGAATCTCCTCAGGTGAAAGATTTCCGCTTTCTATGGCAGTCCTTACAATCATATCTTTGTCGCAATAATAGTATCCAAGCCTCTCTGCCACTGCCTGGCCAATTGTGCTACCACCTGCTCCAAATTGTCTGCTAATTGTAATTATATTTTTCATATAGCCCCCACTATAATACTTTGTTTAAGAAATCTATTGTTCTTTCTTCCTTAGGATTGAGCAATACTTCCTGTGGAGTTCCCTCTTCCACAATGTATCCTCCATCCATGAAAATAACCCTATCTGCCACTTCTCTTGCGAATCCCATTTCGTGTGTGACTATCACCATTGTCATACCATCTGCTGCAAGTGACTTCATAACCTGAAGAACTTCTCCTACCATTTCTGGATCAAGTGCACTTGTTGGCTCATCGAAAAGCATAATGTCTGGCTCCATGCAAAGAGCTCTTGCAATGGCTACACGCTGCTTTTGTCCACCTGAAAGCTGGCTAGGAAAACTATTTGCCTTATCCTCAAGGCCTACTCGCTCAAGCATCTTTTTTGCTCGTTCTGTAGCCTCTTCCTTTGAGCATTTTCCTAATTCTACAGGAGCCAATGTAAGATTATCGATGATGTTAAGGTTGTTAAAAAGATTAAAATGCTGGAAAACCATTCCAATCTTTTCTCTCACATGATTAATATTTACCTGCTTGCTTAAAATCTCTTCGCCGTCTACTACTATTAATCCTGCACTTGCCTTCTCAAGTCTGTTAAGACATCTTAAGAATGTGGACTTTCCTGAGCCTGATGGTCCGATTACGCACACTACCTCGCCACCATACACTTCTGTAGAAATGTCCTTTAATACTTCAAGGCTTCCAAATTTTTTATTTAAATGTTCTACTTTGATTTTAACTGTACTCTTATCTACCAATGCTTAACCTCCTCTCAACCATCTTTGCACTACGTGAAAGGATAGTGATAACAATCAAATACATAATTCCTACAACAGCCCATGTTTGGAATGACATAAATGTATTAGCCTGAACATTTTTCGCTGTATTTACTAGTTCAGGGAATCCAATTACTGAAAGGATAGATGTATCCTTTAATGTAATAATAAACTGATTGATAAATGTAGGAATCATAGTACGTATTGCCTGAGGAAGCACTACCTTTCTCATGGCCATACCGTATGTAAGACCAAGTGAGCGAGCTGCCTCCATCTGTCCTGGATCAACGGACTGAATACCTGCTCTGACAATCTCTGCCATGTAGGCACCGCAGTTGAGAGCCAAACAGATAGTACCTGCCTGAAGAGCTGACAAGCTTATATTGAATCCACCTACCATTGTGTTAAATAAATAAGGGATTCCAAAATAGACAAAAAATGCCAATACAATCATTGGCACACCACGAATTACATCTACGAATATCTGTGAAATAACATTGCATGCTCTATTTTTAAGCACACCTAATATACCGAAAAATAAGCCTATAATACAGGCAAAAAATAATCCCAACAATGCCAAAAGAAGCGTTCTTCCTAGAGCGCCACATAGCATAGGTCCATATACTGTTATAATTTTAATCATATATTATCCTCAATAATCAGTGGGCAGTTTTAACTGCCCACATTAGTTTCTTATTCTCCAAGGTACTTGCTAATAATCTCATCGTATGTTCCGTTAGCCTTGATATTCTTAAGACCTGCATTGAACATATCTACAAGCTCCTGATTGTCAGCATTGAAAATTGCAAATCCGTACTGTGCTGGATCATTACCGGTTCCGTCTACAATCTTCATAGCAATGCCTGTCTCCTTGATGTTAGAAGCCATGATTGGTGTATCATCAAATACTGCTGCAACCTGTCCACCAACTACTGCCTGGTACATTGTTGGAGAATCCTCAAAATATGTAACAGTAAAACCGTATTCTGATGCTAATTCTTCAGCATATGTTGCACTCATACTAGCTGTCTTAACTGCAACTGACTTTCCTGCTAAATCATCAAAACCATCGATATCTGATGATGCCTCTACTGCCATACTCTGGTTAGCATCATAATATCCATCAGAGAAAATCCAACCAGATGCCTTACGCTCCTCTGTGATAGATGCACCAGCGATCATTCCATCTGCCTGACCAGCCTGACATGCTGCAATAGCTGCATCCCATCCAAGTACATCAACCTTGTACTCAAATCCCTGGTCCTTAGCAACTGCGTCTAAGATTTCCATATCAATACCAACAAAATCGCCATTATCATCTGTGTACTCAAATGGCTTAAAAGCTGTATCTGTAGCGATTACCCATACTTTTTCACCTGAACCCTCTGATGCCTCTGGCTTCTGCTCTGATGCTGTGTCGCCACATCCTACCATTGTTGCCATAGTAGCAACAGCCATTAAAACTGCTAGAACTCTTTTCTTCATAATTAATCTCCTTCCTTTATATACATTCTTTAATAAATGCCTTAATTAAATTCATGCTTTCCTCATTATTCTCATAGGAAAACTCTGGGTGCCACTGCACTCCTATTGCAAATCTGTGATTCTTCACGGCTATTGCCTCAACTAATCCATCCTCAGATTCAGCCATCTTCTCCACTTTCGGTGACAATGTTTTTATAGCCTGATGGTGATAACTGTTAACCTCGTGAATGCCACTTCCTATTATTTTTGCCAACCTAGTGCCTTCTAGCACCTGAACTTTATGGGCTGGCCTATTATAAGGAGGACTCATATGGTGTTCTACCCTGCAATTATATTCTGTAGGTAAATCCTGGTAAAGACTACCGCCAAGATATGCGTTTATAAATTGAAGCCCTCTGCATATACCCAAAAAAGGCTTATCGTCCACCAAACATCGGTCCAATATAAAGCTTTCCATAAAATCTCTTGATTTGCAAGGCTTTCCGCAGGTAGATTTTGCTTTTTCGCCATATACATCTGGCGATACGTCATGGCCTCCTGTAAAGAGAATGCCTGTACACAAGCTATATGCTTCTGATAATTCTTCTTCATCTTCTGTCAGAGGTAGCATTATTGGCAGTCCTCCTGCTTTTTCTATTGCCTTCATATACCCTGGCAACATCCAATAGCTTTCTCTTTCATCGTCATATAAAGGTATCAGTCCTATTATCGGTCTCAACTTTGCCTCCTATAAAGCAAAAAGGCGCCTGCTCATAGTGCAGACGCCCTTGTCTTTTTCATACTTTACAACTTTTATAATTATTGTGCAAGGCTTATTTCTAAGGAATTAATCCTCGCCTACTAGCTTAACTACCTCATAATCATGGGATACTGCTGGTAAAAATTTCTCCAATATGAAATTTGTCTTTATCTTAAGGCTGCTTGTGCATACACATGGGTGACAACCAATATAGTCACCTTTTATGACATCCTCATCAATTAAAAGCTTTACTGAACCGTCCTTGTCATTCATTAAACCCATGACACTGACCGCACCAGGCTCTATATCCAAGTATTTTAACATATCATCCGCATCTGCAAATGATAACCTGGCTGAATTTATCTGCTGAGACAATTCTTTTGTTTTAAACTTCTTATCACCTGGCATTAAAAGCAGGTAAAAATTTGTCTTTTGTCTGTTGCATAAAAACAGGTTTTTACACATTAGGGTGCCAAGCTTTTTATCTACTTCCTCACATGCCTCCATTGTTGTGGCTGGCTCATGATCCACTCTTTCATATTCAATCTGAAGCTCATCTAAAAAATCGTAAACTCGCACCTCTCGCTCTAGTCTTCCGGTCAAATCTGCAGGTCTTCCGGGCTGTAATTCTGTCATAATATTCTCCTCTTGATTCGATTTAAAGTTGTATTTATATGTTAAATCTGTTGTTTTAACTTTTCTATAAGGGTTATATCCGCTGGCAGCCAATCCACATCATCTATGGTTTCTTTTGTAAGCCATCTAGCTGCCTCATGTTCCTTTAAAACCAAATCACCCTCTACAATTTCGCTCCAAAAACAGTCCATGGATAAATGAAATGTTGGATAATCATACTCGATTGTATCTATTAAATCTCCTACTTGAACTATAGTATCAAGCTCTTCTTTTATCTCTCTTTTAAGCGCTTCTTTTGGAGTCTCTCCTGCTTCTATTTTCCCACCTGGAAATTCCCAACCATCTTTGTAATCTCCATAACCTCTTTGGGTGGCAAATATCATGGGCTGGCCTTTTTCATTTTTTGCTTTTATTACTGCTGCAACTACCCTAACTGTCTTCATTATTTCCCCTTATTCTGATACCTCAACTTTTCCATCATTACTTATCTCTACATTTACAGATATATCTTCAAGCCTGTCATATAATGCTCTTTGGTCCTTGCTATCTGCCACATAGGTGGTAGTACAATTTGCCTGCAATGCTGGTGTAATAAGCACTTCCATATGATCCTCATCATTGTCTCCGTAGCAATGAAGTGTCACAAGCATTGTATCTAGTGTCTTCTCGTTAAACCAGTAATTACCTAAACTATATACAATAGGCACTCCATCATAATACTCAAATCCCTGCAAACAGTGAGTATGGGCACCTATAATTACATCTGCTCCTGCATCAATATATTCATGGGCAGTCTGCACCTGTACTGGCTCTAATTCTGTAGAATACTCTGTACCCCAATGTGGTAAAGCCACAACTATATCCGCTTTTGCGTCTGCTTCTTCGATCTCCTTATCAAAAAGCTCAGTGTCATAGCATCTTAAGATACCTGGCTCGGTTTCTGTTGCCTGGGGTGTCATTCTATTTTTTTCCGCCCTAGAGGCTGCTACAAAAGCAATTGTTTTCCCTTCAACCTCCATATATACCGGTTGGCTAGCCTCAGCCAAATCATGGCCTGCTCCTACATAGGGGATTCCCTCCTGCTCTAATGTGGTAAATGTATCTAGCAACGCATCCTTTCCATAGTCATAAACATGATTATTAGCAAGGCCAACTATATCTACTCCCAGCTCCTTAAGATTCTCCACCCTATCTGGATTAGCTCTAAATGTGTAAGCCTTACCCTCTAGCGGATTTCCACGGTCACTGTAGGTAAACTCATTATTTATCCACATTATATCTGCCTGCTGCATAGTACTTATCAACTCAGGCGCTATACAGTCTTCTATACCATTTTCACAGGTATTCAAATACTGGGTTGTGACCCAATTTTCGTCAAAATTAATATCTCCAGCAAAACATAGGGTGAAGTCATATTCCCCGTTGTCCTGTATTTCTCCAACACTGGTCGCATCAGCTACTTGGGCTTTTGCCTCTATTTTTTCTTCTTTAGCTATGTTGGGTTTGCTGCCACAGCCTACAAAACAAACTGCTACACAAAGACCAACTGCTACCTGTTTTCTACTATTCATAATTATCCTTAAAATATGATTTTGAATATCATAAAAATTTTAACCGTTATGCTCCTTTATTTAAAGCACTAGGTATATTTTACCATTTTAAAAAAGTCTAGTAACTCCCCATTTTTCGCGCTTTTTCTAATCTAAACAGTTTAAATGTTGCAAATATGTTACGTTTTGGTCTATAATGTTACAAGTTTTTAAAGAAAGGAGTTATAAGTTATGAAAACTTCAAAGCCTACAAAAACAGAACTTGAGATAAATGATTATATTATGGCCAACAAGGGCATCTCTTATTATGATGTTCTTATTTTCGCCTATGACAACGACTTGGATAAATGGATTGACCTACTTAAACATACTAAATATAAAAAAGCCCTATCTGATACCCTGCGAGATATTCAGATAGAGCTAGGTATGTTTACTGTCAGATTAGATGAACAGCTAAAGCTGTGTCATGAGGCGGAGATTCGTTACTACCACCGACATAGCGCGAAGTTTGCTGAGCTTTATTCTTAGCAGGAAATAGCCTTATATTTTTCCTCTTGCATAAGCTTTTGTAGTTCCTGCTGGCCTACTTCCATTATTCTTTGATCTAGGACTGCAAAGGTAATGTCTATTTCTTCTTCTAAAAGAAAATCTAGACATGCCTGCAGTGCCACCTGCCTTTTTTACTACAATAATTTATACATTGAAATCTCACCTATGCTTGTGCCATCATCAAGCTTAAATCCACAAGGCAATTTTCCTGATTCTACAAATCCCATTTTCTTATATAAGCCAAGAGCTTTCGTGTTATCCTCTAGCACTTCTAATTCCATGCATGTATACCCTGCATTTTTTGCAAAATCAATTGCATGCTCCATTAAAATAGTTCCTAGACCAGCTCCGTGATATTCTTTTCTAACACCAAGTCCTATCTCACACCGATGCTTTGTTTTTCGACCTTTACCGATGCATCTAACAGCAATGTTTCCAACGATTTTTTCATTATCAAATATAGAAGTCATAGTCTGCCTCGAATCGTCATAAAGGCTCTGTAGTCTCTTTTCTTCTTCCTTTATATCTTTTTCACTTTGTCCCACTTCACCTCCATACCGAGACATAAAATGGGTATCATCAGATACTTGATACATGAAATCTAGGAATTGTTCTGCATTATCTGCGTTTATTGATTTCATAGTATATTTCTGCCCGTATTTACCTGTAATTTCTCTAGCCTGCTCCTTCAAAGCCTTCCCTCCTCATGTATCATAAACTGTATATTAAGGGATATTTTACTGTTTTTCTCAAAATAAATAAAGCCCACAAATGTGAGCTTTAGCTGTTAAAATATTATGTTTTCTCCATTTGGAGCTACTGTCCCTATCACTTTAAGGCCAGTAAGCTCTTCAATCATGTAGTAATTGTCTTTTTGCATCAAGTCTCCTGTGTAATTGTTAAGAAGTACTCCCTCTATTTCAATACCTAGGGTTTTAATATAAGCTGCTGTGGTTACCACATTGTGAATGGTTCCAAGACCTGCATCAGCCACTATAATTACCGATAATCCCAGTGCATTTACAATGTCAGGAAGCAGTATCTTTTTTGATTCATCATATCGGATAGGACACACGATTCCTCCGCTTCCCTCTACAACTGTAAACTGATGACTATCTCTTACAACTTGATAATCTCCAACTATTTTATCTAATTCTATAGGACGATTATTTATTTTTGCAGCTAAATGGGGAGATACAGCCTCACTAAACAGATATGAAACCATCGACTCATCAGACTGCTCTAGGCCTGCTATCTTTTTTACATATCCCGCATCACTTTCAGGAATTGTATCTGCACCTGAAATCGCAGCTTTATAATATGCTACATCTATGCCCTGTTCCCTATAATACTTAGCTAAAAGGGCCGTCACATATGTCTTTCCTATATCCGTGCCTGTTCCAGTGATAAATACACCCTTTTTACATTTTGCAAGTTCTAGTAATTTCGTCATTTGCATTCACCTACGCCCATTCTATTTTTCCCAAAGCTCTTCCTTATATCCCAGCTCGTGAATCATATTCATATCTGACTCAATTGTATAGCCTGCCGTTGTAAGCATATCACCAGAGATTACTGCATTGGCGCCTGACTTAAAGCATTCTCTACCATGTCCTGGCAACAGTCCTCTTCCTCCAGCTAATCTAATGGATGCATCTGGTAAAATAAATCGATATACCGCAACTATACGGCACATATCATCTATAGTAAGCTTTTCATTTTTTTCAAATGGAGTTCCAGGAATAGGATTAAGCATATTAACTGGCACGCTCTTTACATTAAGACTTCTAAGCTCTAGGGCCATGTCGATTCTGTCCTCTACGCTTTCTCCAAGTCCCATAATTCCGCCACTGCAAATGCTCATTCCGGCTTCCCTTGCATTTCTAACAGCCTGTAGCTTGTCCTCATGGGTATGTGTGGTGCACACTTTTGAAAAATAGCTTGCAGAAGTTTCAAGATTATTATGAATTCTAGTAACTCCAGCCTCTCTTAATCTCTTATATTGTTCAGTGTTTAATAGTCCAAATGAACCACATATTTCTATATCAATTGTTCTTTTAATCTCTCTTACTGCCTCGCAGACTTTGTCTACTTCAACATCTGTAAGAGCTCTTCCAGATGTCACAATAGAATACCTTAAAACACCACGATCCGCGTTGTATTTTGCCTGCTTTACTATTTCCTCCTTCTCTAGAAGTGGATACTGCTCAGAGCAGGTTTTATAATGCGCTGACTGTGAGCAGAACTTACAGTTTTCTGAACAACGCCCACTTTTTCCATTAATAATAGTGCACATATCAAATGCATTATTACAAAAATGCTCCCTCAACTCATCCGCAGCTTGGCAAAGCTCTTTTAAATCCTCCTCTGGCAGATTGTAAAGTGTCAAAGCCTCATCTTTTGTGACCTCATTTCCTGCCAGTACCTTCTCTTTTAACTCTTGAATTAAATTGCCCATCTTATTCTCCTTTTACATTATTTATGCCTACTCCATGATGCGAATAGCTGTTAATCTTGTTCCCACAAATGATGCTAAGCCGCAAAGCACAAGATCTCCAGGCATATCAAGTGGAAAGCAAGATAAAAGAATAACTCCAAGTGTCTCAGGAGTATTCAAGTAATATTTCAACATCAAATATTTATATACGATTCCAATTCCATAAGTTACAGCAAAGCCTCCCAGACAAGCCAAAAAATAGTGAAGGAAGCTTACACTCATTTTCCTGCTAAGAGTTCCTGTGACAAATGCTGCCACTATAAACCCTACCAAGTATCCAAAGCTAGGACGGAACACATAGCCTATTCCACCGCCTGCTGCAAATATTGGAAGTCCCACTATTCCAAGGAGCACATAGCATCCCACAGAAATTGCCCCCAGTTTTCCTCCAAGCAAAATGCCCGCCATCAATACAAAGAAAAACTGCAATGTGAAATAATCCATATAAGGTACCGGGATTTGAATGAACGCACCTATAGCAACTAGCGCTGCAAACAAGGCGCAAAGAACCTGATTTTTTACAGATAAAATAGATTTTGTCATGATTAGTTACACTCCAGTAAGTATTTGGCTCTAAAAGCCAGTCCCTTCTGAGTGTAAGAAAATAGATGTCGAGTGTCAACTATTATTTGTCCATAGGGTGACAATAGTAAAACATTATTTTAGTGCATAGAAAAAGGCTCTGGGAGCTCAAGCCGACCTGCTTAGAATGGTACAAAAATCTGTGTTATAATTTTATACATATTTATTTGAGGAGAATAACGACATGAATTCAAGATCAGACATATTAAAACAACAATATAACTTACAGCAGCACCCGGAAGGTGGTTGGTTTGCAGAAGTTTATACCGCACCATTTGAAATAGAGGGTCGTCCACTTGCTGGCAGTATTTACTTCTTGTTAGATAAAGACGAAATCTCACATTTTCATCAGATAGACTGCGATGAGATTTGGTACTATCACGAGGGCTGTGGTATGAAAGTTACTATTCTTGGCCCAAATGGAAAAGAAGAAATCTTCCTCGGAAATGAGGTAGAAAAAGATCAACGCGCAATGGTTGTTATCCCTAAAGGTGTTATCTTTGGTGCGGAAAATCTTTCTAATGAAGGCTTCACTTTCGTATCCTGTGCCACTACACCAAACTTCGCCTATGAAGGTTTTAGACTTGTATATAAAGATGAAATCAAAAACAACTGGGCCAGTTATTACGATGATGTGGAGTACTTAGCATATTAATATCTATCTGAGTAACACCATCTCACATATCTTATATTGGCTCATATGGTTGTCCTTTAAATATTTTATAAAACATTAAATACCATTAGAACGATAATAATGAACCATTATATAACAAAAGACACTATTTAGATTACTCTAAATAGTGTCTTTTAAATTCAAGAATTAATCCTGTACGTATGGCATAAGTGCAACGTGACGAGCACGCTTGATAGCTACTGTAAGAGCTCTCTGGTGCTTAGCACATGTACCTGTGATACGACGTGGAAGAATCTTTCCACGCTCAGAAATGTACTTCTTAAGCTTTGCTGTATCCTTGTAGTCGATTACGTTATCCTTACCACAGAAAACACAGACTTTCTTTCTTCTATGCATTGGTCTTCTTCTCTGCTGACCATCACCTGTCTTATTAAAAGCCATGATTTAACCTCCTATTGAAATCCGGTCGGAGCTTGGCTCCTTCCTAATTGAACGGTAATTCCTCGTCAATTCCATCAGGGATATTCATGAAGCCGTCGCCTGCATCTGAGCTAGGTGCGAAACCTGCGCCACCGTCAAAGCTGCTTCCGCCGCTCTGAGAATTCTTGCTCTCTGCGAACTCAACATTCTCACAGACTACATCGGTAGTGTAAACCTTCTGGCCGTCCTTGTTTGTGTAAGAGCCTGTCTGAATACGACCCTCTACAACGAACTTTGTGCCCTTGCGAGCATATTTCTCAAGGAACTCTGCTGTCTTACCGAAAGCAACGCAGTTAATAAAATCTGCTGTCTGCTCATCGCCATCTCTCTTAAATCTACGATCAACTGCAAGAGAGAATCTTGCAACAGCGCTGTTGTTTGCTCCACCATAACGAACTTCTGGGTCTCTTGTGAGACGTCCCATAAGAATTACTTTATTCATAATAATTAATCTCCTTGTCTTATACTATTAAGCCTCGTCAGCTCTAACGCATAAGAATCGAAGTACGTTGTCCATGATGCGAATATTCTCTTCGATCTGTGCAGGTACGCCTGCCTCAGCATCAAAGTGGATGAAGTAGTAGTAACCCTCATTCATCTTCTGAATCTCGTAAGCAAGTCTCTTCTTGCCCCAATCATCGACGTCAGAAATCTGTCCACCAAAGCGAGTGATGTACTCCTTTGCCTTTTCAACTGTGGCAGTTCTTGCATCGTCTTCGATCTTCGCATTAACAACGAGTGCTAATTCATACTTGTTCATGCTTTCTACCTCCTTTTGGTCTATTGGCCAAGCTACGTCATATAGCCTAGCAAGGATATAAATGTTTTATACCACGAATTAAGATAATAGCATGAACTTATGCGTTTTTCAAGGCTTTTTCCTATTTTCTCTTATTTTTATAGTTCTATTCCTTGTAACTTTGCTAGATTCGTAAATACCTGGCCGATTTTTTCCTTAATTACCAGCACATTTTCTCCAACTCGAATATTCAAAGGGTCACGATTTATGATTACTAAATTTTTCCCTTTAAAATAATTTACAAATGATGCTGCTGGATAAACGGTCAGCGAAGTTCCACCTATTATCATGGTATCTGCAGAGCTTATTGCTCTAATGGCGCCCTCTACCTGGTCCTCTGGAAGCCCCTCTTCATACAGGGTGATGTCTGCTCTGACAACTCCTCCGCAGTAGTCACATCTAGGTATCTCATCCTCTGAATCGAAAATGTAATCCACAGGATAAGTGGTGCCGCACTTCATGCAGTAGTTTCTAAGTGCACTTCCGTGAATCTCAAAAACTTTCTTGCTGCCGGCCTTCTGATGAAGACCATCAATATTTTGTGTAACCACGCCTATTAGCTTGCCCTGTTCCTCTAGCTTAGCTAGATATTTATGGGCATTGTTAGGCTCGATTTTTCTGGTATCCATCTTCTGTCTATGAAACTCAAAGTAAACCTTTGGCTCATTTATAAGACAACTGTGACTCAGTAAATACTCAGGCTGATACATGTCAAATCGAACATCATGCTGATTGTATAAGCCATCTTTACTTCGAAAATCTGGAATACCGCTCTCTGTACTAACCCCTGCGCCGCCAAAGAATACTATGCTATTTGAAGCATCAATTATCTCTTTTAGCTTTTCGATGTTATCCACCAAATTTCCCCCTCTCTTTAATTGTAATTATATTGGCAAATGGTAAACCACTATTGCACTAACTATTCCAATCAAACATCCCACAATAATCTCTATCATGTTATGTCCAAGCTTTTCCTTAAAACGGATTATATCAAGAGGCTGCTTGCCTTCTTCAAGTCTCTCATCATTGAGATTGTTAAGGGCCTTACCCTGACGCTGAGTCTCAAATCTAACTCCTGTAGCATCGAAAAGCACTATTGACCCAAAGAATAAAACTACAGCAAATTCAAAAGAGCCTGTACCCTTTAATAATCCTGTGATAATAATAAGCGCAGCAACTATCGCTCCATGGGAACTAGGCATTCCTGTATTGCTTTTGAAGCGCTCCTTGCTAAACCCACTTCTGAATGTATCAATAATCATCTTCAGAAGCTGCGCAACCGCCCATCCAATTGTTGGGGCTAAAAAATATTTACTTGTAAATAAAGCAACCAAATGACTCATCTTCTCCTCCTATAAAAGGGCGTTGTAAATATCTCGTTTGCTAACCCCTCGATCCTTTGCCACCGCCTTCATTGCCTCTTTTTTATCCATACCCTGAGCTAAATACAGATCCATATGCTCTTCTATGGTCATATCTTCAAATTGGGCTCGCGCCTCCTGAATAGCTTCTTCTTTGGACTTGCCTGCAATGACGAGAACATATTCTCCTCTAGGCTCCTTTGTCTCATATGATAAAAGCGCTCCGCCAATTGTTGTCTTCTCTTTTTCTTCGTGCTTTTTTGTAAGCTCTCTACAGAGAGTAATTCCTCTGTCTTCTCCAAGAACTTCTGCCAGTTCCTTTAAGGTGCCAATCAAATGATGTGGTGCCTCGTATATAATAATCGTTCTAGTTTCATTTTTTGTCTCTTCTAACACTCTACGACGCTCTTTTTTGTCTTTTGGTAAAAATGCCTCAAATGCAAAGCGTCTACAGGCCTGTCCGGACATTGTCACTGCTGTAATACAGGCAGCTGGACCAGGTACCGAAGTTACCTCTATGCCTGCCTCATAGCACATAGCTACCAGCTCCTCACCAGGATCTGAAATACCAGGAGTACCTGCATCTGTGACAACTGCAATGTTCTTACCCTCTTTTAACTTTTCAATAAGAGTAATTGCCTTATCCACCTTATTAAACTCATGATAGCTAGTCATAGGTGTATCTATTTCAAAATGATTAAGCAACTTTATTGAATTTCTCGTATCTTCTGCTGCAATCAGATCTACTTCCTTTAGAATTCGAACAGCTCTAAAGGTCATATCCTCTAGGTTTCCTATAGGGGTTGCAACTAAATATAATGTTCCTGACATATTATCTCCTGTATTTTGGACCAAAGTCTAGTTCATGCCGTAAATCTCATATATTTCTTTTGTGTATTCACCAGGATTCTCATACACAATAAGTGGTGCTTCAACAGTAAGCTGTGCTCCGCCACCTCTGACACCCTCAACTAATACCATATTTGGTTCCTTATCTACGTAAGGATACACAAGACGCATGCGCTTTGGCTCAATCCTATATTTTCTCATAGCCTCAAAAATTTCTACCAAACGCTTTGGTCTATGAACAAAATAGCATCTTCCTCTTGGTTTAAGCACTGCAGCGGTCTCTCTTACCACATCATCAAGTGAACATAAAAGCTCGTGTCTTGCAATTGCTTTTGCGTCATTTGGATTCTTAAGTCCGTGATGATTAGTCATATATGGTGGGTTGCTGGTAACCACATCTATTTTTCCTTTTCCAAAAATAGCTGAGGCTTCCTTGATATCACCCTCTATTATTTCTATCTTATCCTGCAGTCCATTAAGAAGAACTGATCTATTTGCCATTTCAGCACTCTCATGCTGAATCTCTAATCCGATAAAATGCTTACCCTCAGTCTTTGCCTCAAGAAGGATTGGCAAAATCCCTGTGCCAGTGCCTAAGTCTAGCGCCTTTTCCCCTTCTCTTGCTTTGGCAAAAGATGATAGCAAGACAGCATCCATGCCAAAACAAAATTTGTCAGGATGCTGAATTATTTTATATCCATTTATTTGTAGATCATCTATTCGCTCATCTGAACGCACAAGATTTTCCATTAATCCTTATCCTCCAAGTCGGCAAGCTCCTTTGCCTCCTCCTTAGATACCTGTACCTTTTTCTTGCGAGGCTTAAACTTAAGGTCTGTTGTAGGATAATCCTTAACTTCCTTAAGGTCGCCCTCTTCGAAAAGAACTCTAACTGTCTGTCGAAGTACATTTACAGACTGAACTGTTCCCTTGTATCCCTCTGGTGTAGTAACAGTGTCGTTAATTCCTGGAAGTCTGCTATTTAAATACTCGTATGTCTCCTGCTCATTCTTGAGGCAGCACATCAAGCGTCCACAAAGTCCAGAAATCTTGGTAGGGTTAAGTGAAAGGTTCTGCTCCTTAGCCATCTTAATAGATACTGGAACAAAATCTCCAAGCCAACTCTTGCAGCAAAGCTCTCTACCGCAAATACCGATGCCGCCCATAAGCTTTGTCTCATCTCTTACACCAATCTGTCTAAGCTCGATTCTAGTATGGAATACTGCTGCCAAATCCTTAACAAGCTCTCTAAAGTCGATACGACCGTCTGCTGTGAAATAGAAAATAAGCTTATTATTGTCAAATGTATATTCTGCGCCAACTAGCTTCATATCAAGCTCGCGCTTAGCGATTTTCTCCTCGCAAATCTTCATAGCCTCTTTTTCTTTTTCAAGATTCTTGGCTGCCTTTTTAACGTCGTCCTCTGTAGCCTTTCTCATAATCTTTTTGATTGGGCCTGGGACTTCATCATCTGAAATCTCCTTGTCTACTAACAAAACTGTTCCGATTTCAACACCACGAACTGTTTCAACGATTACCTGATCCTCTCGCTTGAGCTCCACCCCAGCTGGATCGAAATAATATACTTTTCCGCCGCCTCTAAAGCGTACGCCGATTACTTTTATCATCTAGTATTCTCCTTCATTGCATTTATGAGAAGCGTAATTGTCAATTCGAAATTGACATTAGCATTAAGTCTGGCTCTAGTCTCTGATATAGCATCAATTATGTTGTTAAGTCCCTCGTAGGAACAACTCTGAGCCTGATCGTGAATATCAAATAAATCCTCTTTGAAAAGAAGGATGTTATCATTCAATGTCGCTTTATATAATAGCACATCTCTATACCAAAGGGTTATTAAATCTAGCATTTGCTCTACAAAACCCTGAAATTTTTCATTTTCTGCTTCGTTGCTTTTTTTCTCCTGGTCGTTGGCTTCTTTGATTGATTTTACTTCGTTGGATACCTGAAGTGCATCCATTTTACCTGCTTTTTTACATAATGAAACCACCATATCCTTGGCTTCATTGAAGCTTGCATCCGTTGTCAAAGCTATTGCCTTGCCTATATTTCCCTGAGCAAAAGATGCTACCATCTCTGACTGATAGTCCACAGCATCGTACTTTGTCTGCAAGAGATTTTTGATACTGTCAGTATGCACAGGTTTCATTTGAATCAAAACGCATCTGGAAAGAATTGTCTGCAAGAACGCATTATGATTTGCTGTAAGCAGAATAATTACCGCATATTCAGGTGGCTCTTCAATGGTCTTAAGCATTGCATTTTGAGCCTGTGGGTTCATCTTTTCTGCTTCATCGATAATATAGATTTTGTATTTGCTACTATATGGCTTAATATCAACATCGTTGACCAGCTTTTCTCTAATCTGGTCAACGCTAATATTCTTTTTGAATTTCTTAGTCTTACTATCGTAGTCCCTAGAAATGTAAATGACATCTGGATTATTGTGGCTGGCTGTCTGTTTGCATGCATGGCACTCTCCACAGGCATCATCTGCTGGATTCTCACACTGAAGCATCATGGCAAAAGCTTCAGCCAACATCATTTTTCCAGAGCCCTTTTCTCCGCTGAAAATATAGGCATGACTATGCTTTCCTGTTTTTATCGCATTTTTAAGAAGGTCTTTTGCATCCTCCTGACCTATAATCTCTGCAAAGCTCATTAATTATCTCCCAAATTTAGGTGATGATATCTAAAAGCAATCCTCTAATCTCATCAACCTTATTTAATATATCAATATGGTCTCGCTCGTCCTGAACTAAAGCTGTTGCAAGCTCATCCATTCTCTCATCCACAAGCTTAATCATTCCATAAACTCTGTGTCGTCCACGTCTATCCAAAAAGTTCTCGCGGGAAAACTTGTGTGAACGGTTAACCACTTCATTGAGGAAATCCTTTACCAATCCACGATATCTCTTCATATCTCTGATATCCATATGTTCAGACAAAAGCTTTCCTTGTGTGGTTATATCATTAAGTAAATTTGTCAGCTTTTCCTGCAACTCTGCATCATCAACTGCTGCTGCAAGTGTAAATTTAAAAGTATCATCTACTGGAACCTTTGCTTGCGTAGCCTCCGGCTGCTGCACCTGACTTACTTCATTTACTCGAATATCCATAAGCTCACCTGCCATTAATAAATGCTGCTATCTTATCACATGTTTCTTTGCTGTCTTTGTTGTTATTGAAGACATTAGTGATTCTGGCATTTTTAATATTTTCCTCTGAGAAATCCTGCTGGTCTGCAAGAAATCTGCGGCACATTTCCTCGTACTTAGGATTCTCCTGCATCTTCTCTCTCTCAAGAGCTCTAGTTAGGCGAATGCCATCATCTACTTCTATATATATCGGCAAAACCTTGTCTTCTCCGTAGTAATCACGGATTTTCACAAAGCTCTCAACTGTCCCGATTATAAGGTAATCATGGTGCTCAAGATCTAGACTTCCGTCATCGACTGTAAAATAAAACCATGGGCCATGAACTGTATTGTATTCCCTAAGCTCAATGACCTTACCCTCTGCTACAAGTCTATCCTTTTCCTCTATGCTAACGAAATTGTATTCCTCACCTGGCTTCTCATGACTTCTGATTGGTCTAGTGGTGTATGAAACAATTGTCTTTAAATCAATATCTGTCCTATCTAGCAAAAGCTTGAAAATAGTGTCTTTTCCTGATGAGCTCTTGCCCATGATGCAATAAATGTTACCCATATAATCCTCTATACATATATTTTCTTACTTAGAAGTATAATTAAAAAATCCCTATTTTACAACGGAGATAGTGCCACTTATTAGCCCCGTAACTTGTATACTTTTTTCCAAAGCATCTTTTATTAATTTAATGTTTTGTTCTTTAATCTCTTCTCCTGGAACAATCACAGGAACTCCCGGTGGATATAAACACACCATAACATTTGAAATCCTGCCATTTGCTTCATCAAAAGCTATACTTTCAACAGATTTATTCTTTGCCTCAAATGGTTCCATTACCTTGTTTGATTCAAATGTTATTTCAGGCATCTCGATTTGCTCTTCTTTTAAAGTCCTGTCGATTTCTAGTAGCGCCTTTTTTAATCTATCAAATCCTTCTTTTGTATCCACTATGCTTGTCATTGCAAGCACATATGAAAAGCTAGAAAGCTCTGTTTCTATTTCATATTTTTCTCTAAGTAAATTGGCAAGCTCTACTCCTGTAATACCTGCATTTCTCGTAGATATGACAATCTTGCCCTTATCTTTTATTTCATTACTTTCATCAATTATATGAAGATGTCTTAGCTGTCCACCTACTTCATAAAAATCAGCTAACTTATCCACATATTCTCCAAAGATATCCTTCTTTTCTTCAAGAAAGTCCATACATCTACTTATTGAATCCATAAGCACATAGGATGGAGAACTTGTTTCAAATATCTCTAGAGCCTCTTTTATTTTTCTTGAATCCACAAGCTTCCCGCATATATGCATAAGTGCTGTCTGGGTCAAACAAGGAAGGGTCTTGTGAAGGCTCTGAATTGTTATATCTGCAAAACCTACTGCTGAATGTTTAAAATCAGTATGGAATCCAAGATGTGCTCCATGGGCCTGGTCAACTATAAGGATTACTCCCTTTTCATGGCAAATGTTTGAAATATCCTCGATGTTGCAATGGTAACCCTCGTAGCTTGGGGTAGTTAGTACTACTGCCTTTGGAGAATAATTTTCTATGGCAGCTTCTACCATTTCACTAGTCACTCCATGGAAAATTCCATCTGCATCCCAGCTAGGATTAATGTACTCTACTTTTAAATGCCTAATAATGGCTCCATTATATACGCTTTTGTGGGAATTTCTCTGGATTACTATTGTTTCTCCTTCATTGCAAGCTGCATATATAGCTGCTAAATTTCCTACAGTAGAGCCTCCCACTAGCATCAGACTTTCTTTAGAATTGTATATTTTAGCTATCCTTTGCTGTTCTAATGCTATGACACCAGTTGGATGATGGAGATTGTCAACTCCCTCCACCTCTGTCATGTCTATTTTATATGGTCCCTCAAACATCCTCTTATGACCTGGCATATGAAATGGGTACATATTTGATTTTGAGTATTCTTCCAACTTCTCTTTTAAACTCATAATTTACTTTGTGACTTTTATTTTTCCCTATTTATTTATATAATGAATTTGATTTCAGGAGGTGCTTATGGACAGAACTCTAGTTATTCTATGCGGTGGCGATAGCTCTCGCATGGGTACAACAAAAGCTCTTTTACCATTTGAAGATAAGACTATGGTTGAATATATCTACGATAAGTTCAGCCCTTATTTTAATAAAATCTATCTTTCAGTTAATGAACGTGGTGACTTTTCTCACCTTGATATTGACGCCCAAGAAATCCCTGACATTTCTAAAAATGGCGGACCTTATGCCGGCATTATGTCTTCTCTTACAATGATTTCTGGAGAAAAAGCATTTTTCATGTCAGTTGATACTCCATTTATGGATCCTCGCACAGCTGTATTTTTATATGACAACTCTGCAGACTATGACATTACTAGCTTTAAATTTTCTGGAAAATATCTTGATACTATCTGTGGTGTTTTCTCTAAAAAGTGTATTGGAACTCTTTTCAAAGGCCTCTTTTTCAATCGCACCACTTTTAGCTATATTTTGGATAAAGTCTACACCAACCTTTACGACACATCTGAAATCGAAGAGTTTTCTAAAATATCCGTAGATCAGCAGTTCTACAAGGTTAATGATAGACAGTCTTATTACTATGCAGTCTTTTCTATTCTTAAGAAAAACTTTACTTGCTAGTACTAGTCTAGGAATCTCTTAAGCTGAGGCATCCAGTCTCCCAAAAAGACTACATTGTCCTCGATTGCCTTCCATATTGGCTTTAAAAAATTAATAAGACATATATTTACGTCTTCCCATGCTGGTTCAGACTTCTTTACCTGCCTAAGCTCTACCTTCCATTTCTTTTTCATATAGGTATAGCTTCTATATCCTTCTAGCATATTTATTCTTTCATCATTTATCTCTATAGAACGCTCTGCTAGAAGCTCTGCTAGTCTCTCTTTTACTTTTCTTCCATTTACTGGACATTCCGTAAGAATCTTATATGCCAAATAGTAATGATCCATATCATTTATTAGCTCAAGCTTTTCTATGATTTCTATAAGATGCTTACTTAATTCTTCTTCCTTTGGATTTGTAAATACAACAACACTTCGATTTTCATAGGCAGTGAGCTTCAGTTCCATCTTTTCCGGCTCATGGGATGCTCTATGTTTATCAAAATAAATCTTAAGTGGGATGTACATTTCATCCACTATTATTTTTAGATGGATTGCTCCCTCTTCCACAGTTCCATTTACAATAAAAGCTTCTGAGGAACCCTTTGCCATAATATCCTTTAAAATATCCCTCATATAAAGGACGGCCATTTTCTCATCTATTTCTTTGATGTATTCAAAGTAAATGTTGCTGATACAGATGTCTTTATAAACTGCCTGGTTGAAATCTCCAATATTGCAAAGGTAAAGCTCATTACAATACTTTCCATCTGCAATAATTCCAATTATTATTTCAGCAACAGATGCAGATAATAAATTCTTAAAAGGAATATTTAATTGTTCTGACTTTTCCTTTATCGTAAATCTATTAATCATTACAGCCACACACCTACCATATTCTGGACTTTCTTAAGGACTTTTCGTTCTTTTGCATATTCCATAAGTTTTACTACATCTTTTTTCTCATCCATGATGTAGCCCCATACTCCTTTTTTGAAATCCTCTCTATCCATCTTTTCCTGGTACTTCAGTACATCGCAAATCAATCTTTCTTTTGTATAGATTTTCATCTTTGCACCAGCAAAATCCGTTTCAGTCACTCCGATTTCAAGGACTTCTGGTTCCGTATAAAATGGTTCTACTATTGGATAGTCTATATTAAAACGAGATTTGCTTGTGTTTTTATTGATAGCAATGCTCCATTTATACGGTCTATCTTTTAGATAGCCGTACATAAACAGTGCTGATTCCATTGTAAGAATTCCATCTTCTCCAAAGAGCTTTTGAATCCACTGATCCTCTGTGCACTCAAAATATTTTGTAGTATAGTATCCGCTTTTTACACGAATTAAATATCCTTCCTCTACAAAATGAAGAACTCGTCTGTAGTCCACTCCAAGTGCTTCTATTTCACTAGTACGAACTAATCCACCATTCTTCTCTACCAAATCATTAATCTGTTCTAATTGATATTGCTTCTTTTCATCTCTAGAAAATAAACTTTCCATTTTTTCCACTCCTACTCTTCCCAAGAGGTAATTATATTCTAATTATCACATTCTCTATATTTACTGTCAATAAATCACTAATACTTCCATAGGTTTTACCTGTTATTTTTCTTGATATTCTAGCCTGTTTTGCCTTCTATTTGTCGTTTTAAACAATTATTAGTCTTATTTTTAGTCTTTTTATCCCTTATTATTGTCGTTTATTTGTCTTATACTTTATTTATACCAAATAGATGTAATTATTGGAGGAATATATATGTCTGAACAAACCATCAATCTCAGAAAGAATCCTTCCCGTAAGGAATGTGAGAATGTTATTAAAAAAATTCTTATGACTGAAGTTTTGGAAAGAGGAACCAATGAACATTTTAAAAGTGCCTCTGATTTCATGAGCTATTTCCAGTCCCTTTATCCAGCTAGCGATAGCTTAACCAAGCAAGTTCAGCGCGCAGTTAAAAATCTTGGTATGCCAAAGGATGACAAAGGTTACTTTATTATCAATAAGACTGAGGCACAGTTGGAGCAGGATAAGGAAATCGCCTTTCTAATGAATAAAACCAATGCCAGCCTTGTTCCTTTTGAAGAATATGAAACTTTATTCTTAAAAGCAGATGGCAAACACAAAGATTATCTCTATCAACTTTTATCTGAATCAGATACTTTTTCTGACAAGGTTATAACTATGATTAACTCTTCAAACGGCATAATATTGTTTACAAACAATAAACATCAGCTGGAAATTATGATTAATAGTCTGATAAATAGATAATTTGTTTTTCTAGAAGTGAAAATTATTTTCAGGTCTCTAATAAAACAAAAGGACAGTTTATGAATTATAAACTGTCCTTAATTATTATATTTTGTCTTTTTCTTTTAATATTACGACATACACTGTCGTTTATCTGCGTCTTCTTCGCTTTTTTCCATTATTTCTAATGATTGTCATATTAGTTTTAGGCTGTCTATAGTGCTTTGCCTTGAATCTATGTCTAAATAACAGAATAGAGCTAGACTTACTTTTTATAAACATTACTACAGCCGCAACTGCAATTATTATAAGAATTATCAAGCCAATCTTAACGTAGTTTACCTGGATATAATCCTTTCCACTGCCTCCTTGCTCTACTGGCAAGTTGTCAAATGGATAGCTGCCTGTCTCTGCATTTGTAAATAGAAGATTTGCATATCCTACATTTCTTCCAGCATAGCTATACTGAAGCTGTCCAACTACAGCTTTGTTAGTATCATCCTTATATGGAACTACCGATGAAGTCACATCTAATATGCTAGCTGCCTTAGGAATTACAATTAATCCCTTTTTATCTATCTTTATTAACTCACTCTTTTCACTAAGCTTTCCAGTTATATCTGTATTATCCTCTGATATAGAAGCAAAATCAGATACATGGTATTTAGTGAAGTTGTCATAGCAATATTCAAATAAGTTGGTTGTGTCTACATATTGCTCGCCAGTCTGATCTTTAAGTACTACACATACTAAAGTCATACCGTCTTTTTTAGCGTATGTTACAAGTGTCGACCTTGCTACATCTGTATATCCTGTTTTACCACCAAGGCAATATTCATACAAATACTGATTAGTCTTGAAATAATGAAGCATACAATGATGATTGTTAAGCATTGTAGGCTCTGAATGCTTATTTGTAGGAGGAATGGTGTAATTCTTTGTTCCTACAATCTCTGCAAACTTTGGAATTTTATATGCTGCCCTTGCTATCAAGGCCATATCATAGGCACTTGTGTAGTGTTCATCATCTGGAAGTCCATTTGAATTATTAAAATGGGTATTCTTGCAGCCCAACTCCTTTGCCTTTGCATTCATCATATCAACAAAAGAGTTAATATCTCCAGCTACATGTTCTCCAAGAGCATAAGCACATTCATTTGCAGATTCAAGCATCATACCATAGAGAGTCTGTTCTACAGTCATCTCTTCATTAACATCTCTGGCAATACTTGATGAACCAAGCTCTGTTCCATAGACAGCTTCTGCTGAAAATGTAACTGTTTCATCCAAATCACAGTTTTCAAGAACTACAAGAGCTGTCATTATCTTTGTGATACTGGCTGGATAATGAACATCATCCATATTCTTTGAATATAGGATGGCTCCCGTCTCCTCTTCCATCACTATGGCCGCCTCTGCTGTAACATCTACACTGCTAGGCCAATAATCCTGTGCCTGAACTTCTATTTTCGTGACTGTTAATATTAGATTAAAAATAAAAATAAGGCTTAATGCCTTCAATAGTTTCTTTTTCATTTTGTACCTCATCTCACTAGTATAACTTTTTAATTCTCTCAAGCCAACCTCTTCTTTTGTTTTTTTGCTAAAGATGGTATGATAGCTATGTTTTAATTTTTCAAACGGAGGTAATAATGAGATTAAGAAATATTCCAGGCGCGGATGAGGTTGTTGCAAACAGTCCTTATTGTATTTCCCAGCCTGCTAAATTCAAGGGCTCATTTAAATCAGAGCTTTTTAACAATGACAATCCCCTACATATTGAGATTGGTATGGGAAAAGGTCAATTTATCACAACACTTGCGAAACAAAACCCTGACATAAATTATATTGGCATTGAAAGATATACTAGCGTACTTCTTAGAGCTATTCAAAAGGTACAGGAGGAGGAGATTCCTAATCTTAGATTTATCTGTTTTGATGCCGCTGATATACTTGATATATTTGCTTGTAGAGAAGTAGATAGAATTTATCTCAATTTTAGCGATCCATGGCCAAAGGATAGACACAGCAAGCGTAGACTTACTTCTTCTACTTTCCTTAATAGATATAATTCTATTCTTGCAACTGAAGGACATATTGAGTTTAAGACAGATAATAGTGATTTATTTGATTTTTCAGTTGAAGAAATCAATAACCACCCTCTTTGGAAGTTGGATGCAGTTACTTATGATTTACATAACGATTCAACTATGAATGAAGGTAATATTATGACTGAGTATGAAGAGAAGTTTTCTAGCCTCGGTAATCCAATATTTAAGTTAATAGCTAGTCGATAGAAAAAAGCATGCTAGGCATGCTTTTTTTTATTTACAGATTCTTATTTTATAAATAAAAAATCGTCGAGAATCATCTCGACAATCTGTAGTGCGCGATCAGGGGTTCGAACCCTGGACACCCTGATTAAGAGTCAGGTGCTCTGCCAGCTGAGCTAATCGCGCTCATTTATTTACTTTATTGCCTCAGCAACGAAAATAAGTATATAGCCTTTTTGCATATTTTGCAAGCCTTTTTTTAAATTTTTTTCTGTTTTTCAAAACTTTTTTTACTGGAGTTTTCTGAAAAGTCCTCACAATTTTTCTAGTGATTATTTAATTGCGTGTTTATAAAACAACACCTGCCTCAAATATGAGACAGGTGTTAAAAATCTAAATACTTGCGAATAATTTTTCTATTTCCTCCGCGCTCATTACACGGTTAGGATCAGTTAAATCAACTCCTACATCTGGAATAACTATTTCTTCACTTGCAGGTTTTTCTTCAGGTACATCTGGTACCTCTGGCTCTGGAGCAGCAGGAGCTTCTGCCTCAGCTTCAGCTGCTGGCGCGTCTAGCGTGTCTTCCTCAAGAGGCTCTCCTATTTCTTGTAGGAGTGCATCTAAACTAGCTCCTAAGTCTTCTTCCTCTGGTTCGCTTGCCACTATCTCTTCTACAGGAGCCTCTGCTTCAGCTACTGGCTCCTCTGCCGGTGCTTCTATATCTAAATCAAGTGGGGCTTCCTCAGCCGCTGGCTCTTCTACTACTGCATCTAAATCTAAACCTAAGTCCTCTACTGATGCCTCTTCTGCCACCGGCTCCTCTGCCGGTATTTCTACATCTAAATCAAGTGGAGCTTCCTCAGCCGCTGGCTCTTCTACTACCGCATCTAAATCTAATCCAAGGTCCTCTACCGGTGCCTCTTCTGCCACTGGCTCCTCTGCTGGTATCTCTATATCTAAATCAAGTGGTACTTCCTCAGCCGCTGGCTCTTCTACTACTGCATCTAAATCTAATCCAAGGTCCTCTACTGGTACCTCTTCTGCTACAGGTTCCTCTGCTGGTACCTCTATATCTAAATCAAGTGGTACTTCCTCAGCTACTGGCTCTTCCACTACTACATCTAAATCTAATCCAAAGTCCTCTACTGGTGCCTCTTCTGCTACAGGTTCCTCTGCCGATACTTCTATATCCATATCAAGAGGAATATCCTCTGCTATAGCTTCTTCCATTACAGGCATATCTGCTGTCTGCACAGGTTCTTGCACCTCTGGCATAACAGGTGCTGCCATTTGTACTGGTTGAGCTACCATTGCTGACATTCCACCCTGGATTCTTCCCTCTAAACTTGAAAGCTGATTTGTAATAGCTGCTATTTTCTGCTGAATATCAAAATTATTTTCCTTAAGTAAGCTCTGCTGCTTTTCAAGAATCTGTGTGTTATTAGATTCTAGCTTTTCCTGAATACTAACAAGCTGATTAATAAGCTCATCATTTGAGTTCATTAAAGCATCTGTATTTTCTTTACTTCTTGAAATTGTTACCTTAGCAACAGCTTTTTGAGCATTAATAATATCTTCTGCTGGAAGTGAGCTATTCTCTTCTATAGCACGAAGTCTCTGCTCCATTTCATCGAAGCTCTTTTTAATGACGAGGTATGATGCTTTCTGCGCATTATATATATCCTCATACTTCTGTGTTTCCATATCTTTTTGCTTAAGAGATATGTCCATAACACCGCTAATAAGGAAAAACAATACAACAATCATCAAAAGCACGCCAATTGCCATAGCCATAAAATTGCTCTTGAAATTTATCATGATATAAAACTCCATGATAATTAAAATAGCAAGCGCAATACTAGCTAGAATGATTTGAATTTTGTCTTTGGCTATTTCTCTTTGAATTTTCTTAGCGTTCTCGTCCATGTGGCCCCCTAGTTTTCGTCTTTTTTATCAAATAGATGTACCATGTCTAGTGCAAACGAAATAGGATACAGCTGTACCATCACTGAATCAACTACTGTACCTATCTTGAGATTAAATGTTATCTTCACAAAATCAATTTCTGGAGATTCAAATAGTCTCTCAAATATCTTTACACTTTCCACATCTATGTTATCGGTCTTTGGTGGCGAAATATCAACTACCCTATTAAGTAATTGTGACATAGAACTTGCTGCAGAACCCATCATTTGATTCATTGCCTCAGATACTGCTGACAACTGAAGCTCTCCAATAGGCTCTGGGCTAGCAACACCCTGTCCACCCATCATTAGATCTGCGATTATCTTAACATCATTTTCTTTTAAAATTAAAACATTGCTTCCAGTAAGTCCCTTAACATAATTTATATGTACAAGTACACAGACATTATGATAATCGTCCAGTGACTCACTTTTTCTAATCAATTCAATCTTTGGTGTTGTAATATCAACCTTTAGATTATTTAAAAGGGCACTCAGAGATGTAGCTGATGAACCCATACTAATATTTGCAATTTCCCCAAGTGTATCCTGCTGCTCTTTAGTCAAATTCAAATCTGCCATACATTTTTGTCCTCCTCTTATTCCTTCCCCCTTTGAAATGAATTAGAGTCTTTTAAACTTAGTTTGATTATACATTATTTAATTTTATTCGACTACTTACCAGATAAAAGTATTTTACCCCAATATTGCGAAAAAAATGTGGATTTATTGTTATTAAACGAAATAAAAATAAGGCCTAGCATTCACTAGGCCCATGATTATATAAACATTGTAACTATTGGAATTGTGATTATTGAAAGCAAAGTAGTTATGATAACTGTCTTGCTACATAGTGTTTCATCGCCGCCGTATTCTTTTATAAGCATTGAAACTATGCTTCCTACAGGCATTGCAAACAACAAAATAAAAATGCCAAATACCATCTCGTCGTTTTTCATTCCTTTAAAGATAAAGGATGCAGCTATTGGAATAAGTAAAAGGGTAATAAAAGCAAATACGTATAAACGAATTCCTTTGAATACTTCCCTAAAAGGAATCTTTGCAACTGATGCTCCAATTACAATCATTGAAAGAGGAATTGTTGCATTTCCTACATAGTTAAAGAAAGACATTACTGAGTCATTAAATTTAATTCCACTAAAATATAGAATAATAGCAAGTACTGAACATATCATTCCTATATTTAGAAGTCCTGATAGACTGCTTTTTCTCTCTTCTTTTGGGATATTCCTTTGAGCAATAAAAACTCCAAGAGTATAAAGAATTACATTGTAGGCTAAAATATAAAATGTAATGAAAATTACAGCATGGCTTCCATATATACTTGATAATACAGGTATGCCCATGAAACCTACATTTGAAAATATTGTCATTAGCATAAACATGCTTTTTTGACTATCTTTTGCACTGACAATTTTTGCCACTGGATAGCTAATAACAATGCAAATTCCATAATATATTAACACAAATATAAGGTTTTCTTTTATAAGAGACAGATTAGAGCCTCCAGCTGCTGTTGCTGTTATTGCTCCATTAATTACTAGTGCTGGATTGAAAATATTTACTACCATTTCGGACAACTTTTTATGTCCACCTTCATCAAGCCAGTTTCTTTTGTAGCTTATATAGCCTAGTGCCATCATAGCAAGCAACATAAGCATTCTTTGAAAAATAACAAACACTTCCATTATTCGTCCCTCTTATTTTTCTAATAATAAAAGGAGCCCTCAGGCTCCCCAATAACGTTCCTAGCGCGATTCGAACGCGCGGCCTTCCGCTTAGGAGGCGGACGCTCTATCCAGCTGAGCTATAGGAACATAGCAACTACTAGATTTTAATCTAATAATTACGAAAAATCAACAGTTCCCTGTAGCCATATTGTGCCTTTAAAACGTCTGCCAACAGCAGGCTCTCCAAATAAATTTTTCTTATTAATGCATACTTCGAAAACTACATCATTACTCTCAATAATCATGACGTAGAGTTCTTCCATTGTAAGGTGATTTACAAGTGACTTAACATCCAAAATATCACCAAGAATATCATACTTGTCATTTTCAATACCAAAAGGCATAAAATAACTTGTGACCACACTTAAAATATCTTCTCTGGTCACACGTCTAGATATTCTCTGATAAAGATCAATCTCATCCATTGTAAGACTTTCGAGAGCTTCTTCATTTCCCTCTCTAGCCTGTTCAAATAAATCAATTCGCTTTTTATTATTCATCTTCTCCTTTATACGACTCTTTTCATTGTCATATAAAGGAAGAATGATTTTGGCATCTAGTGATAGAGCTGCAAGTCTAATAGTCCTGTCTCCACTCTTTCCTGCCATTATATTGTTTCTAAGGAATTCACCCATGTTCTGAAGCTGAAAAATCAAATTAACACCTAATCTGATTTCATCACACATTACAAGGTAATTATCCTTATCCGATTGCTTTATTACTTCAACATCATTTTTCGAAGAAATTGACTCACCAAAATAAGTAGGATAATAGTAATCTAAGATAAACTCATCATCCTCATTGTAAATACCTCTAAGAACAAGTCCTACATTATCAGCAACCATATATCTAAGCTCAACAAACTGATTGCCTTCGAAATCAATGGCAGATTCCTGATAATCCGGTCTAAGAGTAATCTCTTGTAAAAGATTCTCCAGTTCTCTTTTTTTAATTTTGCTAAATCCAATTGCTGGCAAATATTGATGCACGTTAGATACCACCTATAGCTTGTTGTAATGCCTGCTCTTCTTCATCAGCAAGCTGGATTATAGAATTTCCATCTATAATCTCCTTAACATAAGTATAACATCCTTCGCGAGAATGCATAGCATTAATTATAAATCCATTGTTCTTTTCATTTAAAAGGCAAAGAGAAAAGCTAAGCTTACCACCCATCTCATTGAATGCATCGTACTTAACAAGACCAATCTTCTGGAAGCAATCCTTCATGTTCTTGAAAATCATATCGATGTTTCTCTCGTTACTTGCATTTGCCTCAATAAGCTCATCAACCTGCTCTAATCTATATACAAGAGTGTCTTCTAATGATTTAGCATCATTTCCCTGCATAAATATCTTGTATCTCTTTTTTAATTTTGCCATCTGTACAATAAAAACGATTAAAAGAATCATTGTTAAAAGTACAAGACCAGCAAGACCTATAATCACATAATCAGAGCTTATTCCTAAGTATTTTTCAATCATTAATCTCTCTCCTAAGAACATTTGTTCTATTTAATATTTTCTAGTAATTCAACGATTCTATTTAACTCATCCTGAGAATAGTACTCGATTTCAAGCTTTCCAGATTTATTATCCTTAGCATTGATGAAGACCTTTGTACCAAGCACACCCTTAAGTCTTTCCTGTGTCTCCTGGTAAACAGCTGCAAGCTGTGAATCAATCTCAGATGCCTTTGATTTCTTATCACTCTTCTTGTCATTTAAAAGCTTTTTAACTTCACGCTCAACATCACGTACTGACATCTTTTCATCGAATGCTCTCTCAGCAAACTCATACTGTTTGTCTGGATCAGCAATCGCAAGCATAGCGCGGGCATGACCAGTTGAAAGTTTGTCATCAACAATCATATCCTGTACTCGCTTATCAAGCTTTAATAATCTAAGAGCATTAGTAATTGTAGTTCTACTCTTTGATACTCTCTCAGCAACTTCATCCTGCTTAAGATTAAACTCATCGATAAGACGGGCAAAAGCCATAGCCTCTTCGATTGGATTCAATTGCTCACGCTGAATATTATCAATAAGAGAAATCTCAACGAACTCTTGCTCGCTAAGATTCATAATGATAACTGGAACTTTTTTGAAACCAGCAATTCTTGCTGCTCTCCATCTACGCTCGCCACCAATTATCTCATAGTAGCCCTTACGGTCCTGAACAATAATCGGATTAACGATACCATGTATTTTAATATTATCTGCTAACTCTTGAAGCTTATCTTCATCAAAGTTTTTTCTTGGCTGAAGCTTATTAGGCTCAACCTTATTAATATCTACTTCAACAGGAGCGCCGTGCTGTTCTGGATTAACTGCAACAACACCCTCTTCTTTCTTAACAATAAGAGAATCTAATCCCTTACCTAAACCTCCCTTTTTTGCTGCCATGATTATATATCCTTTCTTCCAATAATTTCTTTTGCAAGATTTCTATAGCTCTCTGCACCAGCAGACTTCTCATCATAGAGATTAATTGGAAGTCCATGAGATGGAGCCTCTGCAAGACGAACATTTCTAGGAATAATAGTCTGATATACTGTTGCATTAAGATTATTCTTAACTGTATCTACAACATCAGAAGAAAGATTTGTTCTCTTGTCATACATAGTGAATACTACACCATCAATCTTAAGCTTTGGATTAAGTCTCTGCTGAACAAGATCAATTGTATGGATCAACTGACTGATACCTTCAAGTGCGTAGTACTCACACTGAATAGGTACTAGAACTGAATCGGCAGTAGTCATCGCATTGATAGTTAACATATTAAGTGATGGAGGACAATCAAATATTACATAATCAAAATCATCCTTTACATAATCTACTGCATTTCTAAGAATATATTCCTTTTCATTAATACCAAGAAGCTCAATCTCAGCACCAGCTAAATCTACATTAGATGGAATAACTGTAAGGTTTGGAATATTATCAACCTTATACATACATTCCTTAATGCTGCACTGATCAAGAACTAAATCATAAACAGTATTCTCACATTCATCCTTATCCAAACCTAAACCACTTGTTGCATTTCCCTGTGGGTCAGTATCGATAACAAGAACTTTCTTTCCTGCCTCTGCTAAGCAAGCTGATAAATTAATACTAGTAGTAGTTTTACCAACTCCACCTTTTTGATTGGCAATAGCAATTACTCTCTTCATCTATTTTCTCCCTTTTTAATTTATGTTTGTACTGAATAGTTAACATTATATCATTACGATATATTCAATTCTACTCAGAAAGACTGTTTGCTTTGATATATTTTTCTATATTACTTACTATATATAGTACATATTTTTTAATTAATAATGTTTCACGTGAAACATTATTATATCTAAATAGCAATATCTTGCAGTTGATTAAAATTTCAAAACACTATATTTTGTGTTTAGATCATAAATCATATATAAATGTTTCACGTGAAACATTTCTATATATAGTTTATATATCTTTTTCAATATCAGATATTATATTTTCCAAATCGATTTTTGCTTTATAAGGATCTAAAACTATAACATTCTTTAGATTATTTAACCTATTAATTAAGTCAGAGGAATTATTTCTCACTGGATTAACAGTTTTATTAGTAGAAGATGGCTTATTAATAGCAACTGAATTAGTAAGTAAAGCATTTAATTCTACTAATCTACCATCAAAAAATCTCATTTTCTTTATTTTTTCATCCATCTGAGAATTCAAATCCTTGAGATTTAATCTAACTTCTTCTGCTTTTTTATTATTCTTTTCATTAATATCTCTAGGCGTAAACTCTACAAAGTAAGATTCATTAGACTCTTCTAAAAGATTTAGAAATTTAGTTTCTTCTTTTATTTTAGTCTCAAGTAAATCCATATCTTCTTTTAATTGAATCTTCTGTGTAATAAGTTCTTCCTGATATTTTCTAAGGAAGTCATTAACCATACATAAATCCCCCAATTATTTTTACTTAAGTGGTTCCTTACTAGGAGTTCCAGCTTTTCTTGGATATGCCTTAGGCGTATTTTTTTCTTTATTAATAATCAAAAAAGATCTACTAATGTCAGTTTCAGGAATAGTAAAATACACAGGCTCTGTCATAGTACCACCAAGTTTCTTAACAGCAGAACCAGATGCTTCAATCTCATCTTTTATATCACCTGACTTAAAGCTAATAAAGTATCCATTAATCTTAACTAAAGGTAAACAATACTCAGATAAAGTAGCAATATTAGCAACTGCACGTGAAACAACTAAATCAAAATGCTCTCTATAGTTTTTTCCACGACCGGCCTCTTCTGCTCTAGCATGAACTAAATTAACATTAGTAAGTCCTAAAGCATCTACAACTTCCTGTAAAAATTTAATACGCTTATTCAAAGAATCAATAAGAGTAAATGAAATATCAGGATAAGCTATAGCCATAGGTATACCAGGAAAACCTGCACCTGTTCCTAAATCACAAACTGTTTTAACATCAGATGGTAAAACAGTACATATAGATAAACTATCAGCAAAATGTTTTACTAATACATCATCAAACTCTGTAATAGCAGTAAGATTCATTACCTTATTTTTTTCTACTAATAATTCATAAAACAAATCAAGCTGCTGAATCTGTTTATCAGATAAACTAAAATTCCAACTTGAAAGTGTATTAACTAGATAAGAATAATCTCTATTCATCTTTCTCCTTAAAAAGTGATTGTTGAGAGGGTATATAGAAGTACCCTTTAAACTAACCCTTATATGTTTCCAAATAAACTAAAAGAACAGAAATATCTGCTGGACTAACACCAGATATTCTAGACGCCTGTCCAATATTAGCTGGTCTTAATTTAGTAAGCTTCTGACGGGCCTCAAGTCTTAAACTAGAAACATCCTCATAATTAATATTTTGAGGTATAACTTTAGATTCTAATTTTTTAAACTGTGCAACCTGTTTAGCTTGTCTTGTAAGATAACCTTCATACTTGATATAGATATTAACCTCTTCTCTAACCTCATCAGAAAGATCTGGTCTATCTGGGTCTATAGGTGCAAGCTTATCATAATCAAGTTCAGGACGTCTAATTAAATCAACAAGCTTGATACCATTTGAAAGAGGAATACTACCATAAGATTCAAGTAACTCTTGAACTTCTTTTCTTGCTCCAATATTAATTTCCTTAATACGAGCAACCTCTTCTTCTATTAAACGTTCCTTTTCAACTACATGATCATAGCGTTCTTTAGAAAGAAGACCAACCTCGTACCCAATTTTAGAGAGGCGAATATCTGCATTATCTTGTCTAAGTAAAAGCCTATACTCTGCTCTTGATGTCATCATACGATAAGGTTCTTTTGTTTCCTTTGTAACAAGATCATCTATTAAAACACCAATATAAGAATTTGATCTATCAAGAATCATTGGCTCTTTACCAAGAAGTTTTAATGCAGCATTTATACCAGCAACCAAACCCTGAGCAGCTGCTTCTTCGTAACCACTACTTCCATTAAACTGACCAGCAGCAAAAAGACCATCAATCTCTTTAAATTCCAAAGAAGCTTTTAACTGTGTTGCATTAATACAATCGTACTCAATGGCATAAGCATTACGAACAATCTTAGCATTTTCAAGACCAGGAACTGTTCTATACATTTCATACTGAACATCCTCAGGCATTGAAGAACTCATACCACCAATGTACATTTCATTAGTATTAAGACCTTCTGGCTCAACAAAAAGCTGATGTCTATTCTTATCAGAAAAACGAACAACCTTGTCTTCTATACTAGGACAATATCTAGGACCTGTTCCTTCAATAACACCAGAGTACATTGGAGATCTATCAAGATTAGCTCTAATAATCTCATGAGTTTTTTCATTTGTATAAGTCAAATAGCAAGGAACCTGCTCAATCTGAACATCTTCTCTATTAGTACTAAAAGAAAATGGAATAACTGGATCATCGCCATATTGTGGCTCCATCTTAGAATAATCGATAGAATTACCATCAATTCTTGCAGGTGTACCAGTTTTAAATCGGTTCATTTCTACATTATTATCCAATAATGATTGGGTTAAATGGTTAGCAGCTTTTAAACCATTAGGACCAGTATGTTCTATTACATCACCATATAAACATCTAGCTCTAAGATATGTACCAGTACAAATAACTATAGCCTTACAATGATAAGTAGCACCAGATAAAGTCTTAACTCCACAAACTTTATTATTTTCAATAATAAGTTCAGTAACTTCAGCCTGTCTCAAAGTAAGATTTTCAGTTTCTTGCATTGTCCTTCTCATTCTAAGAGAATAAGCAGCTTTATCTGCTTGGGCTCTAAGAGAATGAACAGCTGGACCCTTTGAACTATTAAGCATCTTGGACTGGATAAAAGTATGATCAATATTAATACCCATCTGTCCACCAAGTGCATCAAGCTCACGAACTAAGTGACCCTTTGAACTACCGCCTATATTAGGATTACATGGCATCAAAGCTACAGAATCCATACTTACTGTAAAACAAATTGTATTAAGGCCCATGCGTGCTGCAGCCAAAGCAGCCTCACAACCAGCGTGACCAGCACCTACAACAACAATGTCATAGGATTCTTCAACGTGTGACATAATTGCTCCTTAAAAAATAAATTTCATTTGCTCCTGATACGATATTTTCTTCATTTCATTCGAAAAATCGTATCATTTTCCCATACAAAATTCACTAAAGATTTTGTTTGCTAAATCATCTTCTATAGTTTCACCAGTTATTTCACCTAAAAAATTATATGCATCCATTAAATCAATGGAAAAGAAATCTTCTGGCATCATATTATCAATACTCATTAATACATTAGATAAACTATTTTTAGCATTAACAAGACAAGAAGCCTGACGAGAGTTAGTAATGTATAAAGTCTCATCAGATTTAACCTGACCAGAGAAAAACATATCAGTGATAGTTGATTCTAAGGTCTTAAGTCCATCTAAACTAACAGACGAAAAAGAAATAACAGGTTTATTATATTTTTTGCATATATCTTCCTCTGTAATAACAGATAAGAGGTCAGATTTATTAAGCAAAATAATTACTTTTTTATCTATAATCTTACTAATAATAAACTCATCATCCCCATCTAAAGGTCTAGATGAATCAATCACAAATAAAATTAAATCAGCATCATCAATAGAATCAAGTGCTTTATCAACACCTATTTTTTCAACGATATCATCAGTCTCTCTAATACCAGCAGTATCAATAATATTAAGAGAAACACCATTAATTGTAATCTGCTCTTCAAGAGTATCACGAGTAGTACCAGGTATATCCGTTACAATAGCTCGCTCTCTTCTACTAAGTGTATTTAAAAGAGAAGACTTACCAGCATTAGGTTTGCCAAGAATTAAAGTATTAATACCTTCTTTTAAAATATGACCGGAATTAAATGAATTAATTAAATCATCAATTCTACTAATCATCAAATCAACTTTATTTTTCAAATCATCTGGATATCCAGTCAAATCATAATGTTCTGGATCGTCTAAAGCAGATTCTATATATGCAGTTTCATATAAAATCTTATCACGTAAATCTACAATAATATCTCTTAAAGAACCAGAAAGCTGCTTTACTGAATTTTTCATAGCAAGCTCTGAATTAGAGGAAATCAAATCCATAATAGATTCAGCTTCTGATAAATCAATACGACCATTTAAAAAGGCTCTTTTAGTAAACTCTCCAGGTTCAGCAATTCTACAACCAACTGAAACTAATAAAGAAAGAACCTTTTTTAATACAAGAATACCACCATGACAATGAATCTCAATAACATCTTCTGTTGTATAACTTCTAGGTCCTCTCATAATAAGAACTAATACTTCATCAACAAGTTCTTCATTATCATAAATGTGACCGTATTGAATAGTATGAGTCTCACAATCTGCAAGTTTATTTTTACCACGAAAAATAGAATCCGCAAAAGAAATAGCATCTTCTCCGCTAATTCTAATTATGCCGATTCCTGAACTATTAAGTGATGTAGCAATAGCACAAATTGTATCAGACTGGTACAAAATAAACCTCCAAAATGTAACCAAGAAAATCTCAAAAGAGATTCATTAAATACAATAGAAAATGATACTAACAATAATATTAATTTCTATTATATTTAATTAAGTCTAAAAGCAAATAATAGGGTTAGTCTAATAATAAAAAGACTAACCCTAAAAAATCAATAATTATTTCTTAAGAGTAATAACAACGTAGCGATATGGCTCCTCACCCTCTGAATGAGTTGTAACATTATTATCATTCTGAAGAGCAGAATGAATAATACGTCTCTCATAAGGATTCATTGCCTCAAGAGTAACAGCCTTCTTTGTTCTCTTAACCTTAGATGCCATGTTTTTAGCAAGGTTCTCTAAAGTTTCTTTTCTACGACGTCTATAATCTTCAGTGTCAATCTTAACTCTAGTATAATTCTCAGCTGAACGATTAACAGCAAGATTTGTAAGATACTGTAAAGAATCAAGTGTCTGACCACGCTTACCAATGAGTACACCCATCTCTGGACCAGCTAAATCAATAGAAAGAGTATTATCAGCTTCCTCTAAGTCCATTGAAATATTAACCTCAAGCTGCATAGCCTCGAAAACACCATTAAGAAAATCCTTAGCAACTTCCTTTGGATCTTCGTTTCCAGAAATAACAACTTTAATTACTGCATCTTTTGAACCAATACCAAGGAAACCATTACTTCCTTCTTCAATAACTTCATATTTAATCTCACTAGAAGTAACACCAAGTGAAACTGTTGCATTAGTAAGAGCATCATCAACAGTCTTACCTGTAAACTCTTTAAATTCCATTACGTCAATCCCCCTTTATTTATTATTCTGTTCGTTAAACTGTTTAACAAGATTTGCTTTTGATGCAAGAGAACCATCAGAAGCATTAGATCTGAATTCTTCAGCTTTCTTTAAAACATCATCTGATGCATTAACAAGATTAGCCTTTTCAGACATAGTCTTCTTTGTGTTCATGTTAGCTGCATTATAAATCTGAGCCTGACGAATACCACGCTTTTCAGCTTTCTTAGCGGCTTTTTCTTTATTAGCCTCAATAATACTTTCAAGATCAATCTTCTCAAAGTGCTTATTAAGGAAGTACTGCTGAATTACACGAACAACAGCACCGGCAATCCAGTAAAGACCAAGACCTACAGGAACAGAGAATGCAATGAAAAATGACATAAGTGGCATCATAATATTCATTGTCTTCATCTGCTGAGCCATTGCATCATTCTGATCTGATGAAGCAGTCTGTGCAAGTTTGATATTTAACATCTGTGATAAATAAGAAACAATAGGAACAAGCAAAGCACAAACAATAAGACCAAAATTCTTATGAGATGCAAACCATCCATCCTTAATTAAATTCAAAGGAGTATCTGAAATATTAAGAACAAATAAGTAATTAATCTTATCAAGAGCTTCATGAGTACTCTGAACTAAATCAGAAAGACCAGAGAACTTTGATGCAACCATATCCCATCCATCATTTGGTAACTTATAAAGTGTATCAACAATGAAATCAGAAACTACAGTCTTATCTGAAGCACCAAAATCTGGTGTAATCTGAAGACGAAGCTTAGCTGCATCATAAATTTTCTGCATGCTATCTGCATAACCATCTGTAGCCATAATACCAGTAACAAGTTTACTGAAAATGCCCTTAACAGAAGAAATGTAAGCAGGTACATTATAAAAAACTCTGTAAAGTGCAAAAAGAATAGGCATCTGGATAAGCATATATCCACAGCTACCTGCCATAGAAACACCGTACTTGTCGTAAAGTGCCTGAGTCTCATTTTGCTGAGCCTGCATTGAAGCCTGATCTTTTTTACCCTTATACTTTTCCTGAATAGCCTTCATCTCAGGCTGCATCTTACGCTGCAAAACAGAAAACTTCTGCTGCTTATATGTAAGAGGAAACATTAAAAGGTAAATAACAACAGTAAAAACAACAATTGTAAGAGCTATGTTCTCAAGACCAATAGCAGCAAGAAGAACATAAATCCTGTCCATAATCCATCCAAGACCCTTAGCGATAGGTCCTAAAATGGAACCGTTATAAGCGGTTAAAAATAGTTCGCTCAATGTAAATAAACCTCCAGTTTACTAAGGAACCGGATCAAATCCACCACGTGAAAAAGGATTACATCTTATTAATCTCCATGCAGTTAAAGCACCACCTTTAATTGCCCCATGTTTTTTAATTGCTTCTAAACCATAAGCAGAACATGTAGGACAATATGGGCACTTAGTTCTCTTCATTGGAGAAATATATTTTTGATAAAACTTGATTAAAAATATAAAAAGCTTCTTCAACATAATAGAAACGATGATTCCAATTATTTTCGAGTTACCTTGTGAAGATTTGCAAGATGAAGCAAAGATTTTTGAATCTCATCGAAATTAGCAGAAGCCGAAGCCTCTCTTGCAACGACTACAATGTCCAAACCACTATTGAACATCTCTTCATTTAGTCTATAACTTTCTCTTATCAGTCTCGTCAAATGATGTCTAACTACTGAATTTCCAACCTTTTTACTAACAGAAATTCCAATTCGATTTCGATCTGTATTATTATGGTAGATATACATAACAAGCTGTCTATTAGCTTTTGACACACCTCTTCTGTACACAACAGTGAAGTCCTTATTCTTTTTTAAAGATTCACTAAATTCCATAACAATTATTTTCTCCTAAATAGAAAGAAAGACCACATGGTCTGTGGCCTAAGCTGATAATTTCTTTCTTCCTTTTGCACGTCTAGCTGCAAGAACCTTACGTCCGCCTGCTGTGCTCATTCTAGATCTAAATCCATGTACTTTGGATCTCTGTCTCTTTTTTGGTTGATATGTCATCTTCATAATATATCCACCTCCTCTTTATGAGAAAACATCAGTTGAAATTATATAAGGAAAACCCTATAAAGTCAATAAAAAAAGCATTAATTAAAAGTAAACATACATGTGGATAACTAAAAAACACAATATCTTAATAGGATTAATAAAAATAAATACAAAATGTTGTGTTAAAACCATTAAAAAAAATTAATTGTTATCTACAACCTGTGGATAACATTGTGGATAAAGTCAAATTAAATCAAAAATTTCAACAATTTAGTCAAAAAACATATTAAAACTAAGCTCTAATCCTGTGGATAACTCAATTATTTCATAGTGGATAACTCAAAAATCAATTTCATAGGCTCAAATTTAAAAAATAAGCCACTTTTCACATTAAACAACCCCCTACACCTTTTAGGGTAAAATATTGCTAAAAAGCCTTATATAGGTTAGAATGGAAATAATTAAACTGTGGATAAAAGGGATATTAGATGGAAGAAATTGTTAAAAAATGGGATGAGATTCTCGCTTATGTAAAAACAGAGTATGTTGTAGCAGAAGTATCTTATGAATCTTGGCTTAAGCCTCTTGAATTATTTCAAATAGAAGATAATAAATTATATATCATATTCAACGGTGATCAAAGCAGCATGACTATAGGATATGTAACCAGAAAATTTGGTACTCCTATCAAAGTCTCTATTGCTGAGCTCACAGGTAATTCATTTGAAGAAATTGTAATCATTTCTCAAGAAGAAGCAAACAAGCTTAAAGCAGATAATGATACACAGCATATTAAAATAGAAGAAACACCTCTATTTAATAATAAAAAAATAGGAAATTCTACAATTAATCCTAAATTTACATTCGATAATTTTGTCGTTGGTCGCAACAACAGATTTGCTCAGACTGCAGCTCTTGCAGTAGCAGAATCACCAGGTGAATTTTACAATCCCCTCTATATATATGGAGGACCTGGACTTGGTAAGACTCACTTGATGCAGGCCATCGGTAACTACATCGAAAATCAAAATCCTAGTACACATATCTTATATGTAACTTCAGAAGAATTCACTAACGAAGTTATTGAGAACATGAGAACTAATAACAACGCTACAGCTATGCAGCGTTTTAGAGATAAGTATCGTACAGTTGATGTTCTCATGGTTGATGATATTCAGTTTATTATAGGAAAAGAAGCAACGCAGGAAGAATTTTTCCACACATTTAATGCACTTCATGCAATGGGTAAACAGATTGTTATTTCATCTGATAAGCCACCAAAAGATATGGAGACATTAGATGACCGTTTCAAATCAAGATTCGATATGGGTCTTATGGCTGATATTGGATATCCAGATTATGAAACACGTATGGCAATCTTAAATAAAAAGATTGAAGAAAAGAATTTTAATCTTGATGAATCAATTAGAAAATACATTGCTGAAAATATTCAATCAAACATTCGTGAAATCGAAGGAGCTTTAAATAAACTTATTGCTTTTTCTAGACTTGAAAAGATTGATATCACAATGGATATTGCAGAAAGAGAGCTTCAGAATTTTATCTCACCTAATATATCAAGAGAGATTACTCCACAGCTCATCATTGAAGTAGTATCAGAACATTTTGGAATTACAGTTGATCAGATGGCATCTAAAAATAGATCAAGCAATGTAGTTAGACCTAGACAGATTGCTATGTACTTATGTAATACAATGACAGATTCTTCACTTCAGGCAATAGGAGTACTTCTTGGAGGTAGAGATCACTCTACTATTATCCATGGTGCTAATAAAATAGAAGAAGAAATCAACAAAGACGATAGTACAAAATCACTTGTTGAAACTATCAAGAAAAAAATCAATCCAAACTAATTGTTAATAACATGTTGATAAACATATGGATAAGCTGTTATTAGCCTGTTTATTAAATGCGGATAATAAACAAAAACAAATTTTAAACAAATTTTGTTCACATTTTATCCATAGATTATCAATAATAAATTCACAAATTTTTAAGCACTTATCCTTCACGTTTTACGTGTAAATACTGCTGTTTCACACTTATATACATATCAACAGCCTATAAGAATAGTACTTAGAAAATAAATTATATTTTTTTATGTTAAGAAAGGGAGCAATCAAATGAAAATCAGATGTCAAAAAGCAGACCTTTTAAAAGGAGTTAATTTTGTTTCAAAAGCAGTTCCTACCAAAACTACAATGGCTATTCTTGAATGCATTCTTATAGATGCATCTTCTGGAGAAATTAAGCTTACTGCTAATAATATGGAACTTGGAATTGAAACAATTATAAATGGAACTATTGAAGAAAGAGGAATTGTAGCACTTGATGCAAAGATTTTCTCTGATATTGTAAGAAAGCTTCCTGATAATGAAGTTACTATAGAAACAGATGCTTCATTTAATACAAAGATTACTTGTGAAAAAGCAAAGTTCTTCAATGTAGGTAAGTCAGGAGAAGATTTCTCATACATTCCAGTTGTTACTAGAAATCAACCAATCATTATTTCTCAATATACTTTAAGAGAGATTATTAGAAAAACTATCTTTACTGTTCCTGATAAAGATAACAATAAGATGATGACAGGTGAGCTTTTAGAAATAAAAGATGGCAAGCTAAAAGCAGTTGCACTTGATGGTCATAGAGTTTCTATTAGATATGTTGATCTTAAGGATGCAACAAATGATGTTAATGTTGTTGTTCCAAAAAATACTCTTAATGAAATTATTAAAATCATTGACGGTGGTGTTGATGATTTTGTAAATATTTTCGTTACTGATAATCACATTGTATTTGAATTTGATCAGACTACTGTTGTATCTCGTATTATTCAGGGTGAGTTCTTTAAAATTGAGCAGATGCTTTCAGCTGATTACGAGACAAAAGTTAAAATCAATAAAAAAGATTTACTTGATTGTATTGATAGAGCAAATACTATCGTTAACGAAGGTGATAAGAAACCAATCATTGTTAACGTTTCTGATAATGTAATGTCACTTTCAGTTACTTCATTTATTGGATCAATGAATGAAGATATTGATATTGTTAAAGAAGGTAAGGACATCATGATTGGCTTTAATCCAAAATTTGTGATGGATGCACTTAAGGCTATTGATGATGAAGAAATAAATCTTTACATGCTTAATGCAAAGAGTCCATGTTTCATTAAAGATGATGAAGGTACATATATTTACATTGTCCTTCCTGTTAACTTTAATAATCCAGGAGCTAATTAATGGAAACTATTCAAATTAGAGATGAATTTATAAAACTTGGACAGCTACTAAAGCTAGCTAATTTAGTTGAGTCTGGAGCTATGGCCAAAGAAGTCATTGAAGAAGGACTTGTAAAACATAATGGTGAAGTTGAAACTCGCCGAGGCAAAAAAGTTTATCCTGGTGATGTTGTTGAATTTAATGGAGAAAGCGTAACAGTTACTAATGATAATTAAATCCATTGAGCTAGAGAATTTTAGAAATTATGATTCGTTAAATATTAATTTTGATGAACATACTACTATTCTATTTGGCGACAATGCCCAGGGTAAGACTAATATTTTAGAGTCTGCCTATATGAGTGGTACTACCAAATCTCATAAAGGAAGTCGTGATAAAGAAATAATTAAATTTGATAAAAATGAGAGTCATATTAAAACGGTCATTTCAAAAAATGACCGTGACTATCAAATAGATATTCATCTTAAGAAAAATAAATCAAAAGGTATTGCAATTAATAGAGTTCCAATTAAAAAAGCCGCTGATTTATTTGGTCTAATCAATATTATTTTCTTTTCACCGGAAGATTTAAATATTATTAAAAATGGTCCAGCTGAGAGAAGAAAATTCATGGATGCTGAACTTTGTCAAATAGATAAAATATATCTTTCTGATTTGACAAATTATAACAAAGCTTTAAATCAGAGAAATGCTCTACTAAAAGAGATGATTTATAAACCTGATTTAAAAGAGACATTGCCAGTATGGGATGAGCAGCTTATTACATATGGCAAAAAGATAATAACAAGACGTCAACAATTTATTAATGATATCAACATTATAGTTAAAGATATCCACTCTAAAATTACATCAGGTAAGGAAAATATAGATGTAAGTTATGATCCAAATATTGAGGACATTTTTTTCCTTGATGAATTAGTAAAAAATAAAGAAAAAGATATGAGATTTTGCCAGACTTCAGTAGGGCCTCATAGAGATGATATTAAGATAACTGTTGATGGAATAGATATTAGAAAATTTGGAAGTCAGGGTCAACAACGTACTTGTGCTCTCTCACTTAAACTTTCAGAAATTAAACTTGTTGAAAATACAATAAATGACAAGCCAATACTTCTCCTTGATGATGTTTTATCTGAGCTTGATAAAAATCGTCAAAGTGATTTATTAGATAATTTACTTGATACACAAACTATCATTACTTGTACTGGACTTGATGAATTTGTAAAAAATCGATTTAAGCTAAACACAGTTTATAAGGTAACAGATGGTTCTATAGAATTAATTACGGAGGAACTAAATGAGTAAGGAAGTTAATCAGGAATATGGTGCAGACCAAATACAGATTTTAGAGGGACTTGAAGCTGTTCGTAAGCGTCCTGGTATGTATATTGGTTCTACCTCTGAAAGAGGTCTTCATCATTTAGTATATGAGATTGTAGATAATGCAGTTGATGAAGCACTTGCAGGATTTTGTACTCATATTCAGGTAACTATTAATCCAGACAATTCAATTACAGTAGTTGATGACGGTCGTGGTATTCCTACTGGTATCAACAGCAAAGCTGGAATTCCTGCGGTTGAAGTTGTATTTACAGTACTTCATGCCGGTGGTAAATTCGGTGGTGGCGGTTACAAGGTATCAGGTGGTCTTCATGGTGTAGGTGCATCAGTTGTTAATGCACTTTCAAACTGGGTTGAAGTAGAGATTAAGCGAGAAGGCAAAATCTTCAAACAGCGCTATGAACGTGGCAAGACAATGTATCCTCTTAAAGAGATTGGAACTTGCGATGCATCTGAAACAGGTACAAAAGTTACATTCTTACCAGATGACACAATATTTGAGACCACTGTTTTTGATTTTAAAACATTAAAAGTAAGACTTCGTGAGACAGCCTTCCTTACAAAGGGTCTTAGAATTACTCTTACAGATACAAGAGGAGAAGAACCTAGAGAAGAAAGCTTCCATTACGAAGGCGGTATCAAGGAATTCGTTCAATATATCAACAGAGGTAACGAAGCACTTTATGATGAAGTTATTTACTGTGAAGGAACAAAGGACAATATCTATGTTGAAGTTGCAATGCAACATAATGATGGATATCAGGATCAGGCCTACAGTTATGTAAATAATATTGTTACCCCAGAAGGTGGCACTCATCTTACTGGTTTTAGAGGTGCTCTTACAAAGGTATTTAATAAATATGCTAGAGATTACAAGATTCTAAAGGATTCTGATCCACAGCTTGATGGTGATGATATTCGTGAGGGTCTTACAGCAATTATTTCTATCAAGATTGAAGAACCTCAATTTGAAGGTCAGACCAAGCAAAAACTTGGCAACTCAGAGGCTCGTGGAGCGGTAGATGCAATCGTATCAGAACAGCTTACATGGTTTTTAGAGCAGAATCCTACTATTGCTAAAAATATTTGCGAAAAATCGCTGCTTGCGCAGCGAGCAAGAGAAGCAGCCAGAAAAGCTCGTGATCTCACTCGTAGAAAAACAGCATTAGAAGGAATGTCACTTCCAGGAAAGCTTGCGGACTGCTCAGATAAAGATCCTAAAAATTGCGAAATCTTTATCGTAGAGGGTGATTCCGCTGGTGGTTCTGCAAAGACTGCAAGAAGCCGTGCAACTCAGGCAATTTTACCACTTCGTGGCAAGATTCTTAATGTAGAAAAAGCCCGCGAAGATAGAATCTACGGTAATGCCGAGATTAAGGCAATGATCACAGCTTTCGGTACAGGAATTCATGAGGACTTTGATATTTCAAAGCTTCGTTATCACAAGATTATTATCATGACTGATGCCGATGTTGATGGTGCTCACATTGCAACACTTATGCTTACATTCCTTTACAGATTTATGCCGGAGCTTATTAAGCAAGGCTATGTATATCTAGCTACTCCTCCACTTTACAAATTGGAGAAAAACAAAAAAGTTTGGTATGCATATTCCGATGAGGAATTAAATCAGATTCTTACTGAAGTTGGTCGTGATAGTTCTAACAAGATTCAGCGATACAAAGGACTTGGTGAGATGGATGCTGAGCAGCTTTGGGAGACAACAATGGATCCTGAAAAGAGAATTCTTAAGCGTGTAGTTATTGATGATGAAGATGCTTCAGAAATCAATGTTACATTCTCTACTCTCATGGGTGACAAGGTAGAGCCACGTAGAGAATTCATCGAAGCTAATGCAAAGTACGTACAAAACTTAGATATCTAAAATTTGTAAAAAAATTTCGGGCTTCGCCCGAGTAGCAAAGATAAAGGATTATTATGGACGACAAAATTTTTGATAATATTCATGAAGTTGACCTAAAACAAACAATGGAAACATCCTACATCGATTATGCCATGAGTGTAATTGCCTCTCGTGCGCTACCAGATGTAAGAGATGGTCTTAAGCCAGTTCAGCGAAGAGTTCTATTCTCAATGATTGAGCTTAACAATGGTCCTGACAAGCCACACAGAAAATGTGCTCGTATTGTCGGTGATACAATGGGTAAATATCACCCACATGGTGACAGCTCAATTTACGGAGCACTTGTCAACATGGCTCAGGAATGGAACACTCGTTATCCACTAGTAGATGGACATGGTAACTTTGGTTCTGTGGACGGTGATGGCGCAGCTGCCATGCGATACACTGAGGCCCGCCTTTCAAAGATTTCCATGACTATGTTTGGTATCAATTACAAGGATGACAAGTTCACCACTGGTAAAGATATTGACATGGATGGCGTTGACTTCATGCCAAACTTTGATGAGACTGAAAAAGAGCCTACAGTTCTTCCAGCTCGTTATCCAAACCTACTTGTTAATGGTACAACTGGTATCGCAGTAGGTATGGCAACCAATATTCCACCTCATAATCTGAGAGAAGTTATTGGTGCTGTTAATAAAATTATAGACAATCAGATTGAGGAAGATAGAGATACAGAAATCGATGAGATCCTTGAGATTGTTAAGGGACCAGATTTCCCAACTGGTGGTGTTATTCTTGGAAAGGCTGGTATTGAAGAGGCATACCGCACAGGTCGTGCTAAAATTAGAGTCCGTGCCGTTTCAGAAATTGAGCCAATGGACAACGGTAAGAATCGTATCGTTGTGACAGAGCTTCCTTACATGGTAAACAAGGCTCGACTTATTGAAAAAATCGCCGAGCTTCACAAGGATAAGCGAATCGATGGAATTACAGATCTTAGAGATGAGTCATCACGTGAAGGTATGAGAATTTGTATCGAGCTTAGACGTGATGTTAATCCTAACATCATTCTAAATCAGCTTTACAAGCACACTCAGCTTCAGGATACATTTGGTGTTATCATGCTTGCACTTGTTGATAATCAGCCAAAGATTCTTAATCTTAAGCAGATGCTTGTACACTATCTCAATCATCAGAAGGATGTTGTTACTCGTCGTACAAAGTACGAGCTTAACAAGGCTGAGGAGCGAGCTCATATTTTAGAGGGCTTACTCATCGCTCTTGATAATATCGATGAAGTAATTCAGATTATCAGAAGTTCTGCAGATGTTGCTACAGCAAAAGCTACATTGATGGAACGCTTTGGTCTTTCAGATGCACAGGCTCAGGCTATTGTAGACATGAGACTTCGTGCTCTCACAGGTTTGGAGCGTGACAAGATTCAGCAGGAGTACAATGACTTACAGATTCTTATCGGTAAGTTAAAGGCAATCCTTGCAGATGAAAAAGTTCTTCTTGCAGTTATCAAAACTGAGATTACAGAGATCGCTGATAAGTACGGAGATGATAGACGTACTAGCATCGGATTTGATGAATTTGATATCAGCATGGAGGATATGATTCCTGTAACTAACACAGTTGTTACATTTACAAAGCTTGGATATATCAAGCGTATGAATGAAGACAACTTTAAGGCTCAACATAGAGGTGGCAAGGGAATCAAGGGTATGGACACAATCGATGACGATTATGTTACAGAGATGCTCATGATGTCGTCACACGATTATCTCCTCTTCTTTACAAATAAGGGTCGAGTATATCGAATAAAGGCATATGAGATTCCAGAGTCTAGCCGAACAAGCCGAGGAATTGCAATTGTTAATATTCTTCAGCTTCAGCCAGATGAGAAAATCACAGCTATGATTCCAGTTGAGGATTATCATGAGGATAAATACCTCTTCATGGCTACAGCCGATGGATTTGTTAAAAAGACAAAGATTACTGAATATGAAAATATCAGAAAGAATGGTCTTACAGCAATAACACTTCGTGACGATGATACTCTTATTGAAGTTAAGTTAACTGATGGGGATGAAGATGTAATCATGGTTACAAAGTATGGTCAGGCAATTCGATTCTCAGAGACTGAGGTTCGTGCAACTGGTCGTGCTACAATGGGTGTAATCGGTATGAATCTTTCAGCTGATGATGAGATTATCGGCATGCAGCTTATCTCACAGGGTGAGAGTTTGATGACAGTATCAGAGAACGGTCTTGGTAAATGTACTCTTATGACTGAGTTTAACACAATCCACCGTGGTGGTAAGGGTGTTAAGTGTTACAAGATTACAGAAAAGACAGGAAATCTGATTGGTGCAAAGGCAGTGGAGAAGGATGATGAGGTAATGCTTATCAATACTGCTGGAACAATTATTAGAATAGAAGTTGCAGGTACAACACTTCTTAGCAGAATTACATCTGGAGTTAAATTAATCGACTTAAAAGAAAATACTAAACTAATTAGTATTGCAAAAGTTAGAAAAAGTGATACAATTCTGTCAGAAGAGGTTGAAGAATTAAATGAAGGTTCAACAACCGAATCATAGTTTCAGGTAACTTTTAATAGCAATGGGGCTGTTATTTACTTTAAATAGCAGCCTTTTTATTTTGAAAAATTTTGCTTTAGTCATGTAAAGCAGTGATAATTTAAAGTAATAACAGGATATTGTGATGAAGATAATAAATACTACTACAATTAGTGATAACGTAAAAGAGATGTGCATCGAGGCAAATTATTATCTCTCAGAAGATATGAATTCTGCACTTAAGAATGCTACTAATAGTGAGAAATCTGAGCTAGGAAAGAAAATTTTAAACCAGCTTCAAGAAAACTTAGATATTGCTGACAAGGAAATGATTCCAATTTGCCAGGATACAGGTATGGCAGTTTTCTTTGTTGAAGTTGGACAGGATGTCCACATTGAGGGTGGCTCTCTTACAGATGCTATTAATGATGGCGTAAGAAGAGGTTACACAGATGGCTATCTTAGAAAGTCAGTTGTAGGTGACCCAATAGAGAGAGTTAACACAAAGGACAATACTCCAGCTGTAATACATTACGATATTGTGCCTGGAGATGAGCTTAAGATAACAATAGCTCCAAAGGGATTTGGCTCTGAGAATATGAGCCGTGTCTTTATGCTAAAGCCGGCAGACGGAATAGAGGGTGTGAAGGATGCAATCCTTACAGCAGTCAAGGATGCTGGACCAAATGCTTGTCCACCAATGGTTGTTGGTGTTGGCATTGGAGGTACATTTGAAAAGTCAGCACTTATGGCTAAGAAGGCTCTTACAAGAGAATTTTCAGACCGTCCAACTATTCCTTGGGTTAAGGATTTAGAGGATGAGATGCTTGAAAAGATTAATAAATTAGGCATTGGACCAGGTGGACTTGGAGGTACTACTACTGCCCTAGCAGTTAATATTAATACCTATGCTACTCATATAGCTGGTCTTCCAGTTGCAATTAATATTTGCTGTCACGTTAATAGACATACAACGAGGGTAATGTAATGGAACACAGAATAACAACACCAATCACATCAGAAATTACATCAAAACTTTCAGCAGGCGACTATTGTTACATCACAGGTTACATATATGTTGCTAGAGATGCCGCCCATAAACGAATGGACGAGGCACTTAACAAGGGAGAAGAACTACCAATACCAATAGAAAATGAAACAATTTATTACATGGGACCTTCTCCAGTAAGAGAAGGTAGACCAATAGGTTCGGCTGGACCTACAACAGCAAGTCGTATGGACAAATACGCACCACGTCTTTTAGATCTTGGACTTAAGGCCATGATTGGTAAGGGCAAAAGAACAAAAGAAGTAATTGATGCTGTTGTTAGAAATAAGGCTGTGTATTTTGCAGCAGTTGGAGGAGCCGGTGCCCTCCTATCAAAATGTATTAAATCATCTGAGGTTATCTGTTATGATGACCTTGGAGCAGAAGCAATCCGCAAGCTATATGTGGAAGATTTTCCTGTTATCGTTGTAGTTGATTCTGAGGGGGACAACTTATACGAGACAGCAATCAAAGAATTCGCTAGATTATAAATTCTTTAATCAATAAGGGATTTTTAATATAAAAGAAAGAAATTAGAAAAGGAGTATAAATGATTTGGCGAAGTATATTTCAAAACGAATTTTACTGGCAATAGTGTCTCTATGGATAATTACATTAATCACATTTTTTGCTATGAACGCTATTCCAGGTGGCCCTTTTAACAAGGAAAAGGCCACAGATCCAGCGGTTATCCAGCAGTTAGAGGCTAGATATAACTTGGATAAACCACTTGGAGAACAATACAGACTCTATATGAAGAACCTTCTTCACGGAGATTGGGGTATTTCAACAAAATCAGGTCGTCCTATCTGGAATGATATGATTGAGAAATTCTCAGTTTCAGCTGGTTTAGGTCTTAGAGCTGCAGCAATTGCTATTATTTTTGGTATTATTCTTGGTGCTATTGCAGCACTTAACAGAAATAAATTACCAGACAGACTTATAATTTTCTTTACAACTTTAGGAACGGCTATGCCTTCCTTTGTTCTTGCTACACTTTTATTATTAGTATTTTGTACATGGCTAGGTTGGTTTGATGTTTTCTCAGCAAACAGTGTAAATTACTTACTACCTGTAATTGCCCTTGCAGTATATCCAATGGCATATATTACACGTCTTACAAAGACTAGTATGCTTGATGCATTAAATCAGGATTACATCAGAACAGCTAGAGCTAAGGGTGTTTCTAGAACAAAAGTTATCTTTGTACATGCCCTTAGAAATGCTCTTATTCCAGTTATCACCTATGTAGGACCAATGGTAGCATATATCCTTACTGGTTCTATGGTTGTAGAGAGTATCTTTACAATTGGTGGACTTGGCTCAACATTTGTAACATCTATTACTAACAGAGATTACCCAACAATCATGGCAGTTACAATTTTCCTTGCTATGCTTATGGTTGTAGCAAATCTACTTACAGATATTGTATACAAGCTTGTTGACCCTAGAATTAAACTGGATTAGGAGGAAGAATATTTTGGATAATAAAGAAATGAAAAGAAGCTTCCTCTCTGCTCAAGTTGATGTATCAAAATTCAACGCTAGCAATTTTGAGAAAGCTACAGATGATGAAAAGCGTCAGCAGGACGTTATGGGTGAGTCTACTACTTTCTTTAAGGATGGTATGAGACGTCTTCGCAAGAACCCACTTGCAATGGGAAGTATTGTTGTATTGGTTGCTATCATTTTAGCAATTCTTATCGCGCCACACTTTGTTCCATATAGCTATGACGAGGTCATAACAGTCAATGGACAGCGTGATAAGACTATGACAAACCTTGATTTCATGTGCTATTCCGACAAGGAACTTGCATATATGGAAGAGACAGGTGAGGATTTATTCCCTCATATTTTTGGTACAGATGGTCTCGGTAGAGATTACTTTATTCGTGTTATTTATGGTACAAGAGTATCACTTGCAGTAGGTGTTGTTGCAGCACTTATGGTAGTGCTCATTGGTATCATTTATGGTTCAGTTGCAGGTTATTTTGGAGGCAAAATCGACCTTGTAATGATGAGAATCGTAGATATTATTTATTCATTGCCAGACATGCTAATTATTATTCTTTTGTCGGTTGTACTTAAGGAAGTATTGGCAGGCAAACTTGCAGGAACAGTATTTTCAAGACTTGGAACAAATATGATTTCTATGTTTATTGTATTTGGTCTTCTTTATTGGGTAAGCATGGCTCGTCTTATCAGAGGTCAGATTCTTACTATTAAAAATAATGAGTATGTTCTTGCAGCTAAATGTATTGGCACACCAAATCGCAAGATTTTAACAAAACATATTTTACCAAACTGCTTATCAGTAATTATTATTACTACTGCCCTTCAGATTCCAAGTGCTATCTTCACAGAGAGCTACTTGTCATTCTTAGGATTAGGTGTTTCTATTCCACTTTCATCACTTGGTTCACTTGCCAATGATGCAAGAGCCGGTATGCAGTCTTATCCAGCAAGACTTGTAATTCCAGCAGTTATTATTTGCTTAATCGTACTTGCACTCAACCTTTTAGGTGATGGTCTTAGAGATGCATTCGATACAAAGCTTGATTAATTAGGAGGAAATTATGGCAGATTCAAAATATGTTTTAGAAGTTAATGACCTCCATACAAGCTTTTTTACAGATTCAGGTGAGGTCAAAGCAGTAAACGGTATTAATTTTAAGCTTGAGCCAGGTAAGACTCTTGGAATCGTAGGTGAGTCAGGTTCAGGTAAATCAGTTACAGCTTATTCGATTATGCAGATTCTTGCTCAGACAGGACGTATCACTTCAGGTGAAGTTCTTTACAAGGGTGAGGATATTACAAAATACTCTGAAAAAGAGATGCAAAAGTTTAGAGGAAGCAAATGCTCTATCATCTTCCAGGATCCTATGACAAGCTTAAACCCAGTATTCACAGTTGGTTATCAGCTTGAAGAAGCAATTATGCTTCACACAAATAAAAGTAGAGCCCAGGCAAGAGAAAGAGCTATTGAGCTTTTAAAGTTAGTTGGCGTTAATGACCCAGAAAAGAGAATTTATCAGTATCCACATGAGCATTCAGGCGGTATGAGACAGCGTGACATGATTGCCATGGCCCTTGCTTGTGAGCCAGATATTCTTATTGCCGATGAGCCAACAACAGCTCTTGACGTTACAATTCAGGCACAGATTCTTGAGCTTATGCAGAAGCTTCAGAAGGAGCTTGGAATGGCAATTATTATGGTTACCCATGATCTTGGTGTTATCGCATCTATGTGTGATGAGATTATGGTTATGTATGGTGGCCGAGTTTGTGAGAGAGGTACAGCAGATGATATCTTCTATGCCCCAGCTCATGAATATACAAAGGGATTGCTTCGTTCAATTCCACGTAAAGAAAATATGAATAAAAAGCTTGTGCCAATTGGTGGTACACCTATCAATCTTCTTAACATGCCAGCAGGTTGTGCTTTCTGCCCTCGCTGCGATGAGGCTATGAAGATTTGTCTTACAGAGGCACCAGAGGAAATCCGTGTTGGCGACACTCATCTTGCAAGCTGCTGGATGAATGTAAAAGAAGCGTTTGAAAATAGTAAGGAGGCATAGAATGAGTGAAGAAAAATACCTCCTTGAGGTAGAACATTTAAAGCAGTACTTCCCAGTAAAGGAAGGATTTAGAAAGGTACCACTTAAGGCTGTAGATGACATTTCATTTGCAATTAAGCCAGGTGAGACATTAGGACTTGTTGGTGAGTCAGGATGTGGTAAGACAACAGTTGGTCGTACTCTCCTTCGTCTTTATCAACCAACAGCCGGACGTATTGTATTTGATGGAGAAGTTCTTTTCGACAGTGAAAAGAAAATTGACGTAGATATGCATCCATATCGTAAGCAGATGCAGATGGTTTTCCAGGATCCATATTCATCACTTGATCCTAGAATGACAGTTGAGGATATTATCGGTGAGCCTCTCGATGTACATAAGCTCTACTCTTCTAAGGGCGAGCGTCGTGACAAAATATTGTCACTTATGGAGACTGTAGGACTTAATGCTGAGCATGCAATGCGTTATGCCCATGAGTTTTCTGGTGGACAGAGACAGCGTATCGGTATTGCACGAGCACTTGCTGTAGATCCAAAGTTCATCGTATGTGATGAGCCTGTATCAGCACTTGATGTTTCAATTCAGGCCCAGGTTGTAAATATGTTTGAGGAAATCCAGGAGAAGCTTGGAGTTGCCTACTTATTTATCGCCCATGACCTTTTAGTTGTACATCACATTTCAGATAGAATTGCTGTTATGTACTTAGGTCACATAATGGAAATTGCAGATGCAGACGATTTAAATGATAATCCAGTACATCCATATACACTTTCTCTTCTTTCAGCTGTACCTATTCCAGATCCTGAGACAGCTAGAAATAGTAAGAGAATCATTCTTGAGGGTGATGTTCCAAGTCCTCTAAAGATGCCAAGTGGATGTCCATTTAGAACAAGATGTAAGTATGCTACTGAGCAGTGTGCATGTGAGATGCCACCACTTACTGATAGAGGAGACAGACATTTTGTAGCATGCTGGAATAAATAGATTTTAAACCAAGAAGGGGTTTAGAATAAATAATTAAGATTAAAGGAGAAAGAAGCATGAAAAAGAAACTCTTAGCAGTTCTTCTTGTTGCTTCAATGGCAACAAGCATCGTAGCATGTGGTAACAAGGGTCAGAAGCCTTCATCATCAAATAATGGAGATGGAAATACAACCGCAGAAGCTACAACAATCAACACAGACACTACAACACTTAAGATTAATCTTGCATCAGAGCCAGATTACCTTGACCCAACACTTAACTCATCAACTGATGGTGCAGCACTTGCACTTAACTCATTCGTAGGACTTTATACCCTCGATGAGAACAACAACTGTGTGCCAGCACTTGCAGATGGCGAGCCAGAGGTTTCAGAGGATGGACTTCATTACACATTCAAGCTCATCGAGTCTAAGTGGTCAAACGGTGAAGAGCTTACAGCTAACGACTTCGTATACAGCTGGAACCGTGCAGTAGCACCTGAGACAGCAGCTGACTACGCTTATATGTTTGCACCTATCGCAACAAATGAAGATGGAACACTTAAGGTTGAAGCAACTGATGATTATACACTTGAAGTAGAATTAAACGCTCCATGTGCTTACTTCTATGATCTTCTTGCATTCCCAACATTCTTGCCAGTTTATCAGCCAGATGTTGAGGCAGCTAATCCTGACGGAACAACACCAGGTGCTTGGGCACAGAATCCAGGATTCGTATGTAACGGTGCATTTACACTTTCAGAGTGGAAGCACAATGAATCAATGGTATATACAAAGAACCCTAACTTCTACAGAGCAGACGAGGTTTCTCTTGAGAAGCTTGAGTTTATGCTTTCAAATGACTTTACAGCAATTTATGCTGCTTACAACTCAGGAGATCTTGATTTTGTAGATCAGCAGATACCAACTGATGAAATTGAGTCACTTAAGGGTAACCCAGAGTTCCACGTACTTGATTCACTTGGAACATACTATGTTGGATTTAATGTAAATTCAGATATTTTTGATGGTCTTACACCAGAGCAGGCAGCAAAGATGCGTCAGGCTCTTTCACTTCTTATTGACCGTCAGTGGATTGTAGATACAGTTGAGCCTACAGAAAAGACTCCTGCAGATACATTCATTCCTGATGGAATGGCTGATGGTAACGGTGGTGTATTCGAAGCAGCTGACGCTGGCTACTATGATGCTACTACAACAGGTGCGGGCAATGTAGAAGAGGCTGTTAAGCTTCTTGAGGACTGTGGCTATTCATTCACAGATAAGGGTGATGGCACATACGATATCTCTCCTGCACTTGAGGTAACATATCTTACAAACCCATCTACAACACACGAAGGTGTTGCAGCACTTATCCAGCAGGATTGGGGCAAGGTTGGTATTCAGGTAAAGGTTGAGACTGAGGACTGGAACGTATTCCTTGAGGATAGAAAAGCTGGTAAGTTTGATATCGCTCGTGAGGGATGGATTGCAGATTTCAACGATCCAATCAACATGCTTGAGATGTGGGTATCATACGGTGGAAACAACGATATGCAGCTTGGTAAGAACCCAACACCACAAGCTCCAGATTGGACAGAGTATGATGAGCTTATCCAGGAGATTTATGTAGAGACAGATTACGCTAAGCGTGCTGAGCTCATGCACAAGGCAGAGGATATGCTTATGAGCACATACGCAGTTGTACCTGTATACTACTACAACCACATCTATCTTCAGAAGTCTAATGTAGAGGGTGTATATGCTACAACTAACATGAATATTTACTTCATGTACGCTAAGAAAACAGCAAATTAATAACTATTAAAAAACTTGGGGAAATCGCTAAGATTTCCCCATTTTTTTGTTGACAAGAGCCATATACTCTAGTAGAATAACACTTGCGTCGAAACAAAATAAGTAATTTACCTACAACTTTGGAGAAGTACTCAAGAGGCCGAAGAGGCGCCCCTGCTAAGGGTGTAGGTCGGGCAACCGGCGCGAGGGTTCAAATCCCTCCTTCTCCGTTTACTTTTATAATAAGGTGCCATAGCCAAGTGGTAAGGCAAAGGTCTGCAACACCTCTATCACCAGTTCAAATCTGGTTGGCACCTCTAATTTAAATCCCTCGACCCTAGAAAATGGGGGCGAGGGATTTTGTTATTATTTTTTATTTAGCGAGATACATGAACAAAAGGAAAGCAGTGAAACTGCGATTTTGAGAATGTATACTGAATAATATTTATGAGTATAGAAGAATTGTAAGGAGGAAATGCAATGACAATTTATGATGAGCTGGTAGCTCGAGGCCTCATTGCTCAGACAACAAATGAGGAAGAAATCAAAAAATTAATAAATGAGGGCAAGGCAACTTTCTATATCGGCTTTGATTGTACTGCAGACAGCCTTACAGCTGGACATTTTATGGCTCTTACTCTTATGAAGAGACTTCAGATGGCAGGCAATAAGCCAATCGCTCTTATCGGTGGTGGTACTACTATGATTGGTGACCCATCAGGCCGTACAGATATGAGAAAGATGCTCACACGCGAGGATATCGATCACAATGCTGAGTGCTTCAAGCGTCAGATGGAGAGATTCATCGATTTCTCTGATGATAAGGCTCTTATGGTTAACAATGCAGATTGGTTGCTTAATCTTAACTATGTAGACCTTCTTAGAGAGGTAGGCGCATGCTTCTCAGTTAACAACATGCTTCGTGCTGAGTGCTACAAGCAGCGTATGGAGAAGGGTCTTTCATTCCTTGAGTTCAACTACATGATTATGCAGTCTTATGACTTCTATTACATGTTCCAGAAATACAACTGCAACCTTGAGTTTGGTGGTGATGACCAGTGGTCAAACATGCTTGGTGGTACAGAGCTTATCAGACGTAAGCTTGGTAAGGACGCTCATGCTATGACTATTACTCTCCTCACTGATTCACAGGGTAAGAAAATGGGTAAGACAGCTGGTAATGCAGTATGGCTTGATCCTAATAAGACTTCACCATTTGAGTTCTACCAGTACTGGAGAAATGTTGGTGATGCAGATGTTCTTAAGTGCATCCGTATGCTTACATTCCTTCCTATCGAGGAAATCCAGAAGATGGATAGCTGGGAGGGCGCACAGCTCAACGAGGCTAAGGATATCCTTGCTTATGAGCTTACACAGATGGTTCACGGTACAGAGGAAGCTGATAAGGCTCGTGAGGCTTCAAAGGCACTTTTCGCAGGTGGAGCTAACTCAGAGAATGTACCATGTCACAAGCTTGCTGATGAGGACTTCAGAGATGGTAAGGTAGACATTCTTCAGATTCTCGTATCTGCAGGTCTTTCTGCTAGCCGTGCTGAGGCACGTCGTAACGTACAGCAGGGTGGCGTATCTGTTAATGGAGAAAAGGTCTCTGATCCATTCACATCATATGAAAAGTCAGCTTTTGCCGAAGAGTTCATGCTTAAGAAGGGCAAGAAGTCATTCTGCAAAATTGAGTGCTAACAGATATTTAGAGCTTAGAGAAATCTAAGCTCTTTTTTTATTTGTTCTTGTATGACTGCCTAAAGAGGAATACTATTAACTTAAGGAGCAAAAGTATAAAGGGGGATTAAAAACATGATAAATAAAATTGCAATTGTACCTTATGCAGAATATGGAAGAACTGTTATGGGAAAGGATAATAGTATTAATCCTTTAAAGAAAAACAAATCTTCAATAATAAAAGAAAATCTTGAGTCTCAAATCTCTGGAGATGTTAAAGTTATAATAGATGTTAATCGAGGAGATTTGAATTTTCTTAAGAAAGATGGTGTAGACTGTTTTCTAATTCCTGAATACATAAAAAGCTATGTAGATTATGGGGATAATAAGGATAAATGCTTTTTCTTATCAACTGATGAGTATGATTCAGGAAATGTTGAAAGATTTGTAGAGTATTTAAAAGAACAGTAATTATATTTGAGACCTGTCTAAAATTGTATTATAATTGCCTCTCAGGAGGAAAGATTATATGGACAACGTAGGACAGGTCTTTTATTACCAGTGGGAAATGGATTTACTTCACTGGTTTCAGAGTATAAGAAATGATTTTTTAGATTTTATATTTCCTAAGATTACAGTGCTTGGAAATGCAGGATTATTTTGGATAGGACTTACAATTATACTTCTAATAATTCCTGCTAAGAGGAAAACAGGAGTACAGGCAGCTATAGCGCTTATACTTACAGCCCTTATTTGTAATGTCATTTTAAAGCCAGGGATTATGAGAAGTAGACCTTGCTGGATAGAAGAAATTGAGATGCTAGTTAGCATACCACATGACTACTCTTTCCCATCAGGTCATTCCAATGCAAGCTATGCGGTTGCAACTGCTATTTTTACTAGAGACAAAAAGCTTGGAATTCCATCACTTGTGCTAGCAACACTGATTGCTGTAAGCCGCTTGTATGTTTTTGTACACTGGCCTACAGATGTGCTAGCTGGCTCCATAATAGGAATCTGTGGAGGAATCGCAAGCTTTTTCATAGTAAATTCAATTTATAAGAAATGGTCTAAATGATGCCCGTATCTAAACCATTTCAACAACTAACAATTCATAAGGAGAGAGCACAATTTCTGTGCTTGTAGATGAAAAGTTATCAGGGGTTTTGCTTACATTTGTAAGCAAGACCTTTTTAATTTTAGAAGGAAGACTAATAGTCTGGGCATCCTTCTGAAAATTAGCCAAAACCATAATATGCTTATCTCCAACTCTGTTATAGGCAATGAGGTTATGTTGTCTTTTCAAGAAAGGAATAAATTTGCCATAAACAAATGTTGATTCATATTCTGGACTTTTTCTAAGAGCGATAAGGTTTTTATAAAAATTCCATACTGAATTAGGGTCATCCTTTTGAGAAGCATAGTTAATGCTTTTATATTTAGGATTGACCATAAGCCAAGGTGAGGCTGATGTAAATCCTGCATTAGCACCATCTGACCATTGAAATGGAGTTCTTGCATTATCTCTAGATTTCTCAGCAAGTAGTTGAAGAGCTTGTTCTTTTGACAATCCCTCATGGATAGCATTTTCATATATGTCAGCATTAGCGCAGTCATCCAGGTCATTTATATCTTTAACAATATCAAGATTTTCCATACCTATCTCCTGACCCTGATAGATAAAAGGAATACCAGGAAGAAGGAAATAGATTGCAGCCAACATCTTTTTGGTAGCATCAGATAAAGCATCTTTTGGAATAAATCTAGAAACCCCTCGTGGTTCATCATGATTTTCAATTATATTTGAAAGAAAACCAATACCCTCTACTCTCTCATGAGCTTTGAAGATGGCGTTCTTGTATAAATCAGGTGTCATCTCCTCTTCTATCAGCTCAGCTGAAAAATCAAACATAGTAGAAAAATATCCATCGTTACCAATGAAAAGAGGAAGCTCCTCGTCCTTTTCATTGAACACCTCTCCCACAGAGAAAGCCTGATATTTTCTAAATGTTTCAGTAGCCATCTCATCTAGGAATTCACCGATTCCAGAAGCCTCTGCCAGCATATTATTCATAGATGTCATACCATCATCCCTGTCAGCAGGATAATCTGAAAATGGCAGTTTCTTTTTTATATTTATAATGGCATCAATTCTAAAACCAGCTATTCCCCTATCAAGCCACCAGTTAATCATTTTATAGATTTCTCGACGAAGCTTTGGATTCTCCCAATTTAAATCAGGCTGCTTTTTATGGAAGACATGAAGGTATACTTTATCATCATGTCCTGGTAATTTTTCCCACACGCTGCCACCAAAATAACTGCGCCAGTTACAAGGAAGAGGTTCTCCGTCTTTGTGATCTTCAATGTAAAAATATTTTCCATATTCACCATCAGGATCAGCACATGCCTTTTTAAACCACTCATGCTCATCGGAGCAATGGTTTACAACAAGGTCCATTACAATTCCAATTTTTCTCTTTTTGCCCTCTGCGATTAATCTATCTAAATCTTCTAGAGTTCCAAATCGAGGATCGATATTATAGTAATCCGAAATATCATATCCCTGATCAGCTAAGGGAGAGCAATAAATTGGTGAAAGCCAAAGAATGTCAATACCAAGCTCCTTGAAATAATCAAGCTTTTCAATGACTCCATTTATATCTCCTATACCATCCCCATTAGTATCGTAGAAACTCTTTGGGTAGATTTGATAAGCAACTTTGTTATGCCACCACTTTTTTTCCATATCACCTTTCTCCTATCAGTAAATCTAAGTAAAAGCTAACATAAAAATATTGACAGGTAAATAAGTTATGCGTATAACTAAAAACAAGGAGGAGAATGTTATGGTAAGAATAAAAGATATTGCTAAGACTTGTGGGGTTAGTACAGCGACAGTTTCTTACGTGATACATGGTAAGCATGAAAAAGTCTCTAAGGAAGTACGGGAGCGAATCGAGGCAGAGATAGCAGAAACGGGGTACATAACAAATCAATCTGCTATTAATCTTGTAAGCAGATGCTCAGGATTGATAGGTGTAGCTGTTATGAATACCAGTGAAAAAAAGGATATTATGGGGGACCCTTATTTTAGTATTCTCTTCTCTTACTTGGAGAAGGAGTTTAGAAAAAGGGATAAATACATCCTAATCATACTGGACCAATCCCCTGAGAAAGTTGTGAAGGATGCTTTGCGCTGGAACTTAGATGGATTAATTCTAAGCAATTATACAAAAGAGAATATGATTGCAATCAGCCGAGAATTCGTTAAGCCAATTGTCACTATAGATGCAGCCTTCATACATGAATACGATAAGATGGTTCAGGTATTTATAGATGATTATCTGGGAGGATATAAAATCGGACAGTATTTTGCATCCATCAATCACACAAATGTAGCAATGCTAGATGATAATGACGAGGAGGAGACACGCCACAGATGGCGAGGTTTTAGGCAAGCGTTTTTGGATAATGGTATTAATATAGACGAGGACTCACATTTTATCATCAATATAAAAACCGAAGAATTACAAGAAGGACTAGATAGATTTTATCAAAAGCTAATGGAAAAGACTGCAGTATTTTGCAACTCCGACTTCTATGCTCTTAGATTAATCAAGTATTTGAATGAGCATGGAAAAAAGGTTCCAGATGATATTTCTGTAGCAGGTTATGATGACATTTTCTTTTCAAAAATATCCAGTCCAGAGCTTACTACAATCAGGCAGGATGTGCAGATGAAAGCAGAGATGGCTGTAGATAGCATGATGAGAATGATTAAGAATAAGCCAGTGGAACATAACATAAAACTGCCAGTTGAACTCATCGTGAGGCAGTCATGCAAGTCGTTGTAAATAATTAATAAAATTCAAAAAGTAAATATGGCACATAGTAATAGTTATGTGCATAACCTTTGACCCAAGCAAATGCTTGGGTTAATTTTTACTTACAAGGTTATTCGTATAACTAAAGGAGGACTAAATGGAAAAGGCTTGGTGGAAAGAAAGTGTTATATACCAAATATACCCTAGATCATTTTGTGATTTTAATGGTGATGGTGTTGGTGATTTAAATGGTATTAGAAGTAAGCTTGATTATTTACAGAAGCTAGGAATAAATGTGATTTGGCTCAGCCCAATTTACAAGTCACCTAATGATGATAATGGTTATGATATATCAGATTATCAGGATATTATGGATGATTTTGGAACCATGGAAGATTTTGTCGCTCTCTTAAAAGAGGCTCACGAACATGGAATAAAAATCGTAATGGACTTGGTAGTTAATCATACTTCTGATGAACATAAATGGTTTGTGGAAAGCAGATCTTCAAAGGATAATCCAAAAAGAGATTACTACATCTGGAGAGAACCAAAAAATGGTAAGGAGCCAAACAATTGGGGTTCATGTTTCTCCGGTTCTGCTTGGGAATATGATGAAAAAACAAATATGTACTATCTTCACTGCTTTTCAAAAAAGCAACCTGATTTGAATTGGGACAATGAAAAAGTCAGGGATGAAGTATTTAGCATGATGGACTGGTGGTGCAAAAAAGGTATCGATGGATTCAGAATGGATGTAATTTCCATGATATCAAAGGTGCCAGGTCTTCCAGATGGAAACCAGTCAAAAGGTGCTCTTTATGGAGACTTGTCAAATACTACAAATGGTCCAAAGGTACATGATTATTTGCAGGAAATGAGAAAGCGAGTGCTTTCAAAATATGACCTGATTACAGTTGGCGAATGCGCGGGAGTCACAATAGATGAAGCAATAAAATATGCAAATCTAGATGGATCAGAGCTTAACATGGTTTTTCAGTTTGAGCACACTAGCTTAGATTATGAAAATGGCGGCAAGTGGACTACAAAGAGATTTAACTTACCTGAGCTTAAAGAAAATTTGAGCAAATGGCAGTACGAGCTAGAAGGAAAAGCTTGGAATTCACTTTATTGGGATAATCACGATCAGCCTAGAATTGTATCTCGCCTAGGGGATGATTCTTCTTTATCGGCTAAATGTATAGCAACAGTTCTTCACATGATGAAAGGTACACCTTATATCTACCAAGGAGAAGAACTTGGAATGACAAATTATCCATTTAGGACAATAGACGATTGTAGGGATATCGAAATTCTAAATGCATACAAAGAATTAGTAGGCGGCGGATACATGACAGCTGAAGAGCTGATGGCAGGAGTTAGAGCAAAGGGACGTGATAATGCAAGAACTCCAATGCAATGGGATAAAAGTCATGAAGCAGGATTTACAACAGGAACACCTTGGATAAAGGTTAATCCAAACTACACTTTTATCAATGCCAAAGACGAGTTGGCTGATGAATACTCAGTATTTTATTTTTACCAGAAACTAATCGGGCTTCGAAGAAAGAGTGAATGGTCGGAAGTAATTGTTTACGGCGACTACGAGCTTTTAGACAAGGATGATGAAAATGTATTTTCTTACATCAGAACTTATGGAGATAGAAAGATTTTAGTTATATGTAATCTAAGTGACAGAATAATTGATTACACTCTTCCACTTGATGTAAAAGAAAAGGCCTGTCTGATTAGCAATTACGAGTCAAGTGAACTATCAGATGAGATGTTTCTTCGTCAGTGGTTTGCAGGAGTTTGGGAGATTGAATAATAGGTACCAATGAGCAAAAGCTCTAAAAATAAAAAATGAAGGAGAGGTATTGGTATGAAAGAGAGATTATTATCACTGTTATTAGTTGGACTAATGGGGGCCAGCTTAGTAGGTTGCGGAGGGGCAACTGAAGGCGGTACTGCAGGAGGTGACACAGGAAAAACAATCCGATTAGTCAACGGAAAAATCGAGGTAGATTCTCAGTTAAAGAAGCTTGCCGAGATGTATGAAAAAGAGACTGGTGTACATGTGGAAATCGAATCTATGGGAGGAGGAATCGATATCCAGGGTGAATTAAAAGCTTATTACCAGTCAGACAACATGCCAGATATTTTTGTATGTGGCGGAGCAGCAGACTTTGATAACTGGGATGGATTACTTCAGGATATGTCTGACCAGGAATGGGTACAAGACACTGATGCAGCATTTACAAGTGATGAGGGCGTAGTTGGTTTCCCTTACACAACAGAAGCAGTTGGTCTTGCTTATAATGCAGATATATTAGCTAGAGCAGGGGTAGATCCAGCATCTATTACAGGTCCAGAGTCAATGAGACAGGCATTTGAAACAATCGACTCAAAGAAGGATGAACTTGGACTTACAGCAGTAATTGGTTACTTCGCAGAGCCTGTAAATCTCTATTGGTCTACAGGAAATCATCTTTTTGGAACATATCTTGATTCTGGACTTGATAGAGAAGACAGAACATATATCGATATGTTAAGTGACGGTGGAAAGATTGATGATGAAAGATTTGCTGCTTTCGCAGACATGGTAGAGCTTTTCAATGAATATTCTGATCAGTCACTTTTAGTATCAGGTACTTATGACCAGCAGATTCTCAATTTTGCTTCAGGAAAATATGCATTCGTAACACAGGGTTCTTGGATTGGCGCAACAATGACTGGTGATGATGCAGATGCTTATGCAGAAGCTCACAATTTTGAATGTGGAATGATTCCTTATGCATTTGAAGAAGGAATGGATACTATTCTTACAAATTCACCTTCATGGTGGGCAGTTTACAAGGATGGTAATGTAGCTGAGGCTGAGGCATTCTTACAGTGGATGGCAGGCGAAGAAGCACAGGAAGTTCTTGTAATGGAAGCTGGATTTATCAGCCCATACAAGTCATGCAAATTTGTTGCTAACGACCCATTTGCAGGCACAATCAGTAGTTATACTTTGGCAGGTAAAACATCAGCTTGGCACTGGCTTGAAATGACAGATGGATATTCACAGAACTATACAGGTCAGGTGTTTGCTGATTTTGCATCAGGTACACTCAGTAAGGATGAATTTATTGAAACATTCAAGCAGGTAACTGAAAACGCATATGCTCAGTAAATAAAACCTATGAGATGGAAAGCATGAAAACGGCTTTCCATCTCATATTGAATTTCGTGGGGGATAATGGCATGAATAAAGATAATAAAAAACCTCTGTCATTAGTTTTACTAGCGGCGGGCTGCTTTGGAATTATCTCAGCTCTAATAATGGACATAATGGGAGCTGACAATACATTTAGAGGAGAGCTATTGATAGTTGGAGTTATAGCTTTTCTGGGGGGATTATATATTTATCCAACGCAAAAGTATCATAAAGGAATTATAAATTTCATTTTCTTATTTCCACTTTTATTTTGCTTTGTTGTGACAGTAATCATTCCATTTGGATTAGGACTTTTTTACTCTACAACAGATTGGAATGGAATTAGGCTAACAAGATTCGTAGGGCTTGATAATTACAAGGCTATGTTTACAGAGATAAGTTTCCTATGGTCACTTATCATAACAGTTCTTTTTGTAGTGATTAATATGATAGCTGTAAATGTTATTGGCCTTGCACTTGCTGTACTTTGCACCAGCAAAATAAAAGGCGTGGGATTTTTTAGAGCCGCTTATTTTATACCAAATTTAATAGGTGGCATTGTTCTTGGTTATATTTGGCAGTTTGTGTTTAACAATGTTGTTTTAAATTGGACCCTTCAATTATTTGAATACAATAGCTCAATGCTTTCAAAATATAACACAGCATTTTTAGCCATTGTCATTGTATATATATGGCAATATGCAGGATACATAATGATGATTTATATTACGGGACTTACTACTGTCCCATCAGATGTAATCGAGGCAGCATCAATTGATGGAGCAACTTCTGTGCAGACATTCTTTAGAATAAAGCTTCCAATGATTGCATCTACAATAACTATATGTACATTCCTTACATTACAATCTGCATTCAAGCAGTTTGATGTAAACATGGCACTTACTAATGGAACAGGCTCAGTAAATTTCATGGGACAGTATCTGACAAATGGAACACAGATGCTTGCTCTTAATATTTACAATACAGCCATTACAAAAAATAGCTATGCCCTAGGTCAGGCCAAGGCAGTGCTATTCTTCATCATTCTTTCAATAGTTTCAATAATTCAAGTAAGAGTATCAAATAAGAGGGAGGTGGAGATGTAATGGTAAAAAAATTAACAGTATTGGACCTGATAATAAGAATAGTTGTAATTATCATTGCAATCTTAGTTCTATTTCCATTTTTCCTTATAGTGATAAATGTATTTAGAAATGCAAATGATATAGTTAGCAATCCTGTAAGCCTTGCAAATATGTCATTTGAAAAGTTAATAAACAACCTGACCTCGGTAATTAATAATACCAATTTTAGCTTTTGGTCAGCTTTTGCAACATCCGCTATTGTAACAGTGTTTTCCCTTGTTTTACTTGCACTGTTTGGTGGAATGGCAGCTTGGGTAATCTGTAGAAACAAAACAAAATGGTCTGCGCTTATTTACATGGTTTTTATTGCATCAATGATTATCCCATTCCAGGTTGTAATGCTTCCGCTAATTTCTACATTTAGAGATGTAGGAAAATTTCTTGAAATCACAATGCTTCAATCCTTCCCTGGCATTGTATTTGCTTACCTTGGTTTCGGCGGGGCAATGACAGTTTTTATCTTAAATGGATTTATTAAAACAATTCCATTTGAGCTGGAAGAAGCTGCCTCCATCGATGGTTGTTCACCTGAGGGAATTTATTTTAGAATCATTCTTCCACTGCTGAAGCCGCCGATTGTTACGGTGACAATATTAAATGGTATGTGGATATGGAACGATTATCTTCTTCCATCACTGATGCTTGGTCACAATGGAAAGGTAAAAACACTTCCTGTGGCAGTACAGGCATTTATTGGCTCCTATGTAAAACAGTGGGATTTGATACTTACAGCAGCATTTCTTGCAATCATCCCAATGATTATTCTGTTCTTATTTGCACAAAAGCAAATTATGGGTGGTCTTGTTGATGGAGCAATTAAATCCTAGTATTGCATATTGCGAGATAATTTAGTATATTGTATACATCTCGTGAGGGAGTAGCTAGCGTATTTTGATACGTTGCTTGTCAACAGACTCGGTTTTTATAACCTGGCAATCATTAAATAGTGAGACTCACGTGTAACCTTTGGTTGCACGTGGGTCTTTTTTAGTATGAAAGGGAATGTAAAAGGAGAAAAAATGACAGTATTTGATATTTTCTTGTTCGGAGTTGGATTATCTATGGATGCTTTTGCAGTAGCCATTTGCAAAGGACTTGCCATGAAAAAAGTAAACAAAAAGCAATGTTTTTTGATTGCTTTATTCTTCGGAGGCTTTCAGGCCTTGATGCCGTTACTTGGATTTATTCTTGGCAATACATTTGCAAAGATGATTGTTGCTTATGACCACTGGGTTGCATTTATTTTGCTCCTTTATGTTGGCGGTAAAATGATAGTGGAAGCTATTGGAGAATGGAAGGATAAAGACAGTGTTACAGAAATGGATCCTCCACTTGATTTAAAGGAGCTTACCTTACTTGCAATTGCAACTAGCATAGATGCTCTTGCTTGTGGAATTACATTTTCCTTCTATGAGGGATTCAATATAATAAGAGCTATAGCAATCATAGGTGCTACTACATTTGTAATATCAACAGGTGGCATTTATGTTGGAAATATATTTGGAAGTAAGTTTAAGGCAAAAGCTCAGCTAGTAGGTGGAGGGATTTTGATTTTCCTTGGAGTTAAGATTTTGCTTGAACATACAATGGGGATTACACTTGGATTTTAGGAGGATATTATGTCTACATTTTTTTCAACAATACCAGGGGCATTGATACTTCTGTTGGCAGGTTTTGTATTTTTGATTAAGGGTGCTGACTTTTTTGTAGAAGGAGCATCTGCAGTTGCTAAAAAGCTTCATGTGCCAGCTCTTGTTATCGGTATGACAATCGTAGCCATGGGTACTTCTCTTCCAGAGCTTTCTGTATCTGTTACAGCTTCCCTTGCTGGAAGCAATCAGCTTGCCATAGGAAATGTTGTTGGTTCTAATATTTTCAATCTTATGGTTGTACTTGGTAGCTGTGCTTTGTTCTCAGCTCTTGATGTAGCAGATGACACTATAAAAAAGGATTTTCCATTTTCTGTAGGATGTGTGATAGCCCTTGTAGCTATGGGACTTATTGGTCATTCAGTAGGACATATTGATGGCATAATTCTTTTAGTTGCTTTTGTATATTTCATGTACAGTATGCTTCAGGCTGCAAAGAAATCTCGCAAGGAAGCAGCAGAAAATGATGAAGAGGCAGAAATAGTAGACATTCCTGTATGGAGATGTATTGTTTATATTATCGGTGGCGCTGTAGCTATTAAGTTCGGTGGTGACTGGGTTGTTAGCTCATGCTCTACTCTCGCTCTTAAGTTTGGCATGTCAGAGACACTTGTTGGTCTTACAATTGTGGCCCTTGGCACATCCCTTCCAGAGCTTGTAACATCAGTTGTTGCAGCTAAGAAAAATGAGCTTGATATGGCTATAGGAAATGTTGTTGGTTCAAATGTATTTAATGTATTACTGATTCTTGGAACAGCAGCTGCCATCTCTCCTATGAATTACCTTACAGTAAATGCAATTGATGCATCTATTCTTATTGCATTTTCAGCGATTGTATGGATTATTTGTGCTAAAAAGAAAAAGCTTACACGCCCACATGGTATTTTGATGTTGGCTCTTTATGTTGCTTATTTAATTTATATCATCATAAGAGACGGCGGTGTAGCATAAAACCGGCACTTGTGTTAAAATCAAAAGGTTTAAAGGGGAATTTTGAAAAAGGGAGGTAGTCTAATGGGTATATTTGATGATCTTTCAGATAGAATTGCACATACTACTAACGATATTGGTAAGTTTGCTCAGAATGCTTCTGATATGACTAAGCTTCAGTATGACAAAAAGGTCAAGGAAGCTGAGCTTCTTAAGCTATACGAAAAGCTAGGCAAAAAATATTACGAAGAACATAAGGATGAAAACATGGATGAGGTGAAAGAAATCACTGCTGTCATCCTTAGAATAAAAGAATTAAATGATGATATCATGTCACTTAAGGGAGGCACAGCTTGTCCTAAGTGTGGCGCTTTAGTCAAAAGCGGCTCCAAGTACTGCAGTGCTTGTGGGGAAAAAATAGACGATTATTTTGAAGATTAGGAGTTTAAAAATGGGTAACAAAGGCAATTATTACATTACTACAGCTATTGCTTACACATCTGGTAAGCCACATATCGGAAACACATACGAAATCGTACTGGCTGATTCGATTGCACGTTTCCGTCGTCAGGAAGGATATGATGTATTTTTCCAGACAGGTACAGATGAGCACGGTCAGAAAATCGAGCTCAAGGCAGCAGAAGCTGGTATTACACCAAAGGAATTTGTTGATAATGTCTCAGGACAGGTTAAGTCAATCTGGGATTTAATGAATACATCTTATGATAAGTTCATCCGTACAACAGATGAGGATCATGAGAGACAGGTTAAAAAGATTTTCAAGAAGCTCTACGACAAGGGCGATATTTATAAGAGTTCATACGAGGGACTTTACTGTACACCATGTGAGTCTTTCTGGACTGAGTCACAGCTTGTAGATGGTAAGTGCCCAGACTGCGGTCGCGAGGTACAGCCAGCTAAAGAAGAGGCTTACTTCTTCAAAATGAGCAAGTACGCAGACAAGCTTATCGATTACATCAATACACATCCTGAGTTTATTCAGCCTGTATCTAGAAAGAACGAGATGATGAACAACTTCCTTCTTCCAGGTCTTCAGGATTTATGTGTAAGCCGTACATCATTTACATGGGGAATCCCAGTAGATTTTGATCCAAAGCACGTAGTTTACGTATGGCTTGATGCCCTTACAAACTATATCACTGGCATTGGTTATGATTGCGACGGTGAGTCATCTGATAGATTCAAGGCATTATGGCCAGCAGATCTTCACCTTATTGGAAAGGATATCATCCGCTTCCATACAATTTATTGGCCAATCTTCTTGATGGCACTTGATCTTCCACTTCCAAAGCAGGTATTTGGTCATCCATGGCTTCTTACTAAGGCTGCTGATGGTGGCGATGACAAGATGTCAAAGTCAAAAGGAAACGTTATCTATGCAGATGAATTAGTTGATTTCTTTGGCGTAGATGCTGTTAGATATTTCGTTCTTCACGAGATGCCATTTGAAAATGATGGTGCTATCTCATGGCCACTTATGGTTGAGCGTGTTAATTCTGATCTTGCAAACACACTTGGTAACCTTGTAAACCGTACAATCTCTATGAGCAATAAATATTTTGGTGGTGTTGTAGAGGACAAGGGCGTAGTCGAGGATGTTGATGCAGATCTTAAGGCAGTAGTTACTGGCACTGTTGCATCAGTTGAGTCAAAGATGGCTGAGCTTCGTGTTGCAGATGCTATTACAGAAGTATTCAATCTCTTCAAGAGATGTAACAAATATATTGACGAGACAATGCCTTGGGCACTTGCAAAGGACGAGGCTAAGCAGGACAGACTTGCAACAGTTCTTTACAACCTTGTAGAGGGTATCTCAATTGGTGCTACTCTTCTTAAGGCATTTATGCCTGAGACATCAGAGAAAGTACTTGCTCAGATTGGTGCTAAGGAGATTCCTTACGATGAGCTTTCTACTTTCGGTCATTATGTAAATGGAAACAAGGTTACAGATGCTCCAGAGATTCTCTTTGCTCGTCTTGATCTTGATGAAGTTATGGCAAAGGTTGCTGAGCTTCACCCAGCACAGCCTGAGGAGGCAGTTGCTGATGATGAGGAAGGCATCGATATCGAAGGCAAGCCAGAAATCACATTTGATGATTTCATGAAGTTACAGTTCCAGGTAGGTAAAATCGTATCTTGCGAGGCAGTTAAGGGCTCTAAGAAGCTTCTTTGCTCACAGGTTAAGATTGGTTCTACAACAAAGCAGATTGTTTCTGGTATTAGCAAACACTATTCTCCTGAGGAAATGGTAGGCAAAAAGGTAATGGTTCTTGTTAACCTTAAGCCAGCTAAGCTTGCAGGCGTTCTTTCAGAAGGAATGCTTCTTTGCGCAGAGGATGCTGAGGGCAATCTCTCACTTATGACACCAGAGCGCAACATGCCTAACGGAGCAGAGATTTGTTAGGATTGTAAACGTAACATGCGAGTGTAAAATTGAGGTTATGAATGATTTTTGAGACACATGCTCATTATGATGATGAGAAGTTCGACGGGGATAGAGTCGAACTTCTTTCGCATTTATTGAAAGAAAATAATATTGGAAATATTGTTAATGTGGGAGCTAGCTTCAGAGGATGCAAGGACAGCCTAAAGCTAGCTGAGTCCTATGACAATGTCTATGCAGCAATAGGTATTCATCCAGAGGAAATAGACGAGGCATCTGATGAGGTATTGGAGTGGCTTAGAGAAAATGCCTCAAATCCAAAGGTTGTAGCTATTGGAGAAATAGGCTTAGACTACTATTGGGTCAAGGACCCTGAGGGTCGAGCAAAGCAGCGCATCTGGTTTGATAAGCAGATGGATCTTGCAAAAGAGGTAAATTTACCTGTAGTTATTCACTCTAGAGAGGCTGCAGAAGACACTTTTAACACAATTAAGAGTTATAATACACAAGATGTCAAAGGTATTGTCCATTGCTATTCTTATTCAAAAGAATTAGCATTAGAGTATGTAAAGATGGGATGGTACATAGGTGTTGGCGGCGTTGTCACATTTAAAAATGGCAAGAAGCTTGTTGAGACCGTTGAAGCAATCCCTCTTGAAAATATAGTCCTTGAGACAGATTGTCCTTATATGGCACCGGAGCCACATCGCGGTAGCCGCAATTCATCCATTTATTTAAAATATGTAGCAGAAAAAATTGCCCAGTTAAAAGGGGTAAGTGTAGAGGAAGTGGAAAGAATCACTTACGAGAATGCTCTTAGAATTTATTCAAAATGTAAAAGGAATTAAGAATGGCTTATTTAAGTAATCCAACATATACAAAGGCGGTCCTTGAAGCACACGGATTTTCCTTTCAAAAAAAATATGGTCAGAACTTTCTTATAGATGGTAATGTTCTAAATAGCATTATCGATGCAGCAGGAATTACAAAAGATGACTTTGTATTAGAGATTGGCCCTGGAATTGGAACAATGACACAGCGTCTTTGTGAGGAAGCTAGAGAAGTTGTTGCTGTTGAAATTGATAAGACCTTGATACCGATTTTAGATGATACTTTATCAACATATAAGAATTGGTCGGTAATCAATCAGGATATTTTAAAAGTAGATATTAACAAGCTGGCCCTAGAGAAAAATGGTGGTAAGCCAATAAAGGTAGTTGCTAATTTGCCTTACTACATCACTACCCCAATCATAATGGGATTGTTTGAAAGTCATGTTCCACTTGAATCCATTACTATTATGATTCAAAAGGAAGTGGCAGATAGGATGCAAGAAGGTCCTGGTTCCAAGGAATATGGAGCGCTTTCTCTTGCAGTTCAGTATTACAGCAAGCCAGAGATTGTATGTGAGGTACCACCAAGCTGCTTCATGCCACAGCCAAAGGTATCCAGCACTGTTATTACACTTAAGTGTCACAATAATCCACCAGTTGAATGCGATGAGAAGTTACTGTTTCAAATAATTAGAGCTTCATTCAACCAGCGAAGAAAGACACTACAAAATGGTCTCAGCAACGGTCTTCATTATTCAAAGGAACAGATTGCTGAGGCAATTGAAAAGGCGGGCTTTAGCCCAACTATCAGAGGGGAGGCACTTTCGTTAGAGGAATTTGCTAAATTAACGAACGTATTAAAAGAGTTATAAGCTATCAAACTATACATTTGGAGAGCAGAAGACATGGATGTCCGAAACTACAACAGAGAAGTTCAACTTCTCATAAGTGAAATCCAAAAGAATAGAGGTAAAGATCCAGCAGCATTACTATCTGCCTGTGATAAGTTGTTAGCATATGGCAAGAGTATTAAAGATGATGCTTTGATAGGCTACGCCTTTTTTTCAAAAGGTGAGACTTATTATCTCTTGAATGACGCCTCTAATTTCTATTCTCAGATGTTATCATGTATGGGTCCTATGGAGCATGTTAGGGAATGGGGCTATGTTGCTATGGCCAATAACATGCTAGGCATTGTTTCTCTTAATAGAGGCAATGCGCCATTTGCCCTTGATTATTTCATAAAAGCAATCAGCATTTGTCAGGACTACTCTCTCCCTGACATTGAGTGGATGATTCATATGAATCTAGGCTCACTTTATCTAAACATAGAGGAATATCAAAAGGCTATTTCCCACACTGAAATTGCATATAGACATCTTCTAGATAATTATTCAGTGGATGATTATATCGAAAATGCCACTGCCATCATGCTTGGAATGGGTCGAGCTTATCTTAAGCTAGATAGAGAAGATAAATATCTAGAGATAGAGAAAAAGCTTAAGACAGAGTCTTTGCCATATTTACAGGATTTGGACAAAATCGTTATTTATTGTTTTTTTGCTAGAGTTCATCAGGCTATTGGAGAGGCAGATGCCAGAGACTACTGGATCAATATGGTCAACGAGAATGCTAGCACCAGCATGCCTATTTTGGATGTATTTGATGATTTTTACGATTATTTGCAGATGCTTTTGGCTATTGAAAAGTATGATGATTTCTTTAAAGCATACTCTGTTTTAGATGACTTAACAAAACACACCTCAATTAAAAATCTAGAGAGAAAGCTTTTAACGCTAAAAATCAGATACTACCGTAAGGTAGGACAGATTGAGGAATATAAAATTGCATCTGTTCTCTACTTTGAGCTCTCTGAATTTATGGAGCGAGAGAATCGTTTGATGGTTAGCAACATGATTGTTATGCGCAATTCGTATATGGAGCTTACACAAATCAACCGAAAAGTAGAGGAAGAGAATACATTTCTACAAAAACGTTCAGAGACAGACCCTCTTACAGGGATGTATAATAGGTTGAAGTTGAATGAGTACAGTGAGGAAGCTTTTGAAAAAGCCATCATTAATCGTTCATCAATAGCCGTAGAGATTTTAGATATCGATTACTTCAAACAATACAATGACAATTACGGTCATCAAGCAGGTGATGATTGTATTAAATTTATAGCTTCAACTCTTCTAGAATTATCGAAAGAAGATCGAATATTCACAGCTAGATACGGTGGAGATGAATTCGTGGTCATCTACGAGGGCTTTACCAAAGAGGAAGTGGAGAATAAGGTTGATAATCTAAGAAACATGATCTATAAGGCAAATTGGGAGCACAGATTCTCCCTTAGCGATGACAGGGTAACCATTTCTCAAGGCATCTGCTATGGAACGCCTGAAAGTGATACTACCCTATTCGCATATTTGCAGTTGGCGGATGAGATGCTTTACGAGGTAAAGCAAGAGAGCCGTAACAATTATAAGATCTGTGATGCTGCGGAGAGAAATACTAAAAAGTAGGGGAAAGTATGAAAACCGTTAAAAAGATATTCTTTAATGATGTTATTAGCCTGATAAAGAACTTTTTTGCATTGACTATAGTGGTGGGAATTTGTTTTCTTCCTGCACTATATGCTTGGTTTAATATTTATTCTAACTGGGACCCTTATGCTAATACAGGGGCTCTTAAAATTGCAGCAGTATCCCTTGATGAAGGATTCACAGATGATGAGGGTGAGTACCACAATCAAGGTGATACTATTATCGAGAATCTTCACGAGAATACAGCCGTAGACTGGCAGTTTGTAGAGACTTCAGACGAGGCAATAAACGGTGTGTATAGCGGCAAGTACTATGCAGCAGTTGTAATTGATAAGCAGTTCACTTACAACATGTATAATGTCTTAACAGAGGAGGTTAATCGACCTACTCTTCTTTTCTATGAAAATCAAAAGAAAAATCCAGTAGCAACTAAAATTTCAGATACTGTAGTTCAATCTTTGCAGAACAACATTAATGTAGCTTTTACAGAAGTTGTTGTCAGCAGGGTTTTTTCTAGTGCTTCTGATGTCTCAGCTGATTTAGAAGAAAAAGGTGGCTTGGATGAAACCATCGAAAAGCTAGAGTCTCTAAGTAATGATTTAAATGGATATCAAAATACAATTACAGAGATTATTGATAATGACGCTCAGCTACAGGCAGCTCTTCAGCAGGCTAAGACGGATGCAAATAATATTCAACAACAGGCTCAATCAGCAGCCAATGCAGTAGCTAGTTCCGCTTCTGTTTCTCAAAATGCCAATGTAACTTTAAGCAGCTATGCAGATGATATTAACAGTGCTATCAATCTTATCAACACAAAGGCGTCAGAGATTAATCAGTATCTTGATATTGCAGCAGCATCTAATGATGCAAAAGTAATTGCTGACAATATAAAAATGGCCCTTCAGAAGATGGCAGAAATAGAGCTTATTACCGCAAATTTACCTAATAACTTGGGAGATATAGTATTTGAGCAGGCTAAAAGCGATATTTTAAGCAAGCTTAATAATGCCCAGTCGGCTTTGACTATAGCGGCAGGTCCTTTGCAGACATTATCAGATAATCTAGAAAGCATATCTGCAACACTAGAGGCACTAGGTATTACAGGACTTACCCAAGAGCAGATACAGTTTTTATATTCAGTAGGTATCATTGATGAAGCCACTTATCAAAAGATTGTTCAGCTTTCAGATGTAGAGGCACAAAAGGCAGAAATCCAGAATATCATCGGAAAGATAAATGCATTAAATTCCGAAATTAACAACCTAATTGAATTGACTAACAGCGTAAATTACGAGGATATCGATACATCAAAAATTCAAGAAAAGCTAGATAAAATTAATAGTATAGATACAGAAAAATTGGCTTTACTTGGAGAACAGAAGCTAAAAGAAATAGTGTCAAATATTAAGACTAATAGCGATGGTCTTGAAAATCTCATAAAAACACAGTTGAGGGATAAAGTATCAGAAGGTCTTACATCTTTGACAGGAACACTTAACAATACTAATGCCCTACTTAATTCTGTGGGAGAGACTTTTGGAAATCTAGTAGTAGTTTTCAGCGCAATCGACAATACCATTGACTGTGCAAATACTAGTCTTGATAAAACAAGAGAGGCTATTGTCTACGTAAATGGCAGATTAATAGATGTAATAGATCAGGTTAAAAACGCTGCATCAAATGAGAAGATATCTGTGCTTGTAAACGCCCTCTCCGGTGACCCAGAGGTATACGGCAAGTTCTTCTCTACTCCAGTGGAGGTGGTTACAGAGGCAGTTTATCCTGTGGAGAATTATGGTTCAGCTGTTGCACCATTCTATTCAACCCTCGCATTTTGGGTTGGTGCCCTTATTCTAACAGCCATCATCAAGATAAAGCCAGATAAAGACAAATACCCAGATGCGTCTGCAAGACAATTATATTTCGGAAGATATGTCCTTTACTGGGTATTAGGACAAATTCAAGCGGTTATTATTGTGCTAGGAGACCTTTTCCTCCTTCATGTACAGTGTATTCATCCTGGACTTTTTATGCTGGCAGCCTCAGTAATAGCAACAACCTTTACCATTTTGATTTATTCCATTGTAGTTACTTGGGGAGATGCAGGAAAGGCCCTTGCAGTAGTAATTGTAGTTATACAGATTGCCGGAAGTTCAGGTACTTATCCAATTGAGTTGTTACCTGACTTCTTCAAAAAAGTATATATCTTCTTCCCTTTCCCATACGCAATCAACGCAATTCGAGAGTGTTTATGTGGAATGTACGAATTAGATTACCTTAAATACTTAGGATGCCTAGGTATATTTATAGCAGTGTCCCTTGTAATTGGTTTATTAATAAGGGTTCCATTTGAATCTCTAAATCATTACATGGAAGAGAGAATGGAAGACACTGAGATGATGTGAGGGTGGAGTTATAAAAAGGGAAAAGAAATGAGTAAAAACAAAGAACAAATAGTATATGAAAAATTCTTAGAACTGCAACAGGAGACACATCTTAAAAATCAAAAGAAAATAAGGGTGGGTCTTAAGATAAATATCTTATTGCCACTTGTATTTCTTGCTATTAGTTTTATTAGCAATCGTTCAAAATTGGTGTTTCTTGTGCTTTGGATTGCATCCCTTTTTGGAATAGCATTCTATCTTCTCTATGTAGAATATATGGATTTCAAGCTTCAAGAGCAACTAAAGGAACTTGGAATTATGGAGGAAGAGGCAGAGGCACAAGCCCTTATTGGTGAAGAGGTCCTTCAGAGTATCGATGAGATTAAATCTATGGGGGAGAAGCTAAAACGATGATTAATGTAATCAAGATAATAGTCGCAGATATAAAAAGATTATCGGTAAATGTTGTGGCTATGGTAGTTATCATTGGCCTAACGGTAATTCCATGTCTATATGCCTGGTTTAATATTCTCTCCAACTGGGATCCGTATGGGCCTGATGCAACAAAAAATCTTCAGGTTGCTGTAGCATCTTCAGACCAGGGCATTGTTATTGGAAATTACGAGTTAAATGTTGGCGAAATAATCATTTCAAATTTAAAAGAAAACACAACAATTGGTTGGGTTTTTACTGACACAGCTCAGGAAGCCATAAGTGGAGTATATTCGGGAAAATACTATGCTGCCCTTGTAATTGACGAGGAATTTAGCGCCGATATGATAAGTTTCTTGGGAGGAGAAATAGAAAATCCTGTAATTACTTACTATGAAAATGACAAGAAAAATGCCATTGCCCCTAAGATAACAGGCAAGGTCAAGACTGCAATTGAGCGAGAAGTAGACCATGCATTTGTGGGCACTATGGCTGAGGTGCTATTAAACGCCAGCGAATACTTTGCAACTCTAAATGAGCAAGGAAATATTACAGGTCAGGGAATAGAAAAGCTTGAGCAGTTAGATTCGGATTTAAATGGATTGATTGCTATTTTGGATTCTTATATAGCGTTATCCGATGCTGCTGATAGCATTACAGAAGCGGGTCAGGCAGTGGCAGATAGCGCAGGTTCCATTACCTCTCTTGCAGGCCAGATGGCTGAGAATGCGCAGAATACTGGGGCAACAGCCCAGGCAGATATTCAGAAGCTAAAAGATGAAATAGATAAAAAAGTTGGAGATATAAACAGTAAGTTTAGCAATGTGGATGCATCTATAGCCACTATTAATAATGCCTTAAACAGCATATCATTTGGCAATATAGATACAACTCAGTTGCAATCAGAAATCAATTCCATTCAAAAAGCATGGAAAGATGAAGAAGGAAAAGGTCTTTATCAAATGCTTGTCGATGCCAAGGACTTTATTCCTGGAGCGGATGCTCAGCAAATCTATCTTGCTACTATAGCGCAAATAGATGGAGAAGTATCCAATCTTACTACTGATTTAAACAATCTTGTCAGCGCTTCTGCAAAAACAGAGGCTGAGTTTAACGAGGCGAAGGAAAAGCTTACAAAAGATGTGGCTACAGTCTTAGCTGACACAAAAACAGTACGAGATGATTATTTAAATAAGATTTCACCTCTAGAGCAGACTGCCATTAATTCAGCAAGCGCTACAATAACTGAGCTTGAAAAGCTTTTAAATTATAATGCACAGAGTATTGATTTGGTTATTGATAATCTGGAGAATTATGCAGATTTGATTAATCAATCAAAGGAAACACTTGTAAAATCAAGAGATGAAGCTGTAGAAATGGAGCAACAGCTAGCCAATCTCATAACGGATATAAAGGGCGTTAGCGATAATGAGGCCTACCAAAAGTTTATGACTTTGCTACAGTCGGACCCAGAACTTTTATCTGATTTCATCAGCAGTCCAGTTGATATCTCTGATGAGTACATTTATCCAGTAGCAAATAATGGTTCTATGACCGCCCCATTTTATATTGTTCTTTCTATTTGGGTTGGTGCATTAATCATGTCCACAATTCTTAAGACAGCTGTTAAGGACACAAGCGGCATGGAAAATGTTAAGAATTGGCAGTGCTTTGTGGGAAGATTCTTTACAACATTTATTATAGGTCAGATTCAGACAATAATTACAGTTCTTGGAGCATTTTTGTTTGTAGGAATACAATGCCAGCATTACTTCCTGTTTTGGTTGGCATGTGCATGGACATCCTTTGTATATTCACTACTGCTCTATTCATTTGCATACTCATTTGGAAACATCGGAGAGGCACTTTCCGTAATCCTGATGGTTATTCAGGTAGCAGGTGCAGGCGGAACATTCCCTATAGAAGTACTTCCAAAGGTGTTCCAGGTGCTTTATAAATTTATGCCATTTAACTATTCCATGAATGCAGTCCGAGAGTGTATCGGTGGTTTTTATGAGAATACATACCAAAGATGTATGTTGACGTTGATTGTTTACGTAGTGATAGCCGTATTTATAGGTGTTGTGCTCTATCATCCATTTAAAATACTCAATGAAAAAATAGAGCACAGCAAGGAAAAATCAGGAATTCTACTTTAAAAGTTTGCTACCGTGAGGAGGAAGCTCTACATCAAAGTGCTGTCCTCGATAATCAAAGGACAGATGTTTTGTATCTGCAGTATTATTTAGAGCAACAATTACAAAATCATCATTCAAAACGCGGGCAAAAACAAGGGTTTCATTTCTTACCTGCACCTCTTCATAGAGACCGGTTTTAAGTGGCTCCAGATTTTTTCTCAAATCAATCAGAGTTTTGATATGATCAATTAAGTCTGGATTCTTCATAGTTTTAATATCTATAGCGGGCCTGAGAGCATAGTCTCCATCCCCGCTTTTTTTATCCCCTTTAATACCCCACTCACTGCCATAATAAATAGATGGAATACCTGGCATAGTAAATAACAGTGAGTAAGCAGGATAAATATTAGCCTCATCTGTCAAAAGAGTGGCAATACGATTAACATCGTGGTTGTCGATGAAATTATAAAGATATTTGCCGGAATATAGACCGCCTTGTCCCCACTGCCTCTTCATGGCATAGTTTATCTCGAAATAATTGTGGTCATTGTGGCTAGAATAGATGCCCTTCCAGCATTCGTAATTAGTTACAGCATCCAGCATTTCCTCATTTACATAGATATTGTAATCACCATGAATTATCTCGCCCATGAGCCAGAAACTGGATTTCTTTTGCTCAGTAAAATTTTTCAGACGCTTAAAGAAGCCTCTTTCTATACAGTCAGCTGCATCAAGTCTGAGACCATCAATATCAAACTCATCTATCCACATACCAATGGCATCGAGGATGTGTTTATCAACAGCTTCGCACCAGTGATTAAGCTTTACCAACTCTTCTGCCCTAGCCCAGCACTCATAAGATAGACCATCATTGTGCCAGTTGTTTCCACCGAAATTAAGCCCGGAAATCCACTCCCTATAAGGTGAGTTTTCTCTATTTTTAAGAACATCTAAAAAAGCAAAATGGCCCCTGCCAACGTGATTAAACACGCCGTCAAGAACCACTCTAATTCCATTTTTGTGGCAAGCTTCTACCACCTTTTTAAAGTCATTATTGTCCCCAAGTCTAGAATCAATCTTGTAATAATCCACTGTATCATATCCGTGTGTGGATGATTCCATAATAGGTCCAAGATATAAAGCATTAACGCCCATATCTGTTAAATGAGGAATCCAGTCAATCAAAGTAAGAATTCTGTGACCGGCAGTCTCCTCTCCCCTATTCTCCCTTGGGCAATCAAACGCGCCAAGCGGATAAATATGGTAAAACACTGATTCTTTAATCCACCCTATATCTCTCATACTCAAGCCCCCCCTAGCTTAAATTAATTATTAGCTAAATATGCGTACATACAATGGTCAAGTCTCTTTCCATTAATATTGATTTTATCTCTAAGCAATCCCTCGTATTTAAAACCTATTTTTTCAACCATATGAATACTTGGTTTATTGTCAGGTAAAATCAAGGCTTCAAAGCGATGCACCCCATAATCCCTTGCAATTACAGGAAGGGTGGCACGTATAGCCTCTGTGCAATAGCCTTTATTTAAAAATTCCTGATCCATTTTGTAGCCGATAGTACAGCTTTCATAAATAGGTCTTACAATATTTCGATAACTTACAGTGCCAATGATTCTGTTTGGATCATCCTTTTCAAAAATCCAGTAGCGAACCATTATGCCCTTAATGATATTTTTGTATTCAAAATCCAGTAACTTACGCTGGTGTGAAAGAGTATAAAAGTCCTCTCCCATCACAGGTTCATATTTCTCGAAAACACTACCGTTACGCAAATAGAAGTCTAAAACCTTCTGAGCAGAATCATAGTTAAGAACTTTTAAAACCAGCCTGTCTGTAGTAACCTCAATTTTCATACTATCCCCCAAAAAATTATTAATCGACGCCTCTAATACTAGTGTTTGGTATATAAGGGCGAAGTAGATTTACAAACTCCTGAAGAGTCTCTACTGAATGAGGACTGAATATAGGATTAATAACCTGTTCTGATTCTCGATAGCTTTGCAAATAATAAGCTTTTGCCCCTGAAAGCCATCTACCAATAGATTCCATGTCAGAAATATCATGGCACTCCCGCATGATTGTGGTCCTAAATTCGTAGTCCATTTTACCACTAATTAAAAGAGAAACTGTGTCCTCTATTGGAGAAATATCAAAATTTTTCATGCAGGCAATTGTGTTGTATTTTTCTTTGGAATGCTTAATATCCATGGCAACATAGTCGATTAAGCCTGCATTAATAAGATAATTAACCATATCAGGATTGGTTCCATTGGTATCTAGTTTAACCAAAAGTCCCATATCCTTTATCTGCTTAATAAAATCGGGAAGATCCTTGTGTAGAGTTGGCTCGCCGCCTGTGATGCAAACACCGTCCAAAACTTTTGACTTTGCCTTAAGGTGTTCAAATATTTCATCAGTGGAATATGCCTGCACATCCGAAGGTGGCATAACAAGGTCTCTGTTGTGACAATATGGACATCTAAAATTGCAACCACCTGTGAAAATAGTGCTAGCAATTTTTCCAGGATAATCTAAAAGCGTTGTTTTCTGTAAGCCTAGTATAAGCATAAGTCATTCCCTTTTATTGGTAAAAGTGTTAACATAGAATAGCTAAATTTTAAGAAATTAAGCATAATTTCCAAGTAAAAGTATAGCAAAATAGGAGGTGAAAATCCATGATGTCAGAAGAAGAGCGTTATATGAAACAGGCGCTCAAGCAGGCTAAGAAAGCCTATGACATTGATGAAGTCCCAATAGGATGCGTGATTGTTCAGGATGGTAAAATAATTGCCCGTGGATACAACCGCAGAAACACCGATAAAAGCGTACTTGCTCATGCAGAGATTGCTGCCATTTCAAAGGCATGCAAGAAGACAGGAGATTGGAGACTTGAGGATTGCACCCTTTATGTTACACTTGAGCCTTGCCAGATGTGTGCTGGTGCCATAGTGCAGGCTCGTATACCCAAGGTAGTAATTGGAGCCATGAATCCAAAAGCTGGATGTGCTGGTTCTATTATAAATGTCTTACAGATGAAACAGTTTAATCATCAATGTGAGGTTGAGTCAGGTGTTTTAGGCGAAGAATGCAAGATGATGATGACTAGCTTTTTTGAAGAACTAAGACAGCGAAAGAGTCAATTAAAGTAACGGTAGGATTTTGTTGACAAAAAGCCCTTAGTTATCATAAAATAAGGGCTCCGAGCGATTTGCTCGAATTAGATATCACTTGGCGGCTACCCTAGAGTTGCTATGATCTTTGGGTCCCTCGTAATGGGCACCTACGAATCGTGTCAGGGCAGGAATGCAGCAGCACTAAGTAGGACCGTTCATCTGACGAGGGGTTACCTGGAGGGAGTTTCTTTAGGGTGGCTACCAAATGGTATCTGGTTCGGCAGCTCGGTATTTTTATATGTATAGGTGAAAATATGGGAGCACAGGACAGAACAGAACGAGTTTTAAGAGAAATGCATGTGCTATTTTCAAAGGCACAGCCATATGAGGGAAGCACAAAAAATGTCATTGTGGACAAGAATGCCATGATGGATCTTTTGAAAGAACTTAATGAGTGCATGTACGATATGATGGAAGAGCATGAACTCACTGTTAAGAGCCGCGACAAAGCTAATCGTGAAATGCAAAAGCAAGGCGATGACATTGTATTTGATGCCACCAGAAAGGCAGAGGACATATATGCCGCATCCCTTATGTATACAGACAATGCTCTAGAGAGCATTCAAAACATTGTTAAGGAGTCCCAGGAATCTGTTGCGAAGGTTTACGAGGAAGCCATTAAAAAGATAAAAGAAGAGAACAGAGCAATTAAGACTAATCAGTTAGAGCTTAAGAGCCATCTCAATGATTTGATAGATACACAGAAGTATTTGAGACTTATCGATGAGGAGAATATGCGTCTTCTCAAGGAAAAGAATGAGGGAGGCGAAGAAGGATTTGATTCAGCTCCTAAGTATGCAGCTCCAGAGATTCGTATCGATAAGGATTATTTTGCTAGAGCTGGTCTAGAATATGACGATTTAGATGAGCCTGCAGCAGAAACAGAGGAGGCAGGTATTTCCTCAGATGATTTAGATGCTGAATATTTTAAATGGCAGCAGGAAGAGTCAGAGGAAGACAGCAAGAAAAATGGTAAAAAGGGCTTTGGTAGCCTTTTTGGATTAAAGAAGTAAAAAGGAGAATAAAGGAATGAAGCTTTACAACAACGGAGTATACCTAATTAATGGCACCCAGATAATTGAGGATAGTCATGAGGCAGCCGCTGCAATCGAGCACGCTACTGGACGCAAGGTCACAAAGGACGAGGCACATGGACAGACTATGGCCTATTCGATTCTTTCGGATCACAACACATCAGGCAACATGGATCACTTACAGATTAAGTTTGACAAGTTAGTCAGCCATGATATTACCTATGTAGGAATTATCCAGACAGCAAGAGCTTCAGGCCTTGAGAAGTTCCCTATTCCATATTGCCTTACAAACTGCCACAACTCTCTTTGTGCAGTAGGCGGTACTATCAACGAGGATGACCACATGTTTGGTCTTACTTGTGCTAAGAAATACGGCGGAATCTATGTTCCACCACATCAGGCTGTTATTCACCAGTTTGCACGTGAGATGATGGCTGGAGGCGGTAAGATGCTTCTCGGTTCAGATTCTCATACTAGATATGGTGCACTTGGTACAATGGCAATGGGCGAAGGTGGCCCAGAGCTTGTTAAGCAGCTTCTTAATCAGACATACGATATCGCTATGCCAGGCGTTATTGCTGTATATATGACAGGTACCCCTAGAAAGGGTGTTGGTCCTCAGGACGTTGCCCTTGCTATCATCGGCGAAGTATTCGATAAGGGTTACGTTAAGAATAAGGTAATGGAGTTCGTAGGCCCTGGTGTTGCCAACCTTTCTATGGACTTTAGAATTGGCGTGGATGTTATGACTACAGAGACTACTTGCCTTAGCTCAATTTGGACTACAGACAAGAAGACTGAAGAGTTCTACGAGATTCATGGTCGTAAGGAAGAGTACAAGGAGCTTAATCCTGGCCAGGTTGCTTACTATGATGGCATGATTGAGATTAATCTTGATGAGATTAAGCCAATGATCGCTATGCCATTCCACCCAAGCAACACATACACAATTGATGAATTAAACGCAAATCTTATGGATATCCTTGATGACTGCGAGAAGAGAGCAAAGGTTTCTCTTGACGGTCAGGTAGAGTTCTCTCTCAAGGATAAGGTTAGAAATGGTAAGTTATACGTAGATCAGGGTATCATCGCTGGTTGTGCTGGTGGTGGTTACGAGAACATCTGTGATGCAGCAGATATTCTTCGTGGCGCAAGCATTGGACCAGATGAGTTTACTCTCTCTGTATACCCAGCTTCTACTCCTATTTACATGGAGCTTGTTAAAAACGGTGCTGTTGCAACTCTTATGGAGACAGGTGCTATTGTTAAGACTGCATTCTGTGGTCCTTGTTTTGGTGCTGGTGACACACCATCTAACAATGGTTTCTCAATCCGTCATTCTACTAGAAACTTCCCTAACCGCGAGGGTTCTAAGCTTCAGAATGGTCAGATTGCATCAGTTGCACTTATGGATGCTCGCTCTATTGCAGCTACAGCAGCTAATAAGGGTTACCTTACAGCAGCAACAGAAATCGATGTAGATTATACAAAGCCAAAATATCACTTTGATGGCAGAATTTACGCAAACCGTGTATTTGATTCACACGGCATAGCTGAGCCTGAGACAGAGATTCACTTTGGTCCAAACATTAAAGATTGGCCAAAGATGAGCGCTCTTCCAGAGAATTTATTCCTTCAGGTTGTTTCTGAGATTCATGACCCAGTTACAACAACTGATGAGCTTATTCCATCAGGTGAGACATCATCATATCGTTCAAATCCACTTGGCCTTGCTGAGTTTACTCTTTCACGTAAGGATCCAGAGTATGTTGGACGTGCTAAGAATATCCAGAAGGCTCAGAAGGCATTAGAGGCTGGAGAGTGTGCTGGTGAGGCAGTTCCAGAGCTTAAGGCAATTGTTCACAAGGTAAAGGAAACTTACCCAGATGTTAATCATGACAATTTCGGTGTAGGTTCAACTATCTTTGCAGTTAAGCCAGGTGATGGTTCAGCTAGAGAGCAGGCAGCATCTTGTCAGAAGGTACTTGGCGGTTGGGCAAATATTGCTAATGAATATGCTACAAAGAGATATCGCTCTAACCTTATTAACTGGGGTATGCTTCCATTTGTTATTCCAGAAGGAGAGCTTCCATTCAAGAACTTAGATTATCTATTCATCCCTGGAATCAAGGATGCTGTTATTAATAAGGCAGATACAATCAAGGCTTACGTTGTTAAGGATGAGGGATTAAAGGAATTTGAGATGACTCTCGGAGAGCTTACAGATGATGAGCGTGAGATTATTCTCAAGGGATGCTTAATCAACTACAACAGAAGGTAATTTAGGAGGCATTGTATGTCAGGGGATAATTACGAACAGGACAAATATAGAAGAAAGAAACTGATAGGCAATGTGATAGCTGCTTGCGTGGTGGTAGCTTTTTATTTCATGCTGCGAAATTCTAGAAGTGTTGCAGCAGCATGGGATCATGTATCTACAGTATTTCAGCCGATTTTTATAGGTTTTGTCATGGCCTTTCTCATGAATCCATTTATGGTATTTTTTGAGAAGAGATTCGAGAAAATCTTTAATAAAATTATTAAGACAAAGGCTACAGCTCAAAAGGCTAATCGTACACTTTCCACTGTTTTGTCCTTAATCGTACTTTGTGGAATAGCAGTATTTATCATTAGAGCTATTGTTCCTAACCTGATTAGCACAATAATTTATCTTGCTAACAATATAGAAGATCAGATAGCAGCAGTCCTTGACTGGTGTAACCAGATTACAAAAGGCAATTATAAGGATGTCCTTATGAAGGCTAAGGACAATAATATTGGAGATATTGTAGATCAGGGACTTAAACTTTTAAACCAGTACGTAGATTGGGATAAGAGCTTCATGGTATCTACAATCACTTCAAGTGTTATTTCTGTAGGTAGATTTGTAATAGGTATCATCATAGGTATGTTTGTGTCTGTATATGTCCTTATTTCAAAAGAGACATTTAAGGCTCAGGCTAAGAAGCTTATATGTGGTATTTTTGCTCCAAAGTATTCCAACATAATCCTTGAGATTACAAGAAAGTCAGCAGAGATTTTCTATGGATTCATTATTGGAAAGATACTTGATTCTGTGATTATTGGCTTTATTTGCTATTTTGGATGCTTAATCATGGATATGCCATATCCTGTACTAGTATCTACAATTGTTGGTGTGACCAATTTTGTACCAGTATTTGGCCCATATATTGGAGCGGTTCCAACTGTTGCAATTATTTTCCTTACAGAGCCAATGAAAGGAATTTACTTCCTGATATTTGTTCTTGTATTACAGCAGATTGATGGTAACTTAATTGGACCAAAGATTTTAGGTGATTCCACTGGAGTATCTTCATTCTGGGTTGTATTTGCTGTTGTTACAGGCGCTGGATTCTATGGTGTCTGGGGAATGGTTGTGGCTGTTCCAATTGTAGCGGTAATCTACTACATTGGTGGAAGATTTGCTAGTTACTTGGTGGCAAGAAGACAATTGTCAACTAACACAGAAGACTATCTTTTGCTTGACCATATTGACCTAGAGACCAATGAATTAATTGAGCACGAAAGTGAAAAAACAAAAAGCAAGAAAAAGTCATTGTTTTCAAGGCTTATAAAGAAAAATAAATAATTATTAAATAATTATTAAACCGAGGTTTTTTGGCCTCGGTTTTTTTGATTTTAACTTTAAGGTATGTTAGTATTTTAATAACTATAGGATGCGAGGAATGCATATCAAATTTTGCATTCTAAAACCCATAAGTATGTGTTTTTGGAGAATAATACTGTGGAAAAATTAGAGTACAAAAATAGGATTGACGAGATGAAAGATCTCATCTCACAAAATAAATTCGCTGACGCCATGTCTGTAGCTGAGTCAGTAAATTGGAGAAAGGTACATAATATCAACGATTTGATTGCTGGTAGCGAGTGCTACGAGGCAGCAGGTAAAATCGAAGAAGCCAGGGAGTTATTGTTCCTGGCACATGAGCGTTCTCCAATTGGTCGAATGATTATCTATAAGCTGTGTATGATTTCCATCAAGCTTAAGGATATCGAGATGGCTCAGGAATACTACAATGAGTTTGTTCAAATTGCACCTCATGATAGTCTAAAATATATCCTGAAATACAATATTAGTATTGCTAAAGGGGCGGACAATGCCACTTTAATCAAGATTCTTGAGCAGCTCAAGGAAAGTGATTTCATTGAGGAATGGGCTTATGAGCTTGCTTATCTTTATCACAAGACCAATCAGGCGGAAAAATGCATAGGACTTTGCGACGAAATCATTCTTTGGTTCGGAGACGGTCCTGTAGTTGAGCGGGCCCTTGAATTAAAGATGCTTTACCAGCCACTTGATAAGGCACAGGAGGACAAATATCGTAGCTTCCAGCAGAAAAAGGATGGATTGGCTGAGATTCATCCATACAGCAATATCAATCCAAGCGAAGTGCTTCCTCAGATGCCAGCAATTGAATTGCCAGAGGGACCGGAGAGATTTGATACTATTAATCTTCAGGCCGAGATTAAGAAGAATATCGACGAGATAATGAAGGCTACAGATACGGGCGAAGTATCTGAGAATATTGGCGCCATTAAGAATCTTGTTGAGGAGATTCCTTATTTACAGGTTAAGGGAGAGCTTGAAGATGCTCTAGAAGATGAGGACGAGTTCTCAATAAATGATACCTTCAATGAATATCTTAAAGAGGGTAATGATGGTCAGATAAGTCTTTTACTTCCTGATGAGGCTGAGGATGAAGAGGCCCAGGTAGAGGGTCAGATGACCATAGAGGACGTTCTTGCTGAGTGGGAAAAGACAAAGCGTGCAGCAGAAGCGGCCATGGAAGATGCGAAGACTAAGGAGCTAGAGAATGCTAGAGCTAGAGCCCTTAGAGAAGCAAACAATGTGCTTAATCGTCTTGAGGGCGTTATGTCAAAACTTGATGCCGGCATGACTTCTGCAGAACTTTTAAAAGAAGAATACTTATCCGAACAGGATGATAATACAGACACAGATCTTAAATTATCTGAGAATTCTACAGAAGAACTTACTGAGGAAATAACAGATGATATTATCGAGGAGGAGTCTGAGGAGAACTCTGAAGATACTCCGGAAATTAAGCCTTGGCCAATTTTAAATCAGGATGAGGACCAGGAGCTTGATGATTTCCAAAATGCAGAAGATCCAGATGAAGCAGAGGAAACAGAACCTAAGAGCTTTACTATCCCTAAGCTCAACATCGAGGGATTAGAAGAGGGCTCTCTAGATATTCCTGTGATTAATCCGGCTGGTGCGGCGGCGATACCAGGTGCGGTTTCTGCAGTGGCAGATCCAGTATTACATGCTGCAGAGGCATTAGATAAGGCTAGTTGGCAGCCACCTACACTAGAAGATACCGAGGAGATAGACGAAGTGGACCTAAAAGAAGCTTCCCAAATGATTGCTGATGTTAACGATTTCCTACAGAAGGAGATTGATAGACTTACATTAGGAAATGAGCAGATTAGCGCTCAGGTTCCAGAACCAGTTGATGAAGATATTATTTTACCAGAGATTAAGCTACCTGAAATAAAGATGCCAGATGAAATAGAAGAGGAATTTGATGAACCTCTTACAGAAGCATATGACGAGCCGGAAGAGCCTCTCACAGAAGAGATAGACCTAGACGTAGTTAGCCAGGAAGATCAGGAATTCTTTGATGAAGATGAGGAAGAAGAAATACCAGAGGATAGCGTACCTGATATTAATATTTCAGATATCGAGCTTCCACCAATAGAACTTCCTCAGGATATATTAGAGGATACAGGTGTTGAGCCTATTCAGAGTGAGCCAGTATTTGCTCCAGAGCCAATACCTCTTCCACAGTCAGTAATGGCAGACCCTCTTCCAGAAGTAACACAGGTTACTTTGGATGAGCCAATTGCTCCAGTGGCACCAGTTGTTTCACCAGCTCAGGTCGCAGACACTGCCAACACCGCTGCCAATGCATCAGGCTTCGAGCTTGAAGATGAAGATTTAGCAATATTCTCATATTTCTTACCAATAACAGGCATGAAAAAGAGCATAGCTCAGGCTATCACTGGCGCAGCTGCTCATTTAGCGCAGGCCGGTTCCAAGGGTGGAAGTATAGTTATTATCGGTGAGCCAGGATCTGGAAAGACACAGATGGCCACTAGTATCATAAAGGTTCTTGAGAAAAAGACTGGATATCCAAAGGGTGGTATCGGCAAGATTTCCGGCGAAAAGCTAAACGAAAAGGATATACAGAAGCTTTATTCAAAGATTCAGGGAGGATGTCTTATTATTGAGGCAGCCGGTGGCATCTCAAAGGAGACAGCCGTTACTCTATCTCTTTTAATGGAGCAGGATAACTCAGGCACAATTATAATTATTGAGGATAACAAAAAGGGAATCGAGAAAGCATTACTGAGAGATGGTTCCTTTGCTAAGCGATTCACAGAGAAAGTTGTTATACCAGTATTTTCAATTGATGAACTTGTTTCATTTGCTAAAACATACGCAATGGAAGCTGGCTGTACCATTGATGACATGGGTGTTTTAGCTCTATACAATCGAATCAATCTTATCGGTCGTTATGATCATGCAACTACTATCAAGGAGGTTGCAGAGATTATGGATGAGGCTATTGATAAATCTACTAGGGGCGGATTCTTCAACAAGCCTAAATACGACAAGAATGGCAACATAATCTTAAAAGAGAAAGATTTTGATAGATAACACATTTTAATTAGCGGGAGAAAATAAGGGGATTTTAGAATGAGTTACTTCACTGATTTAGACGGGTATTTATTTGGGCAAGGAACACACTATGACATCTATAAGAAGATGGGTGCTCATAAGGCTAAGCAAGGTAAGCAGACAGGCTTTTACTTTGACGTATGGGCTCCAAACGCTACATCGGTAGCGGTCATAGGTGAGTTTAACAACTGGGATGAGACTAGAAATTATATGCAGCGAGTTGAGCCTGAGAGCCAGGGAATATTTGAGGCATTTATTCCTGAAGCAAAGGAAGGCCAGCTTTACAAGTACCTTATCACCACATCAGATGGAAGAAAGCTCTATAAGGCAGACCCTTATGCTACCTATGCTGAACTTAGACCAGGTACAGCATCTATCATTTACGACAATACCAAATTTAAATGGACTGATTCATCATGGATGAGACAGAGAAAGGCTAATTCCAACTTTTGGGAGAAGCCAATGTCCATATACGAAGTTCACCCAGGCTCATGGAAGAGACATCCAAGACCAGAAAATGATGGATTTTACAGTTACAAAGAATTTGCTCACAGCCTGACAGAATATGTTTTAGACATGGGATATACCCATGTTGAGCTTATGGGAATCTCAGAGTATCCTTTCGATGGATCTTGGGGATATCAGGTCACAGGCTACTATGCACCTACATCGAGATATGGCACTCCAGATGATTTTATGTATTTAGTCAACTATCTACATAAGAATGGAATAGGAGTTATTCTTGATTGGGTACCAGCTCATTTTCCGAAGGATGCTCATGGGCTTGCGGATTTCGACGGAGGTCCTCTATATGAATATCCAGACCCAAGAAAGGGAGAGCATCCAGACTGGGGAACCAAAATATTCAATTATGGCAAGGCTGAGGTTAAGAATTTCCTTATCGGTAGCGCACTACAGTGGGTAGACGTTTATCATATTGATGGACTTAGAGTTGACGCAGTTGCATCCATGCTATATCTCGACTATGGCAAGAAGCCAGGTCAGTGGATTCCTAATGAACATGGCGGCAATGAAAATCTTGAAGCCATTGAGTTTTTCAAGCATATTAACACTCTTATCCGCGGCAGATATCCAGGAACAGTGATGATTGCCGAGGAATCTACGGCATGGCCTAAGATTACAGGCGATGTGGAAGATGGTGGTCTTAATTTTTCATACAAATGGAACATGGGTTGGATGCATGATTTCATAGATTATATGAAGCTAGACCCATATTTTAGAAAAGACAATCACAACAAGATGACTTTTGCCATGAGCTATAACGAGGCAGAACGATATATTCTTGTTTTGAGTCATGATGAAGTTGTTCATCTCAAGGGCTCCATGCTTGCTAAGATGCCAGGATTAGAAGTTGATAAATACAGAAATCTTATGGCAGGTTATGCATTTATGATGGGTCATCCTGGCAAAAAGCTCCTATTTATGGGACAGGATTTTGCCCAGGGGACAGAGTGGAGCGAAGCTAGAGAATTAGACTGGTACGTTCTTGACAATCCAAATCATAGACATGTATCTAGGATGTTCAAGGATTTACTTCATATTTACAAATCATATCCAGCTATGTATGAGCAGGATGTGTCTTGGGCTGGTTTTGAATGGGTTAATGCAAATGATAGCTATAGAAGCATATTTAGCTTTATCCGCAAGGCCAAAAATGGGAAAAATAGCATATTATTTGTAATCAATATGACTCCAATGAGATATGATGATTACAAGGTGGGAGTTCCTACCAGCAAAAAGCTTAAGCTTCTATTAGATAGCCAGCTTGAAGCTTATGGTGGAGAAGGCAGTCTGATACCAGAAACCCTCACTCCAAAAAAGGAGGAATGTGATGGTAGGGATTACTCAGTAGCCTTTAAAGTGGCACCATATCAAGTAGCAATATTTGTTTATTAATTAAGTGGGCTGTGAAATCAGCCCATTTATTATATATAGGAAGTATAAATGGAAGAGTTTAAAATAATAAAATTACCGGAGAAAACTGAAGAAGAGGAAGTTGAGGTTGAGGAAAAGCCCCTCCGTGAGATTGATGAAAATTATGAACCTCCAAAGAAGAGATGGATTTTCCTAATTCTCCTTATTATCATAGTAGCAATTTCCTTGATGGTAATAAAAATATTCACAACATACAGCGACTATCAAGTTGAAAAGACCTATGAGAGAAATGAGTCAGCGGAAAGTACATACTGTGACTATAAAGGTAACTTACTGAAATACAGTCCAGATGGTGTATCTTGCACTACCTATGACGGCTCTTTGATTTGGAACTATACTTACGATATGGTTAATCCAAATATGGATGTATGCCAGGACTACATTGTAGTCTACGATAAAAAAGGAAGTGAAGTAGATCTCTTTTCCTCAAAAGGATTTGTAAAGTCAATCACAACAACCACACCTGTTCTTGAGGCCAAGGTGGCTAGTCAAGGTACAGTGGCTCTCCTTTTACAGGAGAATAGCGTTAGTTATATTCAGTTGTATGGTAAGGATGGCACACTCCTTGCCTCAGGTGAAATCCATCCTGAGAACAAGGGATTTCCAGTGTCAATGGCACTTTCTTCAGATGCCACAAGACTTTTACTTTCTATTGTAAATGTAAATTCAGGAGAACTTTCTTCAGAGCTTGTGTTCTATGATTTTACAAAGGAGGGAAAAGAAGAGCAGGATAATATTGTTGCTTCTTATACATATTTAGGCTCTATAATTCCTAAGGTTGATTATGTAAAAAATGATAAAGCTATAGCTTTTTCCGATTCTAAGATTATTTTGTTCAATAACAATCTCAGAGCTACTGTAGCAAAGGAGATATCTGTAAATGGAGAAATGAAGAGTATCTTCTATAATGATACCCATTTCGGATATATAAGTGAGACTGCAAAAGAAGACGGTGAGGTTGTCAATAAATTAAACGTTTATAATCTTTATGGATTTAGATGGATGTCAAAGGAAATTGACGGTAGCTATGAAAGTGTTCAGATAATGGATAATAATGAGATATTCATTAGAAATGAAAATGAAATTACTATATATAACCTTCAAGGCATAGCAAAGTTCAACTATAAATTTGATGAGGTTGTATATAATATCATTCCAGGCTCAACTTCTAAAAGATACTATTTAATAGAAGAAAACAAAACTGAGCAGATATGTATTAAATAGCACGAAGAAAAGGGTGAATAATGGATATTAATATTTTACTTGTAATTTTTATAGTGTTGATGGTCTTTTTTATAGTTCGAGGTGCCCAAAGAGGCATGATAAGGATTATATATAGCCTAGTTGCTTGGATATTCCTTCTCCTCTTTGTAAACTATGGAAAAGTATATGTGGCAGATTACATAAAGCTCCATACAGAAATACCGACACGTGTAGAGAATGCCATAGATGGTCATTTGCACACCAAATACGATAGTTCTGAAGCAGAGGAAGTGGGTTCCGGTAGAGATGCTGTCCTTTCAATTGTTCCAGAGTTTGTAAAAGATGATATAGAGACTAGTATAGAGAACTCTATCGACAATATCATAAAAGCAATAGCTAAAGAGCTATCTGATGCAGCTATTAATGGAATATCAAATATTATTCTTATTGCTGTTGGAATAATTATTATCTATATAATAGATAGATTATTAAGAGCTGTTGGATTTGTTCCTGGCATTAGGGATGTGAATAGACTTCTTGGAATTATAGCTGGAGCAGTAGAAGGTATGCTAGTTACATGGTTTGCAATGTATCTAGCTGATTGTTTTCCAACATCCTTTTTTGGCCAATTTATAATAACTTACGCCAAGGAAAATCAAATGCTTTACTATATCTATACAAATAACCTAATTGAAAGAATTATCGGAATATAAAGACATTAATTTTTTTAAAAAAAGGTGTTGACTATAAGGTTGGCAGATGATATTATACTATTCGTTCCGCTGAGAGCGGTACACACTTAGAAAACACTGAGTTTTCTGAGAAAAAGATTTTGAAAAATAAATCAAAAAAGTTGTTGACAAACAGCTGGCGACATGATAGTATAAACGAGTTGCTGCTGAGGGCAACAACAAAGCGAAGATTGATAACTGAACAGTGAAACAAACCTTGAATTAATACAAGTTTTTAAAACATGTATCCTTGAAATTCATTTAGTTTCTAAGACGAAACAAAACCTTTATTAGTAAACAAGTCAGTTTTATACTGATTCGGAATTAAACTTTTTAACATGAGAGTTTGATCCTGGCTCAGGATGAACGCTGGCGGCGTGCTTAACACATGCAAGTCGAACGAAGCAATTTTCTACGATCCCTTCGGGGTGACGGATTATTGACTGAGTGGCGGACGGGT
>NZ_FMUY01000036.1:0-2465 GCF_900101325.1 Pseudobutyrivibrio sp. AR14
TTTAAATAACGCTTTTCTACTTTTAAAACCCTTCTATAAAGCGCCTCTGTCATCTCTTCTTCCGCTCCTTCATCGAGAATAACAACACCACCTCTCTCATTCGTATCATATACATAAAATATACCATTCTCCTCATAAATACCAATAATGTCAGGAACCTCTGTCATTTTTCCACACTCAACCTGCAAGCTACCAATAATATGATTTTCCGTTGATAGTCTTTTTTGCAATTCAATTAATGTCATTTTTGTATCGCCTTAAATATTCACATTTTTTCATACATACTTGTAATAAAAACATACATGCAATTGTTCTTAATCATTATCTTGCCATCTGCCTCTATTGCTGTATATAAATGTTTCTCTTTTTTTATTTTTTTCCAGACAACTTCTTGCAATATCAACTCTACAGATTTGAAATATTCAACATCCTGTACTTTATTTTGTTGAGCAGCAGAAGGAATAAACTCGGTAGTAACATAATCCAACAACATCAAACACTCAATCATATCCAAATTTGAATATGTGTTTTTGTAGTCTCCAATCGTTTCTCCTTCATCAAAGACTAATCTTAATAGCTTCTGCTTTTTCTGTCATCTTTTCCATTCCTCATGTAATCCATACAAATAATCTTTCACATCATCTTTTACTATTATTTCATCCCTACATAAACTTATTTGTGTATGAGAACCTATTGGCACTCGTTTTAGGATTATGCAATCAATCTCATGTATTAATATATCTTTATAATATACTCCTGGTTCACTACGATTAAAATTATATGTATGTGCCAATTCAGAATTTGTTGTTAAGATTCTTATTGAATTATCTTTTATAAAATCTTCGTATCTAGGTGAGTAAAATAAACAATAATCATTTAATAAATATCTAATAAAAATCTCCTCATCAAAGACTGCATCCACCTCTTTTTCACTTACAGTTTTTTCATATGTATTAATTGTCTCAAATCCAGATATAAACGAATGTAATTCAAACCCTTCTTCTTCTTTTTTACTAGTCAAAAATACTTTACCATCATTGTATACAGCCCTAAATCATCTATTATTGTAAATCGCATATTCACTCACTCTATATTCCTCCTAATAATATCCATTCTGCTTTCACAGTATCCTTTACAGTATAAGCATCAACATCAATTACCGAGTTCTCATTCACACCTATTCCAGAAACACCTTCAGGCGGAAGTCCAATTTCATCCCTAACCACTTTTACCAAAGTAGCTTCTGCATTAGTTAGCACTCTTTGACTATCAAGAAATTCAACAAACTCATCGACTGTCATCCCATGTTGCTCTATAACATTTCTAACTTCAACCGATGTATTTCTATAAATATTTGAAAGATTATTGTTCAGCCCCTCATTAGCCACATCTTCAAGCACTAATCTTCCGAGCTCTCCTGCAGACTCTTTATTGTTTATTATTATGTTCAATTCGTCCGTATAATATCTTCCATCAACTATTCAATATTATTCTTTTTCTATAATCGCGCCCAAACATGGATATTTTTTTAATAATATACGGCTTCCACCTTCTTTACACAGAACAAGATCATTCTCGCTTTTCTTTATTTCGATTATATTTTCAAATTCTCCCGAAAAAATAATATCCTTATTGTATGCAATACCAATATCTATAGTTTTAGCATATGCATCCACCGTTAATGTCAACCCTAAAGATGTGCCATCTTTTAGTGTATAAATTAGCATCCCCTCTCCTTCTTCACCAATAGTTATAGGTTCATTTTCGAAGAATTCAATCATATCCATATCATCATATCTTATATACATATATTAGTCTCCTTACCTTGGAATTACTGTTATAACTTTACCCGTTTCATTAACTATTACAGTAACATCTGCCGTTTGATAAACAAATGTCCCTTCTGTCCTCCCAATTTTAGGGGATGCATTTAAAATTGCATCCTCTATAACAGATGGGGGTATATTTCTTGGATCCACATATTTTTCGCAAAATTTATAATATTCAAGAGTTCCTACTTCTAAACCTTTTTTCTCTGCAAGTATTTCGGCTCTTCTACTCAGCTCTGCTCTTATCGCTGGCGTATCCGGAGCCATCCTCTCTAATGCATGTTGCGAATACTCTCGCCCATTTATTGTACCTCCACCTTCTGGCATATCCCAGCCAATTTCCTTTCCGCCTTCTACTCCGACCTCTTCAACAACTGCCTTTGGACTATCGATAGCATCTATTTTCACATTCTCATTAGCCATAACCTTTGCTGTATTACGAGATGCTGCTGCAGCTTGCATATAATAAGCTCCTGCAGTGAAGGCTCCTGCTATTCCCGAGTTGATTAATACTTGCTTATAGTCAATATTATATGCAGCTTCATCATTTAAGATATTAGCACGAAGAGCTGGATTTATGTATACCTCATCCACATATTCCATTGTAAATCCAGTTACTCCGGCACCTAATGCTCC
>NZ_FMUY01000005.1:0-201548 GCF_900101325.1 Pseudobutyrivibrio sp. AR14
CTAGCTGATTCAGATAAGCTTATGCTCATTGAAACACTCTGGCTCTCAAGTTCACTTATTCTTGCAGAGGCACTTGCTGACTCTGACTCTCTTATGCTCTCAGAGATACTTGCTGACTCTGATAAACTTGCTGATGTTGATGCGCTCTCGCTCGCTGAAGTACTTGCACTTGTTGATGCACTCTCTGATGCTGATGTACTTGCGCTTGTTGATGCGCTTGTGCTTGCTGACTCACTTGCTGAAGTGCTTGCGCTTGTTGATGCACTTGTACTTGCTGAAGTGCTTGCACTTGTTGAAGCACTTGTGCTTGCTGACTCACTTGCTGATGCTGAAGTACTTGCGCTTGTTGATGCAGATTCACTAGCTGATGTGCTTGCACTTGTTGAAGCGCTTGTGCTTGCTGACTGGCTCTCTGATGCACTAGTTGAAGCTGAAGTGCTAGCTGATGTAGATGCACTTTCGCTTGCACTAGCTGATTCAGATAAGCTGATGCTCATTGAAACACTCTGGCTCTCAAGTTCACTTATTCTTGCATAGGCACTTGCTGACTCTGACTCTCTTATGCTCTCAGAGATACTTGCTGACTCTGATAAACTTGCTGATGTTGATGCGCTCTCACTTGCTGAAGTACTTGCACTTGTTGATGCACTTGTGCTTGCTGAGCTGCTCTGGCTTGCTGAAGTGCTTGCGCTTGTTGATGCACTTGTACTTGCTGAAGTGCTGGCACTTATTGATGCACTTGTGCTTGCAGATGTGCTTGCACTTGTCGACGCACTCTCGCTCGCTGAAGTACTTGTGCTTGTCGATGCACTCTCGCTTGCCGCTGTACTTGCACTTGTCGATGCGCTTGTGCTTGCTGATGTTGACTCAGAAGCTGATGTACTGTTGCTTAGTGAAGCTGATGTTGATGCAGATTCACTTGCTGATGTACTTGCACTTGTCGATGCACTCTCGCTTGCTGATGTACTTGCACTTGTTGATGCACTTGTGCTTGCTGAGCTGCTCTGGCTTGCTGAAGTTGACTCAGAAGCTGATGTTGAGGCACTCTCGCTTGCTGATGTGCTTGCACTTGTTGATGCACTTTCGCTTGCCGATGTGCTTGCACTTGTTGACGCACTTGTGCTTGCTGATGTGCTTGCGCTTGTCGATGCACTTGTGCTTGCTGACTCACTTGCTGACGCTGAGCTGCTCTGGCTTGCTGATGTTGACTCAGAAGCTGATGCACTGTTGCTTAGTGAAGCTGATGTTGATGCAGATTCACTTGCTGAAGTACTTGCGCTTGTTGAGGCACTTGTACTTGCAGACTGGCTCTCTGATGCACTAGTTGAAGCAGAAGTGCTAGCTGATGTAGATGCACTCTCTGATGCTGAAGTACTTGCACTTGTTGACGCGCTTGTGCTTGCTGATGTACTTGCACTTGTTGATGCAGATTCACTTGCTGAGATACTTGCGCTTGTGCTTGCAGATAATGATGCACTCTGGCTTGCTGAAATACTCTCACTGATGTACTGTGAAAGGCTTGCGCTAAGTGACTCGCTTATACTCTGGCTCATTGACGCGCTTGCTGAATTAGAAGCACTCACTGACTCAGATCTTGAAAGAGATGCGCTTTCAGATGCCTTAGCGCTCTCTGATAATGACTGGCTACGTGACTCAGAAGTCTGAGCTGAAGCAGATGCACTCTCTGATAATGATTCACTTCTTGACTGAGATGACTGATTAGATGCAGATGCACTTTCAGACATTGACTCACTTCTTGAAGCTGATGAACTCTCAGATGCCTTTGCGCTCTCGCTGATTGACTCTGTCCAAGAATCAGACTCAGAAGAAACTTCAGATACTGTCTCACTTACAGAATCTGAAACCGAAGTAAACTCACTTCTCTCATGAGCGTAATCATCTTTTCCCTTATCAAAATCATTGATTGAGAAATATGTATAGCCCTTAACTCCAAAATTGCCGTCTTTTGCCTGACCAGCATTATTGAAGTATACGTCTGTGTCTTCCTTAGCTTTTGCTACAAAGCTATCCTTAAAATTAACACTGTAGCTTGTTGAGCTAGCTGATGTATATAAAGTAACAGTCTGTGTCCAATTACTTGCACCATGATCATCTATAGTAGCTGTAAATGTATATGTGCCATTTCCATTGTTAACAATTCTAGAATTTCTATAGAAATAAGTCTTACCACCAATCTTGATTCTCTGATTGTTGTAAGAAACTGTATTTCCATTACCATCTGTAAGTGTTGAGTATGTTCCAACGCCCTGTGAATTAGAAACGACTACACCAAGGGTATTGTCTGCAGAGTTTCTGCAAACACCTGAAAGCTGTCCATTCCAAATATTATCTGCAGATGTATAGCTACCTAAATCATGATAGATAACCTGTCCATCTTCTGAATAATAAATATTTGACCATGGATTATTATTCTGAGCTACAACATTTTTTGTAGTTCCATTATATGAATTCCAAGAAAGAGTAAACGAATCATCTTCCTTGATTGTAACCTTTACATCGTCAGCTATTTGCTGGCCATTTACATAGTAACGACATACTGTTGACTCAGTACCATCAGCAGCTGTCTCTGTTTCATACTTCCATGTGAGCACATTGCCATTAGCATCTGTATACTGGTTTGTCTTCTTAACAACCATGATTCCAGATACTACATTTGGATTATCATGCTCTTTACCCTGAGATGGGCTATCATAGAATCCAGGAACTAATGCATTTCCATCTTTATCTACTGTTACATAATCAAAATACGCATACTTTGTCTCGCCTGCTGCATCGATATATGTAACCTTTACACCGTTAGTATTGTAGTTGCTGAAATCCCAATCACTATAAAGGATTTCTCCAACATAACCTTCCTGATAGAAAGAGTACTGAATAAGAAGGTTCGCAAGCTTATCACCATAACCATAGTAGTTATTTGATCTATCATCATGGTTAAGATACTGACCATTTCTTATAGCTCTTCTCTGTACTGCCTCAAGCTCAGCTCTTGCTTCCTCAATTTCCTTAATAAGATTTTCAAGATAATCATCTTCTGCACCTTCCGAGAAAGAAGTTGAAGCTGAATCATATGAAGACTCTGCCTCAGACATAGCCTCAGAAAGACTCTCGCTCTCAGAATTCATTTTTTCAGATGCTGACTCTGATGTGCTAGCAAGTGACTCATTCTCAGATGTTAAAGACTCTGCTGCTGACTCTGATGTGCTGGCAAGAGACTCGTTCTCTGATGCTAAAGACTCTGCTGCTGACTCTGATGTACTAGCGATTGACTCGTTTTCTGATGTTAATGATTCGGCTGCTGAATTTGATGTCGAAGAAATCTGTGACTCTTCTGTAGAAAAAGAAGTGCTAGCTGCTTCAGATTGAGCTATTACTTCTGAAGAAACATCATCCCCCATTGTTCCTTGAGCTTCTACGTTTTCCCCCTCGGCATTTACCGCTGTCGCCTGAGCTGTTAGGTCAACCTCTTCAAGTTCCGTAGCCGTCTCCTCAACCACAGTCTCTTGGGTTGTCTCCTCCTGAACGCTCTCGACAGTAGTTTCAACAACTTCTCTCGCCTGCTCTTGAGTAACCTCTACTGTGATTACCCCTCCAGCATTGGCGGCCGCCTGCTCCTCTCCAAGCTCGGCAGCATATGCTAAATTTGCGTCCCCGAATACAGAAGCACCTCCAACTGTTGCACCTGTAATGGCAACTCCTTTTAATAAATTTTCAACTTTTTTCTTTGACATAATGTATAACCTCTCTCGTTTATACAAAAAATTAAATCTAACCTCAATGTATGAGTTATTGTATCACGTTGATTTTATTTTAAAAGAGCTTTTCGTAACTGTTCTTGCCAAATAATGGACGTTTTTGCCAAATAATTATGTAACACACCTTTTTCACTGTTTTCATTATTTAATATAACGCTCTTTTAAGGTAAAAAAAAGGGGACAAAGTAACCAATGTTACCCTGTCCCTATATGTCTATTTTAGATAATCAATAGGTCTCACAAAGGTAGCCATGCACTGTGAATCTCCTCCCCGATGTTGAACAAGTAGAAAGTGTGGTTACCTTATCTTTAGAAGTTAGGCCCTTTCCTATTTCAATATCTTTATACGAATGATTTAATAGCTCACTGATATAATCACCAAACTCATCGGAATCCGAGTAAGGCACACCATATACCCAAGAAGCGGCATCCGTATCAAAATATGAGAATATCTCATATCTATACTTTTTATCTGCAGTGATAATCTGGAAATACTTATGCTCCTGCAGATAGTTATCATCTGTTTTATAGAACTTCAAGCTGCCAAACATTGAAAGATTTCTCATGTTGTGGCCATATAGTACATTATGACTGTCAGCGAAACTAGGGAGATTATATCCCTCCAGGAAAATACTACCTGCCGTAGCACTCTCACCATCCATAGTCATACGCAAATATTTGTCATCATCCCCTGAATATAATATAGGATAGCTTATATCTGTTCCCTCAACATATAGCCAGCCTATTACATCAGGATTAATCGCCTGAAGCGACGAAACATCGACATCCATCATATCATACCATTGCTGATTAGTCTCGGATAAATTTACATATTTTTCATTTAAATTGTTATATAAATCATTAGACTTCTGATATCCCATGTAAATAAAAAGGAAACCAGCAACAGAACCAAATACAATTACAAGTCCTGTAAACAAAATAATTTTGGGATTTAGACCTGATTTCTTTTTCTTTTCAGGCTCATCCTCATCTGCCTTTTTCTTTTTTGATTTCTCTCCCACGCTAGATAATATAGCCCCAACAAGCACCATAACAATGGCTACTATCTTTCCTACTGGCTCCGATAAAAATGCGGCCACATTTCCCATTATAGGAAAATATTTCTCTGCCTTTCCTAATACATTGGTATAAGCCACTGGTGTGAAATCAGCGGTTTCATTGGCATCACCCTTTGTAGTAATGAGCATCTGGCTCTCGTCGATAGACTCCACTCTATGAGTGACTACGCTGGCACCTGCCTCAAATGAAATAATATCTCCCTCTGAGATTTCAGAAAAATCCACCGGCTTAACATAAACTATGGACCCAACCGGAATAGTCGGCTCCATCGACCCTGATATGACATTGTAGCTCTGGTATCCTAGCAACTTAGGAAACACTATAGGCACAAATGCCACAATCACCATTATTAATAATATCTTCCCTATTACTCTTAATATTTTCTCCATAGGCCAATTATAGCACAAAAATGGCCCTAGGGGACGGGGTTAGTGGGCCATTTTCTGAAAAGTCTTAAAATGGCCCACTAACCCCGTCCCCTAGGGCCATTCCTACAAAAAAGCGCCCAACCGAAGTTGGGCGCCATGAATTACAAATTATTCTTTTGTATCCTCTTTCTTCACTGACTTGGCAATTACAGCCTTACGCTTTTTGTTTGCAACAAGTAGTGCGATAAGGATTATAACTACTGCGATAATAGCAATTAAGATTCCAATAATCATATTGCGTCTGAAATTATCTTTTGCAGTCTCGCCGTGCTTTGCTGTATCTGGATCGTCGATGTCGATTACATCAAGTGGTGTCTGCTCATCCTCGATAGTGGTCTCATCAGCACCATCATTTCCATCACCAGCTTCAGCATTATCTTCCCCGGCGTTTGCATCTGCATTTGCTGCACCATTGCCACCAGCAGCTGGACGGGTATTTCTTCCACCATCTACTGTTCTAGTGCCACGGTTTACATACTGATACTCGTAAACTGGCTCACCATAGACTGTCTCTGATGAGTAGGTCGTTTCGTCAATGTATCTAACCTTGCCATCGTACTTAGTATACTGGAATGTAAATACTGTATTCTCTTTAAGACCTGCAGATGTTGTGCGATAAAGTGCATCTGGATAATAATTATCGATATGTCTTGCTGGAACTAAAACAATCTCACCTGGTGTACCCCAGTAAATATCATCTGGAGCAAGTGCATTACCATCAGCATCCACGTATCTGACTGTATAAGGAATGGTAGAACCTACGCCATAAGCTACAACGTAATCCTCATCACCCTCAACAGTTCCATTTAAAGTCACTGCTCTGTTACCATCTGCATCTTTTGTTGCCTGTGTAACAATTGTATCTCCACCAGAAACTCTAAGTCCGCTAAGATAATATTTTGTATTTCCTGTCTCAGCATTTGGACTAATCTGAATCAACTGATCTACTCGAATATCTATTTCATCGCCATATTCAAGCTCTTTGATAGTAAGCACATCATCTTTTACAGATACACACTCGTCACCGTATTTAGCTTTAAGAGAATCAACACCCTCGCTAATAAATGAGGCATCCTCATTGTTGCCTATTAAAATTTTAACCTCGTATGTATAGCTTTCAGCCTTTGCTATATTAGGGTTAAGATTTGCAAGAGTAAGTACAAAGACAAATGTAAGGATGAGGCCAAGTAATTTCTTTGCTTTTTTCATCTAGGCCACCTCCTCTTCTTTCTTGTCTCTTGTAATGATGAAATACCATAAAATCATCAAAAGACCTGCAAAAAGAGCGATTCCACACATTACAAGTGGGAAAAGTGAATCGCCAGTAAGTGGATTGCCGCCATCAAGAGGGATAGAATCATCCTCGATAACTACCACTTCTGTACCACCATCAAGAGTATTAACAACCCTCTTTACCACTGTGTTGTGACGTTCTTCTGTATCACCTTCGCGAGCTGAGTCAGTTGGTTCTGCGCCAAATTTAATCTCAAGCTCAGCAAGTGTAGACATATAATTATTGGTCTGTGAGTTACCATCAAGAGTAACTGTAACTGTCACCTGACCTGATTTACCAACTTCTAATGAACCAAGGGAAAAATAAGAGCCCTCGCTGCCATTAACCTGATTAAGACCTACAACTTCTGAAGCATTCTCATCACCACCGATTGTCTCACTGTCAAATAGTGGCTCCTCCATTTCAGAACAAGTAATCTTGTATGTATAAGATCCACCTGTTGCTATAGACCCCTCTTCCAAAGTCTTAATAACATCTGCACTCATATAAAATGTAGCATCTGATTTTGAACCGTTAATATAGTTTACAGTGTATTCGATTGTATCCCCTGGCATAGTATCCTTGATAACTGCCTTTTCTGGGTCATAATTAGATTTCATTGCTGAACCTGTATAAGTAACATCCCATGGTTCAATTTTAAGTGTCTCTGCATGTGCTGTCGTTCCTGCAAAAGCGAAGCCTGCGGTCATCACCATGAGAGCAAGAACTATATTCAAATGTAACTTTTTCATTATTCTCTCCTATTAGTTAACTGCTGCTCCATTAATTGAAGTAATAACGCCATTATCATCAACTTCTACATGAACACCCCACGCTCCAAGTATTGCATCCTCAGCATTGTGTGTCTGGACTGCATCTACCATAATTTCTACATAAAATGTCTTGCCGTTGTACTTGTACTCGTCAACAACAACACCTGTCTTGTCACCATCAACTGTCTTTACGTAAGTAAGGACCTCGTTGCCGATTGTGACTGATTTAATAAGGTCATGAGACTCATTATAAGCAAGAGGCTTAGCTAAATAATAAACTTTGCGCTCTAGGGTCTCTTCTGTCTTATCTTCATACCAACCATCGGCTACCTCTAAGTTTATGAGTTCAGGATCAAGGAATGTATCTTTATTTTTTCCATCCTGCCAGTATTTATATACATATACTCTCACATACTCGTCATAGCCACCTTCAGAAGTATTGACCACTCTCACATTTTCATCGTATTTCTTACCAACTGTAAAAGGAATGTCATTAGACTTATCCGAATCATTAGTCTTCATTGCCTCAGCAATAGATGGAAATGTAAGGGAATCCGCAGAATTAACTGCAGCATAATCATCTCCCTGCTTTTCCTGAAGCTCTACCTGAAGCTTGGCTGTTGAAAAATCAACCTGCTCAGATTGGCTTGAATATGTAATTGCCGCTCTTGTGGCTCCCACAGAGCTTGCTGCAACAACAAGCATACCAACTGCAAGTATTACAAGAGGATTCTTTACTATCTTTTTCATTAGTTATCACCCTCCCCTTGTCCGTTATCTGTATCAGTAGACTGATTTTGCTGAGCTGCTGGTTCATTACCCTGATTAGAAAACTTTGCATCATAGTCGCTGCGGCTCATAACTGTCTTGGTCCAATCAGCCGATACATTATCGCCATCATAAATAGCAAGTGTAGCTTCCTGAATGATTACCACATTAAAGCTATTTTCTACAGCTGTATTATCCTTAACCTTAATCTGAAGCTGTAACTCTGGTGCAGTCTCGTGAGCTTTAACTACATCCTTGTAATAGTAGTAGCCGTCGTCCTTAAGCTCCCAACCAGCTGATGTCTTATCAACAACAGATGCATCATAATTGCTTCCATATACAGCCTTTACTCTGATAAACACATCATAGTTGCCTGTGTTTTCAACCGTAATATGCTTAACCAGACCGTCAACTGTCTCATGTGGAGTAAGCCTTGAATCACCAAGAGAAAGTGTCACTCCACCAGTTGCCTCCTTAGTGTCTGTAAAATATGCCATTGTAGTTTTGACTGACGCCAAACTCACTAGGGCTAGAGCTGCGGCAATCATAAGATACTTTTTAAACTTCATACTTTAATTGCCTCCCTCTATATTGTTTCCTGTATACTTATAATTTACAGTTTCAAGTCCATCAGTTGTGGTCTCTACTTTTTCAAATGTATTTACTACGCTAATTCCACCTTCATCAAGATGCTCATCGTAATCATTTGTAAATTCTACAGTGCCTGTCTCACCAGCCTTTAAATCCTCAATTATCTGAGTCTTGTTCTCCTCAACATCTATCTGGTAGCTAGCCCCTGAATATACCTCTGTAACAGTAATTGTTGTTCCTGCTGGAACACTGTCAATAGTGATTGATTTTGTAAAAGCTCCGTCTACATAATTGTCATTTTTATCAAATGTAAGTGTGTAAACATTGCTGAAAACAGTCTTTGAATCTCTTGTTGCCTCTACATCAAATATGAAGCTTGCTGTTCCAAGAGAATCATTAAATGTCTTAAGATTCTTAGTAATAATTACCTTGCCGTACTTAGGCTTAGCCTCTGACTTAAGTAAAAAACTTGCATCATACTTCCACTCATCACTGCCTGAACCAAGGGTTATATAATCACTTGTTGGAGCGTATAAGATGTATGATGTAAATGTATAGTTAAAATCATTATCTGAACAGTCATGTGGAACAAAAAGATAAATACCTGCGCCATTTGAAATTTTCGCAGTAGCATTTGTAAGACCGTCCTTTGTCTTAGTAGCTGTAATTGTATCAGTAGGCTCAACTGCATCTGACTGGGCAATTGGCTTTACCTTTTCTACTATCTCAGTCTTAACTTCGTCTTCTGAAGTCTTATTTGTTAAAACCGAAAGGTCTGCTTTGCTGTTTGCAAAGTCAGGAGTCAGCCCCTTGATATTACCGCTTTCATCAAGCTCTGCTATCTTGTATAAATCAATGACTATCTCACCCTCATAGCTTGTGGCAAACTGAGAAGCATCTCCCGCTCCAATAGCAGCAGAAATATTTACATCTGCAGTCAAATCAATATGACCAGCAGCATTTACACTGTAGGCTCCAAATGAAGCCGCAAGCGTAACTACTGTTGCAGCGATCGCTATAAGTTTTTTCCTACTAAACCCTAAATTTTTCACTGAGCTCTCCCTTCAGCTTTCTTATTACTCTTTTTGAATAACTTTCGAATTATAAGAATAAGAATAATTGCTACGATTAAACCAGCTATACCGATAATCACATAATAATTCTTAACAGTTTCTACAACGGCCTCGGCACCCTTTGGAGGTTCATCCTCTCCTAGGTACTCAACTCTTGTGCCTCTCACTAAAAGTCTGTGAGTGTTAACACCGTATGGTGTACATGTAAACAAAGTAACGTAATCTTTGCCAGGCTCTACTTTCATTGCTTCAGCAAGAGTATTAATATCCTCCGCTGGTATAGCATCCGAAATCTCGTCTACCTGATAGGCAAGCGTCTCATCTAAAACATGGATGTAAAACTTGTCTCCAACCTGAAGCTGGTCAATATTGGTAAAAAGCTCTGCACTTGGCAAACCTCTATGACCAACAATAACTGAATGTGTACTCTCACCTCCAATAGGAAGTGCTGTTCCATTCATATGTCCAACTGCCTTCTGTATGTACTCATCAAAAGTACCATGCATAATGGACAACTTTACTTTTATCTTTGGAATGGACAAATAGCCCATAACTCCATCGCCATTAATATTTAAAACTGAATAGTACTGAGAATTCAAAAACTCTTCAGTTGGTGTAACTGCATTTCCATCAGCTGCTGCACCAAATGCATCTGTACCAATGGCGTTTTCAGTAATATTTGCATTAAATGCCCTAGCAGCTTCCCAGTAAGCGGAATAATCTTCCTCTGTCATCTCACTGAGAGAATCCTCATACTGACGGATTACCGTGCTCTGTACATAGTTGTTCCATTCATTTGAAATGGTTGGATAAGCTAAAAAACCAGCTCCAACTATGAATAATAAAATTACTAAAAACCTAACTAATTTCTGTTTCACGCTTGTTCCTTTTTCGTGCGCTTTCTGTCATACAAATAAAGTAAAAGTATAAATGCACCTACGATTGCAAGTCCTACGATTACCCATAAAAGATAATTAGTATGAAGACTTACTGCTCCAAATGTAGGAGTCTTAGCATCTGCAAGAAGTGTTGGTGTGTACTCTACTCTGTGTCCTGTAACCATAAGTCTTTGAGTGTTTACTCCATATGGCGTACATGTGATAAGTGTACATAAATCCTTGCCAGGCTGAACTGCAAGCAAGCTTGTATCATCAGGCTCAACCACATCAATACGATCGACCTCGTATGCATAGTACTCATCCATGATGATAATGAAGAAATCCTCACCAACCTCCACCTTATCAAGGTCTGTAAAAAGTGTTGCGCTTGGCAAACCTCTGTGGGCACTAAGTACTGAATGTGTGTTAGGTCCACCTATTGGAAGTGAACTTCCCTCAAGATGTCCTACACCGATTTGAAGTACATCATCATTTGTTGTATGGAAAATAGGAAGCTTTACATTGATACTAGGTATCTGAATGTATCCCATAACTCCATCATCATTTGCATTTAAAATGCTCATGTAATTGCTATCTACGCCATTGGCCTCTGCTTCTGCAAAGGAATCTGGCAAGATACTTGGAAGTAATTCTTCGTTGTATACAGTTGCTTTATCAAGCTCTGCTTGTACATCAAGAGTTCCTTCCTGGATAGCTGCCTCAACTGTTGCCTCATAATCCTTAACTATTGTGGATTGAACGTGATTGTTCCATGTGTTGGCAACAAGTGGGTACACCAACAAGGACAAACCAGCAAGCATGAGAGCGCCGATGGCTATTGTCTTATAGTATTTTAGAAAAAATGCCTTCATTATTGCTGTCCTCTCCTTGGTGCTGTACACCCTGGCATACGCCAGGGTTGCACCAATTATATTTATATCTAAGTACCAGTTAGATTAAATATCAATTCTAATTACTTAGAAGCCTTTCTCTTTGTTGCAAAGAAAAGTGCTGCTGCGATAGCCATGATAGCTACACCAAGTACTGTAAAGATTGTTGTACCCATACCACCTGTGAATGGAAGCTGGATAAGATCTGGATCCACGATTGTAAGTTCTACATAGCAGTTCTTATTATTTGCTGATGTATCAGTAATCTTAGCTGTGTAAACTGTAGTATCAACTGTGTATCCCTGTGGAGCAGTCTTCTCGTTTACTGTGTAATCACCAACGCCAAGACCTGTTACTACTGCCATACCATCTTCATCAGATGTTACAACTGCTGTACCGTTTACATCATAAACATAAACGCCATCTGCTCTCTGAGAAACTGGAACTAAGTTACCCTCTGAATCCTTAACTTCGAATGTAGCACCTACTACTGCCTCGTTGTTTGAACCCTTCTTTTCGATTACGATTGTACCTGTGTAACCGGTTACTGGAGGTGTTGGAGTTGAATCCTCGCCATTTACCTGTGAGTAAGCAGCGTTCTTAAATCCATAACCATCCTCAACTTCGTCAATGTTCTTTCCAACTACACCAACATATGTAATCTTTACACCTGCATTCTTGTACTGAAGGTAATCTGTAAGATCAATCTTGTAAAGAGAATCTGCTGTAACTTCAGTAAATTCTACTGTAAATGTAGGAGCACCAGCGATTTCAACTGTTGCTGTCTTAAGTGTAAGGTTTGTTGGCTGATCAAATACTACGAATGTCTCTGCCTCGTATGGGATGTTTGTGTTGATTGTGAAGTTTACTTCCTCACCAGCCTCAACGAATCCCTTATCAGCTGTCTTCTCTGTGTTTGTTGTAGAACCCTTAGCTACGATTTCTACTGTGTTTCCCTCATAACGACCTTCTGATGTAACATCATAAGCCTTGACAACCATTGCATTGTACTCAACAAGTGAGCCTGAGATAGCTGCATAGTAAACACCAGGAGCAACATTGAACTCTACTTTTCCATCTGCTGATGTTGTAGCTGTGTACTCAGCTGAAAGATTTGCCTTTGCAGCCTCAAACTTTGTCTTGAGAGCTGTAAAGTCTGTTGTATCAGCCTTGTAAGCATCTCCAGCCCATGTGTTGTCAATTGTTACTGTGTTGTTTGTGAAATCAACAGAAGCTAATTTGTAAAGTTTTACCTCTGAAGCTTCTCTAGTAGAGATGTTTGTAATCTTTACTGTTGACTCTGTCTTGTTCTCTGCGGCAAAAGCAGTAATGCTCATCGCCATCATCATTACCATTGCAAGCGCAAGAGCAACGATTTTTCTGATTCTTTTCATTTTTTCTCTCCTTTTTTATTTGTTGTTTTATTGTTTTTCTTTGATCTATATAACAACAGCGCCGCCCCCATCATTAACAGAACTCCGCCGATTGTATATACATAGACTCCCCGTCCACCTGTCTCAGGTAGAGTATATGCAACAACATCAAAGAAACTGTATTCGTATGTTTTGATGCTGCCTGCATTGTTTACGGTAGCGTGTACTACCTTGTTTGAAGACCTAATCTTTACAGATACGCCCTCATACTTTTCATATTTGACAATCCACTCTTCGGTGCTAAGCGCGAAGCTCTTTGGTGCCTTTGTCTCTCTAAGGATGTATGTGCCATCCTTGACTGTCTGAGGCTTTGAATTTGCAGCATCTGGATTTTCTACTTCCCAGAGACTGTTAAACCAAAGGATTTCACCTTCGCTATTTGTCACACCGTAAAATACAGTGAATGTATCATCTTCGTTTCTCAACTCAAACTGTGCTCCAGCAAGAGTCTCATATGTATTAGCATTTCTCTTGATTATCTTGAATTCATAAGATTGCTTAAGTTCATTAACAATCTTTACTTGATAATCTTCTCCACTCTCTACATTGACTGTTGTAGATCTTCCTGTAAGAGAAAGTGCTGTCTCAGCTCCGTCTACAACCTGGTACATTGTAGTTTCGTATCTTTCTAAGTCAGCCTTCTCGTATTCACCATTTGCATTCTTGTCGTAAACATAGCACTCTGTAACTCTATATTCGCCTGGAAGCAAATCGATAATTGTCACTGACTGGTCAGCAAAAATATTAAATGCATCATTGCTGTAGCCAACACCAAGTAATCTATTTCCGTTGTAGTAAGAAATGATATTTGTTTGAACTATTCCATCTACAATTGGACTAACAACTTCTGTTGTGCCATCCTCAAGAACTCGCTCTACCTTGATTCCATACATTGTATCTGTAGAAGCAACTGCTGAATTACCAGTGAGTTTCTTTTCGATTGTAAGAGAACCCATTACATTCTTATTTGTAAATGTATGTGTTTCGTTGCCAAGCTTTTCAACAGAAACCTGAGCAATTGTCTTTGGTGAAAGAATAAAATCAAGTCCTGTTCTGTCATAACCGTAATTGCTTGAGTAATAGTTACCCTTTGAATTACTAATTGTGACTGGGCACTCAACCTTTGCTGTTGTGAAAAGGTTTGCTCCGCTTAAATCAACATAACCATTTCTTGGGTCATAGTAACCTGTGTAGTACATAGCCACATTTCTATATGGCTCGTGGTCTCCTCCTACCTTTTGGGTAGATGGCTTATAGTATCTAGAATCCTCTGGATAGTATGAATTGCTGTCGATTACAACAAGCTTTGTCTCGTTTGAGCCTTCATATCTAACCTTGAATGCTAGAACTGAATTCTGACCGAGCTTCTGAGAATCAGCTCTCCACTCATAGCCGTTTTGCTTAGTCATCTGAACACTCTTGGAATCAGCAACCCAATTGTAGTTGTCATCGTAGTATCCGATGAGTGTTATTTTTCCGCTATTTCCATCTAAATCGTAGATGTTAGTGATTTTTCTACCAGAATCATCACCATCAGAAACAGCATCTACTTCAATATCTATGTGACTGTATTGCTCCCCACCCTCAGTAGCTGGAGTAGGAATCAAAATTTCTTCTGTGATATTTGTGTTCTCTGTATAAGTAACCTGATGATCTACTAACTCGTATCCTGAGATATCATGCTCTTCTACATTCCAGCTGATAATCTGTGTACAATCCTCATCAGCGAAAATCTTCAGATTCTCAAGTGTGCGAGTCCAATTGTCATCTTTTGTTACAACTACAGGAGTTATAGCAGCTTCTCTGCTTCTGCAAACCGATCCGTCAAGTTTGATGTACTTTATACCAGAATCATCTGCGTATGTACCATATACATCAAATGTGATGCTGTCTGGTCTGCTGCTTGAATTATTGTCATCCCATTCCTTCTTGATTGTAAGACTCTTCTTGTAATTCTCATTCTTGAAGTTCTTAATTGTAGTAATGTCTTTCTTATTCTGATCATCCTTTTTGTAAATCTTGAAGGAACCCTGTGTCTTTGATTTAACAGAACCCTCTACTATTGAAGAAGTACCATTTACAACCTCTACTACGTAGATAGTCTTGCTTACTCTATAGCCCTTTGGAGCAGTCATCTCCTTCATATAGTAAGTTCCAGCCTCTACATTAGAGAATAAAACCTTACCAGTTGAATCAGATGTTGCTGTGTAAAGTGCTGTACCCTTGCACTCTGTATCAGCCTCACCATAGAGACCAAACTCTGCGCCAGCTAATGCACGTCCTGCGCCATCAGCCTTGTTGAAATATACATCTGTAGGAACAGCGATATTTTGATTTTTAAAGTTAAAAGTAATCTTGCAATTTGATAAAGAAGCGCCACGCTCAAGGTAGAAGAATGTAAGTGTGTGTCCGCCCTTTGCCAAAGCCTTGCGTCCTTCTTCAACTGTCTTATAACCTAAAACATTTGTATAAAGGTTTGTTCTGCTCTGTGAACCATTGTTAACTACAGATCTTGCTGCAGAATCAACAATGCAATCACCTGTTGCAAAATTGATGCGTCCCGATACAACGCCGTGGATACCACCAATATCAAGAGCTAACTTGTTGTCGATGAATACCCAAACATCATCATCGCCAGAGAATTCAAAGACTGTGTCTTTTCCATTGTCATCCTTGCCATTTTCTGCGATGTTGAAGTTAACCTGTAAATTCATACCGAAATGTGGCTCGTCCTTTGTTCCAGAGAATGGCCAGAACTGACCTTCACTATCATTTCTCTGAGTACGAGTCATTCGGTTATTTGGCTCATCAAATCTATAATCGTTTACCTTAGAATCAAATGTGTAATATCCATTTTCAAAATAGAAAGGAATAGCTACATTTTTGTATGCTAAAACATCATCTTTTCTATCCCAAGAGGTATTAGCTCCAGTTCTAGATGAGAAAAGCCAAGAATCTGGATCAAAAAGTGGTGCTACAGCATAGTTAAATGTAGGCATGTTGTTTGATAATGTATTACCTACAATACCCTGGAATGCTGTTGGATTATCTGTTGATGAATTAGTATTACATCTGTTCCATGGCTGATAGTATGCAGAACCATTTGTGATAATATCTCCACCATCATGGAAAATTAATGCATTGTTAGCATTTCCTGTTCTAAGAGAAGCATTGTTAATTGAATCCTTGCTATAGTTGAAAAGATTTGCTGAGAAATACTTGTCATCAGCAATCTCTCTATTGTCCTGATATACTAAGAAAACATTGACAGATGTTCTCTGATTGTCTCTGTCTGCTCCATTTGCAATATACTGCCAGTTATTCTCGCCCTGTCCGTAGATTGTAGCTGCCCAATATACACGGCCTGGCTCATATTTATAACTAATATTTGTAAGCTCCCTCTTATCATTAAGATAAGCGCCTCTATATGTATATCCTTCTACAGAAACTTCTCTAGCAAGAGTTGTAAAGTAATTGTTGTATGTTGCCGATACACGAGAAGACAAACTTTCATTTGTTACAAGATTTTCGTATTTAATCTCACCAGTTGCACTCTCAATTGGGTCACCGTACTGGTTTACAACATAGAGATTAACTGTCTGAGTAGTTCTTGCATGGTCCCCATCCTTCCATACGATAGTTCCCACTTTTTTATCTGTGCTAGCAGTTGTCCACTTGATTGCGAAAACTGAAAAGCTCTCTGTCTCAAAAGAAACATCAACTGTAGCAATGTCATCACCAGTCTCAACTGATGTAGTAGACTCCTCTGTCAAATCAACAGCCTCTGTAGAATCGCTCTTTTCCTCGAAGTGAACAATACCTACATCTGTGCCGTCAAGCTCCTCATCTGTCTCAGGTGCCTTTAAGCTAACGATGTTGACAGAAACACTTCCGTCCTTTGGCTCAACCTTGCCATCATCATTCATAAGTGAAATGTCATAAGCTAAAAATGCCTTGAGCTCCTTGCCAGCTTCCTCTGCATCTTCTTCAAGTGAGCTAGCAACTTCCTCTAACTGGTCCTTATCAGTTACTTTTTCAGCCTTAACTGATGTAGCTCCATTTAAGACACTCTTCATTGCTGTAACAGTAACGATTACTTCATCATTTTCAAACTCAAGAGTGATTTCCTCGTCTTTCTCTTCGATTTCTTCTCTGTATCCACAGTAGATACAAATTCCGTCCTCGTCGAACTCACACTCTTCAGCCTCTTCGATGATTTCACCGCACTCCTTGCAGCGCTTGATATGAGTTCCATCGTAATTAGACTCGTACTCGAACTCTTCGTGCTTGCATTCCTTTTCGTCCTCAAGCTCCTCGAGTTCCTCGTCCTCAAGCTCCTCATCTTCAGTCTCCTCATCAGTAGCCTCAGCCTCATCGGCTACTGACTCGTCCTCTGACCCATTATTAATTTGTTCCTCATGGGAATCCTTTGATGTAGCATCTCCATCTTGATTATCAGAAGTTGCATCACCAGAAATGGATGCGTCCTCCTCGGAGCTGCTAGTGGCATCATCTTCTGTTCTCCCTACATCAGAAGATGAAACCTCTTCAGAATTATTATTAACTGAGTACTCAGCAACAACGGCTTCATTATCACCCTCCGCATAGGCTACTATCGGTGACGATAAAACGAGCGCTGTTGCAAGTCCCAAAGACAGTATTCTATTAAGCATAGTCAACTTTTTCATAGACATGTAACTCCCTCTTTTCAAACACATATTTCTACATTCAAGTCTGTCTTACAGAAATATGTGCTCAACATGTGTCCGAATAGTATATTACGGCACATTTTTTTCATTTAAAAGATGTCTGGCAATAAGTGTCATTTTTTGGCAAAAAATAACTCCAGGAAGCTTTCCTGGAGTAATATGTGCCAATTTCGACTATACTGTTTAGTGAATTATATACTATAACTATTTACCTAATCTTGATGATTAATCAAATCTTGGGTTTAAATGTGCTAGAGGTAAGGCACATTTAAATTTTGCTTCGCAAAACAATGATTATAATACCTTCTGTTTATAATCATTGCCTATTACGGATTTAATTAATCTTGATGATTAATTAAATCCTACCACCTTCTGTGCAATCTTGTAGGCTGAGACAGAAATAAGACGTCCTGTGTGGCCTGGAAGATTGGTAGTGCCGCAGAGGATTCCATAGCGAAGCTTCTTATATATGAACTCATCCTTTGACTTAATGTAGCTCCAAAGGTCATGACGCTTCTGCTGGTGTTCCTTAGTGCCGCTCTTCATAAGAAGCACTGTAGAGACAACTGTAATCATCTCAAGATAGTTAAACATGTATTTCTTAACATGCTCATTTTCGATGTTCTTGTAATCAAATGACTCAAGCATAAGCTTGTTAACTTTAATCTGCTGATCAATACGGCTAATCATAACCTTTTCATTAACAGACTGATCATCACGTCCAATATAGTAACGATAGAACTCTACATCAAGATAGTACATTGTCTTAACATAAGGAAGTGGATAGAATACATAAAGATTGTCCACATAGAATGTATGCTTTGGAAGCTCTAATCCACAATCTCTTAAAAGTTCTGTACGATATATTACTGAATGCATGAGAATGTACTGTCCCTTTTTGAAGCGACCAGTCTCATCCCATGTAAAGTATCTATCCTTTGGAAGGTTAGTGTAAGACATAACCTTTTTATGGATAGCCCCTTCCTTTTCATATACATAATTAGAAATAAGCATATCAAGCTCTTTTTCCTCATCAACTGTGCGACGAAGTACATCAAGAATCTTATCGTATGCTTTTTCATCTACCCAGTCATCTGAGTCAACTACCTTGAAGTAACGACCAGTAGCATTCTTAAGACCAGTATTAACTGCCTGACCATGTCCACCATTTTCCTGATGAACTGCCTTGATAATTGAAGGATGCTCTGCTGCAAGTCTATCTGCTATTTCTGCTGTGTTATCCTTTTGACTACCATCATCTACAATGATAATCTCTACCTCCTCGCCACCATGTAAAAGAGTCTCAACACAATGTTCCATATATGCAGCCGAATTATAACAAGGTACTGCAAAAGATAATAATTTCATAAATAATCTCCTCGTAAACTAAATTACATCTAAAATGCGATGTAGTAACATCTCAATGCTAACGCCCCAAAGAAGTAATGCGCCAGCCACATAAGCAATCGTCTTAATTTCAAATCCGTAGTGAAGGCCTGTGTAGAAACCACATATAACCATCACAATAGAAATAACTAATATAATGATAATAACCTGCCAAACCGTAACACCTACAAGTCCGCATACGCATCCAGCTGCTGCAGTGTAAATGCTAGACATAACTACTATTCTAATGTAGTCCCACACTCTAATTGTATCACGTCTGCGCTCCTGAATAAACTTACGCTGAACAGCCTTGACTAAAAGCCTCATTCCAAGTAGTGCCAAAACTATGGCAGCAACTGCCTCACCATAGTAGATTGGATTTGGTATATATCCATTAGAAGATAATACCCAGCAAATAAAATATCCAACCAGATAAAATACAAGTTCTACTGCCGCAACAACAATGCAGGCTATTACTAATGTCTTCTTTTTTATGTTGGCTAGCATCGCTCCCTGTATCTCCATAGCGGCAAATACATCAAGCAATATTCCAGCCATAATTAGCATATTTTCTAACCAGCTCATAAACAAATACGCTCCAATCAATCTTAAAAGATATATCTATATTATAATGTATATATTCTCTCCAAAAATATTCAATCATTAAAAGTAGTGCTAAGACAAGCTACAAAAATATTCTTTTGTATTCTACTTGTCGTTGTTTGAAATAACCTGAATAATCGGGCTATGAAAAATCTTAACATACACATCAGCCAGCTCATCTACCGGTGAATCCATGCCTCTCATAATCCACTGAATAGTCACCCATGAAATAGTGTGAGCCAAAAACTCAGAAACTAATTTCTCATCCACCCACTCGTAATTGGCAATGCTAAGTAAGCTATCAATATCAATATATTTCTTAACTAGGTTAGCTACACATCTATTGAAAATTTCATTGAAAGAATTCTGTCCCTCAAGCTGGGCAGCTCTTCTGTAGAAATCCTTGCCCTTGAAAATGGTAGTCAAAAGAAATGTAATCGCCTCTCTAAGCATTCCATTTGCAAGAAGGGGCTCGATTGGTGCGAACAGCTCATTGACTGTAATCCATTCTAAAAGCTCATACTTATCCTGGAAATGATTGTAGAAAGTAGGACGAATAACGCCTGCTTTGTTGGTTATTTCTTTTATTGTAATCTTATCAATTGGCTTGGTGGCGGCAAGCTCCTTTAAGCTCTCAGCCAACACAATATCAATTGCGTTTTGCGTTTGGTTATTCATTAATGCTCCTTAAGAATCCTGATATTCCACTGATACATAGAATCCCTTTGGGGTTTCTTTTATATCTACTACCTTCCCTTCCTTTGCTGAGATGCGCTGAAGGGTGGTATAGTTGCCCGACATGGCATACGACCTGCCCAACACATAGTAGTAAGAATTAGGTAGCTCATATTCTGTAATGGAAAGCACATCTCCCACCTCAAGAAGACCTGTGCGCTCCATCTTAAATTCCATCTGTCCCATTAGACATCTTCCTCTTTTGTCTCTTCTTCTACCACTTCCTCTTCCACGATTGTAGAATCAACAATCAAAGCAGAAGTAGATTTTCTAACCTTGTGTACAAAGAAAATATCTGTCACGCCGTCAAATACCATCATAAGGCCAATAAGCCAAACAATAGTAGTGATAATATCAAATGCCATGGCAATACATAAGAGACCAAGAACTATATTTACAATTGCTCCTATAAATAATAGAAGGGAGCCACCTTTCTTTGTCTTAAGGACCTCAAATGCCATCCCTAAATCCTGAACACCATGTACTACTAAGATAACTCCAATAGCGATAGGAATTATATTAATGAAAATATTATCCTTTGGTGACATAAACATCCATATTCCTAAAATAGCAAGTATTGCACCCACTACAATCCCCATAACATTTTTAGAGTTTTCAAAAATCTGACTAATTATAATAGCCACACCAGCCAAAATAATAATGCCAGCAATGATACGACTCAGCACCTCTGTAGTCTCTGTAGGAAATGCCATTAATAGCACACCGATGATAATACTGATTACTGCTGAAATTGTAATATTAAGTCGTAATCCTTTGATCTTCTCTTTCATCCCTCTACCTCCAATGAAGAAAAGTGTTGAGTCCTTTGACCCAACACTTTGTTATTAATGTTCTTTTTTGCTGCCCCAGAAACCAATAGCAACTGTACCTGGGCCTGTATGTGCACCAATTGTAGGTCCTATATCGAAAATACGAATCTTCTCTTTCATCTTAGGGAACTCTGCCTCAATCATATCAGCAATCTCCCTTGCATCCTCATAGCAAACTGAGTGAGTGATGAAAATATTCTCATCGTAGTCAGCGCCATTGTCGATGCGCTCCTTAATAGCAGAAAGAGCAGCCTTCTTAACCATCTTCTTACCGCGGCACTTCTGACGTGGAATTAACTTGCCCTCGTCATTGATATTCATAAGTGGGCAAATGTTAAGAGCTGTTCCAAACCATCCAGAAAGCTTTGACACTCTACCGCCTCTAATAAGGAATGTTAAATCAGTTGTAAAGAACCATGTGTTTTGATTCTGAACATGCTCTGCAGCCCAGCTACAAAGATCATCGAAGCTATATCCCTCATCACGAAGGCTTGCAAGCTTGTCCATGAGAAGTCCATAACCAGATGAAGCTGTCAAACTATCTATAACTACAACCTTTCGGTCTGGGAACTCTTCCTTCATCTCCTCTGCTGCAATACGAGCAGAATTTAAAACTCCTGAGATACCACTAGAAAGTGTCAAATGAATTACATCCTTACCCTGTGAAAGGAATCCTCTAAAATACTCTGTAAATGCATCTGCATTAACCTGTGAAGTCTTAGTCATAGCTCCATCAACCATTGCCTGATAGAAATCCTGAACTGACATAGACTTAAATAAATCATCAACATATTCTTTTCCATCTAAATAATAATGAAAGCAAATATATTCGATATTTTTCTCTTTAAGATATTCTGCTGTCACATCCGCTGTGGAGCAGCAACTAATAATGTAATCTCCCATTTTTATACCTGTTCCTTTATTACTAAATCTATAGCCTGTTTGAGTATACCCCATCTTAATATTAAAATGCAACCTTGATACGACTACAAATCATACCTGAAAGTATACCAATCACCACGCCAGAAACAGTTCCAATAACTATAAGTATTGGAAGATAGAAAACTAATTCCCTAGTCTCCATCAGCACCATAGCCACCATTATCTGTCCAATATTGTGAAAAACGCCACCTAGAACACTAACTCCTGTAATAGATAACTTCTTTGTAGACTTACCGATTAGCATTGCAATAAATGAAAGCACAGCGCCGGCTGCACTGTACATAGCCATTGCCATATTGGAAAAAGTAAGGGCCACTAATAGAACTCTGATAAGAGATAATGCAAAAGCCCTCTTATACCCTATTTTGTAAATGGCAACCATAGTTACTATATTGGCAAGTCCTATTTTCGCCCCTGGTATACCTATATTAATTGGGAGCAGGTACTCCACGTAGGAGAGCACAAATGCCAGGGCTATTAATAGTCCAAGAATAGCAATATCTTTCGTCTTCATAATCCTCTCCTATCAATTAGTGGAGGCGTCGATTTCATCCTCCTGCCCACCTACAACCGTAACAGTCAGCTTATGTGGCAAGCAAACCACCGAATCACCTGAATAATGAACAGCTCGGTGATTTACACATATCTTGTCTGGGCAGTTGGCCTCCTCAATGGATGCCTTGCCATCTGAAATCACCAGAATATTATATCCGCCATCTGCAGACTCTATACGCTCTTTCATATCCTCATCCAAAGGATATGTGCCATATATCTCTCCGTCTATTTTAACCTCCACATAGGCGCTGTCATCAGTATGACTCTTTTGCCAAATAAGCATCCCTAGGTAGAAAAATAGTGACAGTATTAAAATTCCAAAGATTAAAATCAAATCATTCTTTTTCATGTTATTTATTTAATAGAGCATAAGCTCTAAGAATCTCACCAACAGACCAAGCCTGAGCAAAACATCCTCTGCCAGCATGTGGCTCATCACCATCGAAAATTTCAGAAACAGAACCGATGCAGTTGCTAAATAGATGTTGCTCTATTGGCTCAAACATAGCTCTAGCCTCCTCTATAGACTGAGCACTTCCTCCACCCACTTTTAAATAGCTTTCGATAAATGCTCCAAGCAAAAATCCCCAGGCTGTACCCTGATGGTACGCATGGTCTCTCTTCTCTAGACTACCCTGGTAAGTACCCTGATAGTTCTCATCCTCTGTATCAAGTGAGCGAAGACCCACACCCACGTATAATCTATCCTTAAGGACTCTTACGATTGATTTTTCTTTTTCGATATCAAGCATTGTAAATGGAAGACTTACTGCAAATATCTGATTAGGTCTAAGTGTGGCATCCTTGAAATCCTCTCCGATTACATCGTAGAGATAACCACCCTCCTCGTACCAGAACTCCTCGTTGAATGCTTCCTTCACCCACATAGCAAGCTGACTGCATCCGCCTGCGTATGCAAGATAGTTTTCTGGCTTGTCATGGGTACGTCTTGCGATACCTCTTGAGATTTCCTCCATAGTCATAAGTGCATTGTACCAAAGAGCATTAATCTCAACTGGCTTGCCATGTCTAGGAGTCACCACCTCATCACCGATACGTACATCCATCCATGTAACCTGATCAAGGCCTGAGCCAGCGTTCATTAGCGCGTCGTCATCCATGCCAATTGAAAACTGGGTGCCCTTTCGATAAGCAGCCATAATCTCCTGGAGGCTAGAATAAATATAATCCTCCACAAATTTCCAGGCCTCATCCGTATCTACGTATTTCAGGTAATTGTACACTGCGTAAAAATACCACAGTGAAGCATCTGCTGTATTGTAAAGAGGCTCCTTGCCATTGTCTGGGAACATGTTAGGAACCAGTCCATTTTTAATGCATTTAGAAAATGAAAGTAAAATAGATTTGGCGTCCTCATATCGACCTGTTTCAAGGCATAGGCCGGTGAAGGCTATCATAGTATCTCTGCCCCAGTCTGTAAACCATGGATAACCTGCCATGATTGTCTTCTTGCCAGTAGACAATCTATCAACAATAAACTGGTCCGCTGCAACAGTAAGAATCTGTCCCAACTCTTCCTCATCAGAAAAACCTGACTTTTCAATTAAGTCGGCCACACGATTCTTAGCCTTTTCTATTTCTATAAATGCTGTATCTATCTCTACTTCTGGAATATCTGACCACTCGATTTTCTTTCTTCCTACCTGGTCGCGAACATCAACTGTGCAGACAAAAGATGCCCTTGAAACTCCACCAGCATCAACTTCCATTACAAAATCATATGGCTTGAGATGGCAATCAAGTGCCTCCGCGTCATTATCAAGCTCATACTGAAGCTCCATGTTTTCATCGTAGATGTTGTTGCGCTTTACCATCTCACAACCTGCGCTGACAAGTGATACTCTCACATTTTTATTGCTAACTGGAGAATAATAAAATCCTGTATTACCTGTTGCCTCATCTCTAATCTCACCGAAGGCACTATCTGGTAGCTCGTACTTAAGACTCTCCACAGTCATATGCTCACCGTGGTCTCTATAGTTCATGAGAGGAGTGATAACCACACCTGCTGCAGGTCCATTATTCTCTAACGTATATGCGATAACGCATTGATTCTTGCCCTGCACCAAAGCTATTGTCTTAGTGAGGCGCATACCACCTGCTTCGTATACAAAATTAACAGTGCCATCATAAGTAAAACTCTTAAGATGCATGTTGCCCTGATTAAATTCACTAGCGTATGGTCCCTTGTGCTGAGCAGTGGTCAAATCATAAATTCTGCTGCCGCATACAAGACGCTCATTTGTTTTGGAAAAAACCAAGAATCTCTCCACAGGAGGATGAATACTTGCGATGAGATAGCCCTGCTGTGTTCTCATATGAGAACCTATAATACTGCTGCCTGCATAACTGCCTAGACCGTTAGTCAAAAGCCACTCTCTATAGATATTATTTTTATAGTTGGTTAACTTATCAAAAACAAATTCGTATTTCATTATTTATTCTCCACTAATCACATCACAACTCAACTATTTATTATATATAAAAAAGCCTTTCTTGTGTAGACAAAAATGAAAGCCCCAACATATAGTGTTGGGGCATTGTTATTTAAATAACATTATTCAACTGAATTAATAAGAGCAAATATCTCTTCTTTAATAGAAGCGTTTACTTTTAATGCATTCTCTCTTGAGTCCTGATTTGAATAGAAGTAGAACTTAATCTTTGGCTCTGTACCTGATGGTCTAATTGCAAACCATGAACCATTCTCAAGGAAAATACGAATTGCGTTCTGAGGTGGAATATCCTCGTATCCATTAATATAATCGATTACCTTTTCAACCTTTGAACCAGCAACCTCTGTAGGAATATTGTCTCTAAACCACTTCATCATACGCTGAATTCTCTGAGCTCCTGGAATTCCTTCTAATATGATATTTGGCTCATCCTCTGCAAAGAATCCATATTTAGCATATATCTCCTGAAGTACATCCCAGAGAGTCTTGCCCTGCTTTCTATAATAAGCAGCTGCCTCTGCAACCATCATACCGGCTGAGATACCGTCCTTATCTCTGATATCCTCGCAAATAGCATATCCCACTGACTCTTCATAGCCGAAGAGATATGTATATCCATTATCGTGGAGATATGGAATCTTACCACATATATTTTTAAATCCTGTAAGTGTCTCAAACATTTCCACGCCATAGGCCTTAGCCATGATTGTAGAAAGTGTAGAGGTAACGATGGATTTGACCATAGCCCCCTTTGCAGGAAGTGTACCGGCGTCCTTGTGACCCTCAAGTACATAGTTAACAAGTAAGTATCCTGTCTGATTGCCATTAAGAGGTACATAGTTACCCTGGCTATCGCGAATCTCAATAGCAAATCTATCTGCATCTGGGTCTGTAGCCATAAGAAGCTCTGCGCCGAACTTGCGACCATACTCCTCTGAAAGCTTGAATGCCTTAGGGTCCTCAGGATTAGGATAACCAACTGTAGTGAAATCAGGGTCTGGGTTCTCCTGCTCTGGTACTATAGTCCAGTTAGAGAAACCTCTGTCATTTAACATCTGTCTAAATGGAATAGAGCCACATCCATTAAGTGGTGTGTAAACGAGAGGAATTGTAAGGTCAAGCTCATCTCCCTCATGGATAGCAAGTGATTCTATCTTATCAAGATACTCTCTATCAAACTCCTCACCAAGAACGATAATCTTGCCAGATTTTACTCCCTCTTCAAAATCAGATTTTTTAACACCTGACCAAATATCAACTGCCTTGATGCGCTCATACATTCCATCAGCTATCTCTGAAGACACCTGACATCCGTCGTCCCAATATGCCTTGTAGCCATTGTATTCCTTAGGGTTATGGCTTGCTGTAATATTGATACCTGATACAGTTCCAAGTCTTCTGATCATAAACGCAAGCTCTGGAGTAGGTCTAAGATCAGGGAAAACATATACCTTTATTCCATTTGCAGCAAAAATACCTGCTGCAAGCTGTGAGAATTCCTTAGAGAAATGTCTAGGGTCGTGAGCGATAACTACGCCCTTTTCCATAGCCTCTTTACCCTTTGATACGATAAAGTCAGCAACGCCCTGTGTAGCCTTGCCTACTGTAAAGAAATTCATACGATTAGTACCAGCACCTACCTTACCACGAAGGCCAGCAGTACCAAATGACAAATCCTGATAGAAACGATCTTCCTTATCCTTTTCGTCATCTTTTATTGAAAGCAATTCCGCCTTGAGAGGGTCCGAATCTAAAAGATGCTCAAGCCACTCATTATATCTAGAATTGTAATCCATATTTTTCCTCCTATATAAATAGAAAAATTCAGGGCTCAATAAGTTGAAGCCCTGAATTAATATTATCATATATTGATTGTTTAAACTAGATTTAGTCTACACTGCATCTGTACTACCGAGGTATGTTGCATCTGTCTCGTACTCGTTGCCATATACATCATAGATTGTGTAGTAACCTAATGTAGTGTACTCATTAAGGTCGATTGATGAATATGAAAGCTCAAGCTCACTAGCTAAAAATGGCTCATCCATTGTTGTGTAATATGTATCACCTGCATCTGATAATACATAGAATACTAAGTCGATTTCATCATCAGAACGTAAATCATAGAGGTATGATCCCTCTTCATCAGTATCGAAATCGTATGTGGTGTAACCCTGGATTGTACCCTCTGGATGCTTGTCATCATAGTATACATAAAGCAATGCACCCTCGCCATTAATCGTACATGGAATGTATCCCATCTGTGACCATTCCTCTGACTCTGGATCTGAATAGTAATCTACACAGTAATATGATGCAATATTACCATTTACAAATGTCCATGCCTCTGGGTCTACAAGTGCAAGTCTTCCCTGGGAATCTGTCTGATATGTATAATCCTGACCAAGAATCAAGTACTCTCCATCGCTTTCTACAGCAACTGTAAGTGCTACGTGATCGATAACCTCCCAATCAGAATCACTAAGCTCTACTGCGTAGTAATCATCAGTCTCTACCAATCCAATGCTGTTGCTACTTACACCGCCAGATGAAGAAACATGATCTGCGTAGGCAGTAGTATACCAATCTCCTCCGTATGAGCTTACATAGCTCTGTCCCATAAGAGAAAGCTCAGCTGAAACAAATTTATCGTAGAAATCTGTAATCTCGTTATCGTAGTTAAGCTCAACAAAGGCCTCACGCCCAATGTCATAAGCTTCCACTATTTCAAATGGACAATAAACCATAAGTCCATGGCCGTATGCAAAATCACTCTCTGTGTATGATACAGCATTAACAGCTGAATTAATAAGAGTTGATGCATTATCTGTATCATAAGCTGTAGCAAGAGCGATAAGGTCAACTGAATCTATGCCCTCAAATGAGCCGCAGTTACCTCTAGCTTTTGCGTAAGCTGCAAATCCACCATTCTCCACATTGTCTGCAATGTCACCTACATAATTAATATAGGCATCATAAACATCTGTGATGTAGTCAAGACGGATAACTGACATAGAACCAACCAATCCGTCAGAACTAATATCAGCCATATAATCCTGGACGATTTTCTCTGAGAAGGCCTGAGCATCACCATCGAGCATGCCCAACCAGTCAGTATAGTAGATACCCTTGTTATTTACATAACTCTCTGCACCTACCATGTATTTAGCATGGTCCTTAAGACATAATCCCATCTCAAGTGTACACATGTTACAAGCATCGAAAATTACAGCATCAAAATCAACGCCTGCCTTATCCAACTCGTCCCTAATTTCATAATCATAGATAAAATCTTCTGGGTCGTTGCTAAGCTCATCCATACCAAAACCGATAGGAATTCCACCGCCGTGATCCCAAAGGATAAGTGAGTAGTTCTCTGCTGGGAAATTCTCCTTAGAGTATTTAATAAACTCTGATAAATCCCCTTCCTGAGTCATAGTAGTCTTACCAAGACTCTTCTCCTTATTAAGCTTACCATCTCTAATTGTAAAGATAGTAACTTCTCCATCAGGAATGTCTTTATTCTCCCATTCCTTCGCGCCGCCACACTGGAGTACCACGTTGCAGTTATCTGGAATATCTGCCTTAAGCATCTCCTTGATATCTCTTGAAGCAGCACCTCCATATGGGCCAGACTCTAAGTTACTTCCTACGATATAAATCATAAGAGTTCTAACAGCATCCTCTCCTGCTGTTGAATCTACTTCGTCCTCTACTATTTCGTCCTCTCTATCTCTCTTCTTATTAGAAGAACCGCCATTGGCCGCAAAAATACCACAAATAATAGCAGCTATAAGAGCCAATATACCGAGAATAATAGCTATTGTCTTTCCGGTGCTACTCTTTTGAGGAGCCTGTGGAGTTGCCTGAATTGGCTGCACAGGTCTAGGCTGCACCTGAACTGTAGGTTGTGGCTGTACCCTAGGCTGAGGTGTCACTGTAGGTTGTGGCTCTACTTTTGGCTGTACCTTAACCTCTGGCTGTGGTGCCACTGTAGGCTGTGGTGTTACACTCGGCTGTACCTTAACCTCTGGCTGTGGTGTCACTGTAGGCTGTGGTGTCACCCTCGGCTGTACCTTAACCTCTGGCTGTGGTGCCACTGTAGGCTGTGGTGTTACCCTTGGCTGTACCTTAACCTCTGGCTGTGGCTGCTGAACTGGGCGACTAACTGGTGTACCGCAGTTCTTGCAGAAGCTTGCGCCTTCATTAAGTTGTGCTCCGCATTTCTTACAAAACATTACTTTTCTCCAATCAATATCTTATGTCGTTTTATCACATGGTAGTAGTGTAATACTTATTCTTTTCTCTGTCAACACCTATAAAATAGATTTTTGCATAAAAAAGCTAGTAGCCATTCAACTACTAGCCTTTGCTCTAATCACTGAGATCAACATCCATATTCACACTAAAAGTATATTCTGGATATTTTTCTTTTAATGCCTCTACTATCTTACGATAAGTAGCATCCCTGTCTGGGGAATCAAATGTAATTACAACGTCAAAACTCAATAGCTTTTGATTAGGGTCATAGTAGAATCCATGAATCTGCTTTACATAATCAAAAGTCTTAACATATTTCGATATTTCTCTTTGAATCAAATCAGCCTCAGAATCCTTTTTATTTTTGCTGTAGATTCCAATGCCCTCCAATGTGACTCCCGTCTCTTTGAATACCACGTATGCTATCTGGCGCTGCAACTGGTCCAATCTAGTCATGGTCATATCCTCATCTACCTCGATGTGGATAGAGCCCACATATCTATCTGGACCATAATTGTGAAGACTCAAATCGTAAGCACCTGAAACCTCATCAAAGGAAACTACTATTCTCTTAACCTGATGAGAAAGCTCTATTTCAACACGCTCACCAAGAATATGGGAAATGGTTTCAGAAATCATATCGTATCCAGCCTTGATGATAACAATGGAAATGATAGCACCAAGGTAAGCCTCAAGGCTCACACCAAACTGAATAAATATAATAGCTGCCACCAAAGTGGAAGTAGAGATAACAGCATCTAGCTTGGCATCCTCACCTGAAGCTACTAAAGACTCAGACTTAACTGACTCTCCCACCTTTTTTACGTAGGTTCCAAGGATGATTTTTACAAAAACTGCTACTGCCACGATAAGAAGTGTCACAGTAGTATATTTTGGCAACTGTGGGTTCATTATTTTTTTAATAGACTCCACAAGGGAAGTAATACCAGCATAGCAAATGATAATAGCAATAACTGCCGTGCTGATATACTCAACTCTTCCGTGTCCAAGTGGATGCTTTCTATCTGGCGCCTTGTTGGCAAGCTTGGTGCCAACAATGGTAATAACCGAAGAAAGGGCATCACTTAAATTGTTGACCGCATCTAAAACGATGGCGATCGAGCCAGATAACAACCCTATAAATGCCTTAAAAGCTGCCAACAAACAGTTGGCAGCTATTCCTATAATACTTGTTTGAATGATTTTTTTATTTCTGTCCATTAGCTTATTTCAGTCCTTTAACAAAGGTATTTATCTTCTCTTTTGATTTCTTGCTGAGCTTTTCCATCTTTTTTAGAACAGCGTATTCGCTAGTCCCCTGGCTGGCAATGAGGAAATCAACCTCTCCTGCCCCCTTAGAAGGAATGGTATCCTGAAGTAGCTCAAATGGTGATACATCAAGTGCATCACAGATAGTCATAATCTTGTCAGCAGTAGGATTGGTCTTCTTGCGCTTCCAATCGCTAACTGTACTCTGGGCAATGCCTGTTGCATTAGAAAACTGCAACTGATTCATCCCCTTGTCTTCCATGATTTTAAAAATTCTCTCACTAATTATCATACTACACCCCCCATACTTAATCTGTATATACGATAATTATTATAATCCTTTATGCATCATCAGACAAGAAATAGTCAATTAATTTTCTTTTATTTGGCTAAATGTCAAAAAATTTATTCTTCTGTCTCTTCAAAGAACTCATCTACATCGTAAAGCTCACCCTCAACCTTTTCTGTGTAGATGTGTCCATCAAGGTGATCTATCTCATGAAGAAGAGCTCTTGCCATAAGCTCCTCACCCTCAACGATGATTTCTTCCATGTTTTCATTTAAGGCCTTAACCTTAGCGTAGTTAGGACGTGTAACAATACCTGTCTTACCAGGAACTGAAAGACATCCCTCGCTTCCTGTCTGCTCACCTGATGTCTCAAGTACCTCTGGATTAATGAGGGTAACAGGGCCCTCACCTATATCGATTACACAGATACGACGAAGCACGCCAACCTGAGGAGCTGCAAGTCCAACTCCATCTGCATCGTACATTGTGTCATACATATCTTCAATTAAAGTCTTAAGTCTAGGTGTTAAAATCTTAACCGGCTTGCAAACCTTAAGAAGAACATCGTCCTTACCATATTCCCTAATTTCTAATAATGCCATTTTAATTCCTTTCTAATGCCACCATTATAATGTATTAATCGGATCAAAATCGAACCATGTGGTGGTGTTTCTATATTGTTTTTGCTCTAATAAAAATGAGTCAATGCTATCTTTAATCTTAACTAGTCTATCATAATCCTGGTCTTTTACATAGATAACTCTTCTAAAAACATCTTTGAGTTTGCCTATGTAGGCATCCTGTGGTCCCATAATTATAACCTGAGGGTCCACTTTTCTAATGAGATTGGCCAAAATATCTGCCTGAGAGGCTGCATCCCTCTCACTCTCACTGCTGACCTGAATTCCCAAAATGTGAGAACATGGCGGATAACCAAGAAGTCCTCTATATGCTATCTCCTGCTCATAGAAGCCATTATAGTCCTGAGCTGCAGAGGTAACCACCGCGTAATTTTCCGGCTGATATGTCTGGATGATAGCAACTCCAGGCTCACTGCCACGCCCTGCTCTACCCACTGCCTGAGTGAGCAGCTGGAATGTACGCTCTCCGCTGTGGTAATCAGATTCATTGAGGGAAATGTCGGCAGCCACAATACCTACCAAGGTAACATTGGCAAAATCATGTCCCTTTACAATCATCTGTGTGCCTATAAGCACATCAGCCTCATGGGCTGCAAAAGCAGATAATATCTCCTCGTGTCCATCCTTGCCTTTTGTGGTATCAGCATCCATTCTAAGTACTCTAGCACTAGGAAATGCCTCTTTGACCATCTCCTCTAAGCGCTGGGTCCCCGCCTTGAAACTGCCGATGTACTTGCTTCCACAGCTAGGGCAAGTTTTGGTAGCTCTAGTTGTGAATCCGCAGTAATGACACTTCATGGTGCCATCCTTGTGAAGGTGAAGAGCCACATCGCAGTGTGGACACTTCAGTACCTTACCACAGGCTCTGCAGGAAACAAAGCCCATAAGTCCTCTTCTATTTAAGAAAAGCATAATCTGCTGCTTTTTGTTAAGTCTGTCTGCCATAAGCTCTAGCAGACGATGGCTAAGCATTGAGCGATTGCCTCTTTTTAACTCTTCTCGCAAGTCAACAATCTCAACAGCAGCCATATCCTGGCCCTTGGCACGATTGTTTAATGTGATAAGCTCATATTCACCTGACTGAGCCCTGCTATATGCCTCAAGGCTAGGTGTAGCAGACCCCAGAATAACTGTAGCTCCCGAAAGATGAGCTCTATATACAGCTGTCTCTCTAGCGTGATATCTAGGAATCACCTCAGACTTGTAGCTAGGCTCATGCTCCTCGTCAATGATTATAAGTCCTAAATTTGCAAAAGGTGTGAAAAGTGCCGAACGAGGTCCCACCATTATACTGATGTCACCTGACTTTGCCCTCTCAAACTGGTCAAAGCGCTCTCCTGGAGACATGCGGCTATTAAGAATGCTGACCCTATCCCCGAATCGGCTATAAAATCTCATAACAGTCTGGTAGGTAAGGGCAATCTCTGGAATCAACACGATAACCTGCTGTCCCATATTAATAACATGCTCCATCACATCCATATAGACCTCAGTCTTGCCTGAGCCTGTGACCCCATGTATAAGATATGTCTTGCGGCGGCCTGTATCAATATCTGCCTTTATCCGCTCTGCTGCAGCCTCCTGTTCATCATTTAACACAATGTGCTTTGCTTGGGATTTGTGCATGTGAGGGTTTCTAAAAGTACGTACTGACTCAACTCTTATGATTCCCTTTTTCTCCAAATCTCGGATGTTGCCCGATGGTACCTGCAGCTTTTTAGTGGCAAGCTCCCAATCAAGCACATCCACATCTAAAAGCTCCTTCAGCAGACGCTCCTTGCCTACTGCATGATTTTTCTTAGTAAGAAGCTCCGTCAACTCGATTTTAGCCTGTTCCAAAGAAATATTAAGACTAATCTCTTTTTTTAATTTTTCGTTTTCCTTTTTCTTGATAGGAATAACAGTTTTAAGAGCCTGGTTCATAGTGGAACCGTAATTGCGTTTTAAAAATGCAGCCAAAGAAATAAGCTGTGACTCAATCGCAATGCTGTCTCTCATAACACGTGCTATAGGTTTTAGTTTTGTAACATCAAACTCTGGCTTGTCGTGTAGCCCAACCACATATCCTGTAATTGCACGATTCCCCTGACCAAAAGGGATAACCACCTGCACGCCTTCTGCGACTTGATTCTCCAGCTCATCAGGCACTATATATTCAAATGTCTTATCCAATCTCTCATGAGATATATCAATGATAATATCTGCGTATTTCATGAAAAATATTTTAGCATAAAGTCTTTTAATTTGAAATCAAACTCGCTATAATAAAGTGATTTATAATTAGCTTTCTATGAAGGGAGAATCCTATGCGTCATCTAATGAGCCCTCTGGATTTCACCAGAGAGGAACTAGAGCAGCTTATGGACTTGGCAGATGATATTAAGAATCATCCGGACAAATACTCCGAAAAATGCCACGGCAAAAAGCTTGCCACTTGTTTCTACGAGCCTAGCACTCGTACCCGTTTATCTTTCGAGGCTGCCATGCTTAATCTTGGTGGTTCTGTCCTTGGTTTTTCTTCAGCTGATTCATCTTCAGCAGCCAAAGGCGAAAGTGTTTCCGATACTATTCGTGTTATTTCTTCTTACGCAGATATCTGCGCTATGCGTCATCCAAAAGAAGGCGCTCCTTTAGTCGCTTCTTCGCGATCTCTTATTCCAGTTATTAATGCAGGTGATGGTGGTCACCAACATCCAACTCAAACACTCACTGATTTATTTACCATTCGTTCATTGCGTGGTGAAATCAAAGACCTTACTATTGGACTTTGCGGTGATTTGAAATTTGGTCGTACAGTCCACTCTCTTATCAATGCACTTGTACGCTACCCTGGAATAAAATTTGTCCTTATTTCTCCTGAGGAGCTTCGAGTTCCTGAGTACATTCGAGAGGATGTTCTTGAGAAAAATGGATATGAGTACAAAGAAGTTGATACTCTAGATGATGTCATGGGTGAGCTTGATATCCTCTACATGACACGAGTTCAGAGAGAGCGTTTCTTCAACGAAGAGGATTACATCCGTTTGAAGGACTTCTTTATTCTCACACCTGAGAAAATGAACTTAGCCAAAAAAGACATGATGGTTCTTCATCCACTTCCTCGTGTAAATGAAATTGCAGTTGATGTTGATGATGACCCACGTGCAATGTACTTTACACAGGCCAAATACGGAGTCTTTATCAGAATGGCTCTCATATTGACACTGCTTGAAATTCCATGCTAATTCTTTAGTATCGTCTGGCATTTATGCTAGACAAATAGTTCGAAAGGAGAACAACCTATGCTAAACATAAGCGGAATCCATCAGGGATTTGTTCTTGACCATATTAAGGCTGGCGAATCCATGACAATATACAACGACTTACATCTTGCAAATCTTGGCTGTGACTGTACAGTTGCCATGATTATGAATGCTAAGTCCAACAAAATGGGAAGAAAGGACATCATCAAAATCGAATGTCCAATTGAGCGAGTTGATTTAGATATTCTCGGTTTTATCGACCACAATATCACTTGCAATATCATTAAAGACGACGCAATCGTAGAGAAGAGACAGCTTTCCCTTCCAAAAGAGATAAAAAATGTAATCTCTTGCAAGAACCCACGTTGCATCAGCACTGTGGAGCAAGAGCTTGATCAGATTTTCATTCTCACAGACCCTGAGAATGAAGTATATCGTTGCAAGTATTGCGAAGAGAAATACACAGGAACTAAATAAATAAAAAAGGCAGCATCCTCTGATGCTGCTTTTTTAATCTCTTGTTTCCATTACGATGAGGTACCCCTCACCTTCAAACCATATTTTACCCTCGTCCTCGACAACTTCATTGCTGACAGTAAGGGTGTTGAAGCCCTCAATTGTAGCGTCTTTAAGAGGATATTTAAACCCCTCCATTGTAACACCTGTAACTGGACCCATGTAAGGAAATACAGAAACATACAGCCCTGGCTTATTATCAACTATGTGTACAGTGACTGGCTTTATCACTGAAATACTATTATGGGAATCTAGCAAAATAACATATCGATCATTTTTAACACCCATAGCAAGGAGTGCTATATTTCCAAAAATATGATCTACTCTACTACCTGTACCACCAAGTATGAATATAGACTCATCAGGCTCTGCCATAGCCATTGCCTTAACAAGAGCCGCTTCCACATCAGTGTCATCCTTCACCGGATTAAGCCGCTTGATTTCAACACCTGCAGCTTTGGCCCGCTCTACAACACCGACTTCTGCAGAATCAAAATCTCCTATCAATGCATCAGGAACGACGCCTAGCTTTTCGCAGGCCTCATATCCCTTATCGCAGGCAAAGATATACATTTTATCTCTTTCGCGCTGGCTCAAAAAATCCTTTGCAAACTCTAAATCAATTGTGCCACCTGCAATTATTACATATCTCATTTATTATTCTCCAAAAAGCTAAAATAAGACCCATTAGCTTTAGAATTATTCCATTTTTGCTAAAAGGGCTTCTGTATTTGACTTAATATCACCATTAAACACAGCCGAACCAGCAACGATGATATTGGCTCCTGCCTCTAATACATCCTCGATAGTGTCCATGTTAATTCCGCCATCTACCTCGATGTCAATCTTAAGCTTCTTCTGACGAGCAAGTACTGAAAGCTCTCTAACTTTATCTAAAGTATATGGAATCAAACTCTGACCGCCAAAACCTGGATTAACAGTCATCACAAGAACCATATCTACCTTTTCAAGAACATGTGTAATCTCTGAAATAGGAGTAGCTGGATTAATTGCAACTCCAGCCATCACTCCACAGCTTTTAATTAAATCAATTGTAGCATCTAGATGCTTGCATGCTTCTGCATGAACTGTGATAATATCTGCCCCAGCCTCGGCAAATTCCTTAACATAATTCTCTGGGTTAACAATCATAAGATGCACATCAAAAAGTCTGTCAGTGTATTTACGAATAGTTCTAAGTACTGGAAGTCCAAAGCTGATGCTTGGGACAAATACTCCATCCATTACATCAAAGTGAACATATTGAGCTCCAGCCTCATCAATAATCTCCAACTGTTCCTTAAGTATTCCAAAATCTGCCGATAAAATTGATGGCGCTAAACATTTTTCCATATGATTCTCTCCTAATAATTTGGAATTACCCCTACTATTCTCCTAATAATTATAACATCTTACAGGGCTAGACTTAAGCAAATCCCTGTAAGTAATTATCTATATTTTGAATTCTGCTGCTGTACCATTTCAGAATATATCTGCAAATAGTTCTCATATCGACTAGCAGCTATCTCACCTTTCTCAACAGCCTCTTTTACCCCGCAGCCTGGCTCCTTGTAGTGAACACAACCGCCGAATCGGCAGTGCTGCTCAGGCTCAATAAACTCTGGAAACAATGAATAAAGCTCAACAGGATCACACTTAGGTACAAATAATGATGAAAAGCCTGGTGTGTCCATGATGTAGGTGTCATCGCCAAGATATAAAAGCTCTGAATGTCTAGTGGTGTGCTTGCCTCGACCAATTTTGGCTGAGACCTCGCCAGTCTCCATGGAATGGCCCTCAGTGAGAAGATTAACTATAGAGCTCTTCCCAACGCCTGATGGTCCAGCAACGGTAGATGTCTTTCCTTTGAGAACCTCTCTGATTTTATCGATTCCCTCTTCATTTTTAGCAGAGGTGAAAATCACCTTGTAGCCAGCCCGCTCATAGGTATCACGAATCTGCTTTTGAAAATCATCATCAACCAAATCATCCTTATTAAAGCAAATCACTACAGGTACATCCTGTTCTTCCATCATACATAAAAATCTATCAAGAAGATTGAGATTTGGTTCAGGATTCTTAGTCGCAAAAATGAGCAATGCTTGATCCACATTAGCCACCGCAGGTCTAATAAGCTCAGACTTGCGTGGACCAATGCTAATAACATTGCCCGTCTTCTCCTCCTCAGAGATGATGTCTATCTCAACATCATCTCCTACTAGAGGCTTAATCTTATCTTTTCTAAATGCGCCCTTGGCTTTGCATTCGTATACACCAGAATCCACTACATAAACATAGTAGAAACCAGCGATACCTTTAATAATTTTACCCTGCATTAATTTGGTGTTCCCTGTACAGTTTGTGTTGATGTTTCCTTCTTGTCATCAAGAGTGATTGTATTACCATCTTCTGTAGTAAAGGTTGGTGTATAAGTCAGAGTAATTGTAAGCTCTGAACGTGTTACGTCAGAAATATTGATTGCACCATTCTTTGGAATAGTACCTGATTTATTAAGCTCAACTATTGAGTATGTACACTCTCCATCGTATGGATTAGCAATACTATAGCTGTATGTAGTCTCCTTCTTACCCTTGCTGATTACAAGTGTAATCTTTGAATGAGCCTCAACACTCTCACCTGCCTCAATAGACTGGCTGATAACGCGGCCCTCAGCCACATCATCTGAGTACTCCTGAGAAGTGCTTGTAACCACAATACCGATAGTTGTAAGCTGCTCTGTAGCCTCAGCCTGTGTCAATCCAACTACACTAGGAACTGTAACTTCCTCTCCATCGGTAGTCTCCTCTGGCTGTGTCTGCGCTGGCTGAGATGAACCACCTGACTCTCCTGACTCACCAGAATCTCCTGATGACTCCTGTCCAGCAACTGTAAGTCTAAGTGTATCCTTAAGTGAGAACTCTTCGCCCTCTTTTGTAGACTGTTCAAGGACTGTGCCGTCTTCCTCTGAACTAGAGTCGTAGATGACCTTGATATTGTCCTCGTCAAGACCAAGCTCTGCAAGCTTACCAACAGCCTCCTCATACTGAGTTCCCTCGACATTAATCATTTTTACCTTTTTAGCTCCAAAATTAAATAAGCCAAAAACGTTGCCGAGAATTGCAACTAATATAGCTACAATGGCGATACCTGCAATGATACCAGAGATGGTAAGAATCTTGTCCATCTTAGACTCATCCTCTTCCTCATCATCGTAGTACTCATCATCGTCGTAGTACTCGTCATCGTCGTAGTACTCGTCATCATCATCGTACTCATCATTGAATGTAAGGGCCTCAGCTGCCTTCTTGGCGATAGTCTCCTCTGGCTCTAAATTAACCTTTGACATAACCTGAGTCTTGCCAAGCTCTGAGGACTCCATGATAGTAACGAAATTCTCATCAGGGCTAACAAGTGCCTTCTTTAAATCCATAAGAAGATCAGAGATAGTATTGTAACGTCTATCTGGGCTCTTCATTGTTGCCTTCATAATGATTCTCTCAAGAGAAATAGGTAGGTCTGGAGCGTAAGCTGAAGGTGCAACCATCTCCTCCTGAAGATGCTGAATAGCGATTGCTACAGTATTGTCTCCGTCAAAAGGAACACGGCCTGTAACCATCTCATACATAACAATACCAAGAGAATATATATCACTCTTGCCATCTACAAAACCATTTCTAGCCTGCTCTGGTGATGAATAATGAACAGAACCCATCACATCAGCATGGATAGTATTAGAGCTTGCAGCTCTAGCAATACCAAAGTCTGTAACCTTAACCTTACCTTCTGTAGAAATAATGATATTCTGTGGCTTGATATCACGGTGAATAATGCCCTTCTGATGAGCTGCCTCGATACCACGGCCAACCTGAATCGCAATAGAGATAGCCTCCTTGAAATTAAGCTGTCCCTTCTTCTCGATATATGTCTTTAAAGTAATACCCTCGACGTATTCCATAACAATGAAATACATGCCGTTTTCAGAACCTACATCGTAAATGTTGACGATGTTTGGATGCTCCAAACCTGCAGCTGACTGAGCCTCAGTCCTAAACTTTGCTACGAAAGTAGCATCCTCCGAAAACTCCTGCTTTAATATCTTAATAGCTACTTCTCTTCCGAGAATGTGATCCTTGGCACGATAGACATCAGACATACCGCCTGATCCAACTCTATCTATTACCTCATATCTGTCTGCTATAAAAACGCCTTGTGTAATCATGTATTCTCCTTTTTGTAAGATTATTCAACAATAATAACTGAGATATTGTCCTTGCCACCGTAGCTATTTGCCAGTTCCACTAAACGAGTGGCACGGTCTTCAATACTGTCCGCTGATTTGAGTATTGAAAGAATCTCTTTGTCTGAAACCATATTTGTAAGACCGTCTGAACACAGTAAAATATGCTCACGGCCCTTAAGAGCAACATCAAAATAATCTGCAGCAATAGCGCTCTCAGCGCCAACTGCTCTTGTAATCATATTTTTACGCTTGTCAGTGCGAGCATCATCTTCATCAAGCTCTCCTGTGCGAACAAGCTCTGCAACAACCGAGTGATCCTTGGTCACTTGCAATACCTTGGATGAGTTGGCAACATACAGTCTACTGTCACCTACATTTGCCACGAATAAGTGACCATCTATAATGGTGGCCATAACAAGTGTAGTACCCATACCTGCCTTGCCAGGGTCTGATTTAGACTCAGCGTAAATCAGATTGTTAGCAGTCTGAATTGCCTCTTCAAGAATTCTAACAGGCTCTGTCTCTTTTGACTTCTTTATGCAATTAATAATTGTCTCGACGCATTTTGCAGAAGCATAATCGCCTGCCAGTTCTCCGCCCATACCATCGGCAACCAAATATAAATTAGGTAACTTGCCAACAGCTGTGTCTGAATAAAAGATGGCATCCTGATTAACCTTACGCTTAATACCTACATCAGTTTTTGCACAACTTATCATTAAATAGTCCCTTTCGAAGCGTCCATTTTGCGCTTTCTCAACTGTCCACAGGCCCCGTCAATATCCCGGCCCATTTCCCTTCTAATAGTAGCATTATTGACATATTTTTCAATCTTTTTTTGGAACGCATAGGCTCTGTCCATGCTAGGACTAACGAAATCTCGTTCCTTGATTGGGTTGACTGGAATCAGATTAACATGGCAATTAAGATGGCCAATTAACTCTCCTAATTCCTTTGCATCCTCATCACGATCATTGACTCCACCCACAAGTGAGTATTCAAATGTGATGCGCCTTCCAGTCTTCTCAAAGTAATACTGACATGCATCTATAAGCTCGTGAATATCGTATTTGTTAGCGATGGGCATAAGCTCAGCTCTCTTAGCCTGATTAGGTGCATGGAGAGAAATTGCAAGAGTGATTGTTAAATCCTCCTCTGCCAACTGTTTGATTTTAGGAACAATGCCACAAGTGGACACTGTAATATTTCTCTGAGAAATGTTCAGTCCATTCTCATCAGATAATAGTCTAACAAATTTTACTATATTATCATAGTTGTCCATAGGCTCGCCTGTGCCCATGACAACAACATTAGAAACTCTCTCACCAGTATCTCTTTGGATAGCATATATCTGGCCAAGCATCTCAGAAGGAGTCAGATTTCTCACCCAACCATCCAAAGTAGATGCGCAAAAGCGACAGCCCATTTTACATCCCACCTGAGATGAAATGCATACAGAATTGCCGTGCTTGTAGCTCATCCACACACTCTCTACCATCTCGCCATCGTATAATCTAAAAAGATATTTTCTGGTGTCATCAATTTTAGAAATCTGTAAATCTATCTGCTCAAGATTATGATAATTGCATTTATCAAGTAGCTTTTCCTTAAGGGACTTTGGAATATTTTTCATCTCATCATAGTCTAATGCCAGATGCTGATGCATCCATTCATAGAGCTGCTTTGCTCTAAATTTGGGCTCACCTAAATCCCCTGTAACATAATCTGTAAGCTCTATTAAATTAAAAGATCTAATATCAACTAATTCTTTTTCATTACACATATAAAAAATCCATCATGTTCTCTGTCAGGTAAAAGCTGGGTCATCTTTTCCATCTTAAAATCCTTATGTGATGATAAGAAGTGCTCTACCTGATTTTCATTTTCATCTTTATTGATGGTGCATGTGCTATAGCACAATACTCCACCATCCTTAACATACTCACAAACAGTATCAAGTATCTGTCCCTGGAGAGCAACAAGCTCGGCAAGGGTATCTTCTGTCTGATTGTATTTTATATCTGGCTTTTTCCTAATAATTCCCAATCCAGAACAAGGTAAATCCGCAATTACGATATCGTATTTGCGAACTGCATCTTCATCAAGAACAGTGGCATCCCATTTGACTGCAGTCACATTAGTAGCACCAGTTCTATTAATATTCTCCTGAATAAGGGAGACCTTGGCGTCTGTTAAATCTCTAGCAACAACCAGTCCATCACTTGCCAATTCTCCACAGTGGAGAGCCTTGCCTCCAGGAGCAGAGCATACATCAATAATATGGTCTGTAGCCTTAACGCCTGCTAACTTTGGCACTAGCTGGGAAGAATAATCCTGAACGTAAAACAGCCCCTTCTTAAATGCATCTAGGGACGCCAATGAATCGTAGCCTGATATATACAAAGCGCTGTCAAGTGAATCGCATATACGAACCTTAACTCCAGATTCCTCTAAGTTCTTTACTAAATCTTCTCTAGTAATCTTAGATGTGTTAACTCTTACGCAAAGATCCTGTGGCTCCAAAAAGCCAGCCATAATGGCCTCGGCCTCATCTACCCCGTAGTCTTTTGTCCATTTATCTACTAGCCACTGAGGTATTGAGTACTTGACGTCTAGCTCTTTAAATTCTATTTTTTCTTTATTTCTAGAAATATTTCTAAGAACACCATTTACAAATCCAGAAAGACCTGCAAATCCTCTCTTTTTCGCCAGCTTAACATACTCGTTGCAAGTGGCAGAATCAGGAACTGCGTCCATATAGAATATCTCATAAACTCCCATTCGAATAATGGTACGAATGAGAGGTTTCATCTTTTTTGCTTTTGTTTTAGAAAAACTGTCGATAATGTAATCCAGCTGGATTTTCCTCTCAACAGTGCCATTTACCAGGCGATTGATAAAGGCCCTCTCGTTTTTATCCAGATAGGAATATTTATCAAGGACAGCCTTTAGGTAAATATGCGAAAACTGACCATGCTCCAATATTTCAATCAAAGTCTCAAGGGCGATTTCTCTATTGCTAATTCCTGCCATTTAATAACCTCGTTTACTTCATAACTCTAGATTAACATCCAAAGTAATAGGTATTATTCTCTATTTGAAGAGAATGTTGCTCCCGCTTCAAGTGCATTACCTCTAAGGAAATCACCTGCATTCATACGCTTCTTGCCCTCAAGCTGAAGCTCATTTATCTCAAGAGCCTGCTTGCCACATGCTACCGTAAATACGTTTTTATCTACAGAAATAATAGTACCTGGAGCACCAGTCTTATCTACCACTGTGGCCTTCCAGATTTTCACCTGCTTGCCATTTAAAAATGTAAATGCTGATGGCCATGGATTGAGGCCTCTAATAAGGCGCTCTATTTCTTCCGCTGGCTTGCTCCAGTCAATATTTCCCATTTCCTTTTTAATCATGCCAACGTGTGTGGCCTGTGATTCATCCTGAGGAACAGGAGTAATCTCACCTCTTTCAAGAGCCTCGATAGTTTTAACTGCAAGCTTGCCACCATCAAGTGCCAATTTATCAAATAAGCTGCCGCCTGTCTCGTCAGCTGCAAGCTCTACCTCTGATTTAAGGAGCATATCTCCATCATCAAGCCCTGGCCCCATAAGCATAGTTGTATTACCAGATACTCTCTCGCCATTTATAACTGCCCACTGAATTGGAGCGGCGCCGCGATACTTAGGAAGAAGCGAGCCATGGACATTTACACATCCAAGACGTGGCATATCAAGAATTACCTTTGGTAAAATCTGGCCAAATGCAGCTACAACAAACACATCCGCCTCATATTGCTTAAGATACTCCACTGATTCCTCAGCTCTGATTTTAACTGGCTGATATACGGGAATATCATGCGCCATAGCAAACTCCTTAACCGGAGTAGGCTGAAGCTTGCCGCTACGTCCCTTTGGCTTGTCTGGCTGACTAACTACAAGTATTACCTCATGACCAGCCTCATATATTGCCTTTAATGTCTCCACCGCAAAATCCGGTGTACCCATGAAAACTACTTTCATCTATATCGAGTCCTTTCAAAAAGCCTACTATAAATTACACTGTAAAACTCCATCAGTGCAAAAAGCAAAAAAATAAACGTCCTAAACAGACACAATAAGTGTACCATTTTAGGACGTTTTTGTACAATCTGCCGGCTTTTTAGACAGCTGCTGCCCCTAAAACAGGCATCAACTATTATTCCACAACCACTGTAAAATCAACTATAGATGCATCAAAATACTCATCTGCAAGCTGGGTGTATTTCTCATCATTTTCTAAAGTCTCTTCTTCACCATCACCTTCTTGATAGTAGTATGTTTCGCTTCCATCTACTCCATAATCAACACCAGCTGTAGCCACATGAACAAGCTCACTGTTTTCTATAGTGTACTTGCTGATTGAGTGACCTCTTCCTACATATAAAACGCCATCCTCTACCGCAATAGGATAAGCTGTTCCTGCAGCAACCACACTTCCAATTTCTGTAGGCACACCATCAATATAACAAAAGATTATGGAATCAATAGATGCCATATGACCTTCTTGATCATCATAAGTCATATCACACACAAGAAGAACATCCTCATCACCAATTTTTTCGTTGGCATAGCCCATTCCAGGCTCAAGTTTTTTATCTACTATCTGAGTGAAAGTATCGCAACCAGAAATATCAATTTCTGGAAGTGCTGGCTCTTCCTCATCAGTGCTGTCCACTTCTTCTACAGCCTCAGTCTGCTCCTGCGAAGCTGCTGATTCTATAGCATCTTCAACTGCTTGCTGCTCTTCTTCAGGTACTACAGCCTCTTCAGTCTTTCCACATCCAAATGCTAATACCATAGATGCAACAATAGGTACTATTGCTAATCTCTTTTTCATAAAATTACCTCCGAAATCCCGTCTAAACATGTAATAGCTTCCGGTACACAAAAATTGTACCCAATATAAATATAACACTTTTCAGTAAAAATGCTTAAAGACATTCTAACTCCTTTAGCCACATAGCTGCGCTGGCATCTGATGGCATTCTAAGGTCTCCCCTTGGCGATACTGCAACCGAGCCCACCTTAGGGCCATCTGGAAGACAGCTTCTCTTAAAGTGTTGTGCAAAAAATCTCTTACAAAAAATCTTTTCCCATTTTAATATTTCTTCATCCGAATACTGATTCATAAATGCGATTTTTGCCAAACGATATATCTTAGCGGGACTCTGCTGAAGTCTAAGCATATGGTAAATGAAGAAATCATGCAGTTCGTATGGTCCCACCAAATCTTCTGTTTTCTGGGATATTTCTCCTTTGGTTGGAGGTAATAGTTCTGGAGACACAGGTGTATCCAACACATCATAGAGAGTTTTACTTAAAACATCTTTTTCACAAGTATCTGCATAATATTGAACTAAATATCTAACTAGAGTCTTTGGAATGGAAACATTTACAGCATACATAGACATATGGTCACCATTATATGTTGCCCATCCAAGTGCAAGCTCCGACAAATCACCTGTACCAATTACAATGCCATTTTCTTTGTTAGCTATATCCATCAAAATCTGAGTACGCTCTCTAGCCTGACTATTTTCATAAGTTACATCGTGATTATTTGGATCCTGTTCTATATCATTAAAATGCTGCTCTACCGCATTTACGATACTAACTTCCTTAAATGTAGCTCCAATCTCTTTTATTAATCTGACTGCGTTGTCATAGGTTCTGTCTGTGGTTCCAAATCCAGGCATGGTCACAGCAACTATTCCTTTTCGATTGAGACCTAAATAGTCAAAAGCTTTTGCAGTAACAAGTAGTGCAAGTGTAGAATCAAGTCCGCCAGAAATACCTATTACTGCTGTCTTACATCCTATATGCTCTAGTCTCTTTTTTAGCCCCATTGCCTGAATAGTAAGAATTTCATTGCTTCGCAATTCACGCTCCGCTAGCATTGAAGGAACAAATGGCTTCGGTTCTATAATTCGTGTCAAATTCGTCTCAATTATTTCTAGAGTGAAATTCGTATATACGTATCTATTTTCATTATTCTGCGAAATCTGATAAGTCGTCATTTTCCTCCGCTCCGCTTCTAGATACTTAGTATCAATTTCTGAAACAGTCATTTCTTCCCCAAAAAGCTTTGATTCCGAAAGGATTTTACCATTTTCAGATATGATATTATGTCCGGAATAGACTACATCCTGAGTAGATTCACTAGGACCTGCTGATGTATATATATATCCACACACAAGCCGCGCTGACTGGCTATTAACGAGATTTCTTCTATATCTGGCCTTTCCTATAATCTGATCAGAAGCAGATAAATTTACAATTACATTTGCCCCTTCTAAACAATGATTAACACTAGGTGGATTTGGCACCCACAAATCCTCGCATAGCTCTACTGCGATTCTAAGAGATGGCATATCCTCACAAGTGAAAATTTGATTTGTTCCAAAAGGTATTTCTTCCCCCTCTATTACTATTGTGGTTTGAATATCTTTTCCTGACATAAAATGCCTTGCTTCATAAAATTCACTGTAGTTAGGCAAAAATATCTTAGGCACTATTCCCTGTATTTTCCCCCTAGAGATTGCTGCTGCAACATTGTAAAGCTTTCCATTAAAAGCTAATGGCAAGCCCACAAATATTATTCCATCAATATTCCTACTATAATTTTTTATAGTCTTTAAGCCACATTTTGCTGCTTCAAGCAAAGCATCCTGCAAAAACAAATCCTGACAAGTATAGCCTGTAATGCTAAGTTCTGGAAACACCATTACCTTAGCATCCTTTTCCGCTGCCTCTTGTATTCTCTTCACTATTTCCTGGCAGTTATAATCCACGTCAGCAACTTTAACATTAGGAGTTATTGCTGCCACTTTTACGAAACCGTCTTTCAATTCTATTTCTCCTTTTTAATAACTTTTTAGCAAACAAAAAAGCAGACAATGAGTCCCTTTTAGACTTCATTGTCTGCTTGATATTATATTATCACTATCTAGCAGCAAATTACAACAAACCAACTCTCCTATGCATGTAAATAAACTGGTTTCATCTGCTCATTTTTGGGATTGATTTTCACTTCCTCTCTAACTGGTTCAAAAAATCTTTCATACCAAATTAAGAATACATATACACACCAAATATATCTCCAGTAATCTCCCTTATCAGACACATGCTTTTCTAGCATCCGCACTAACATCTTACTGTTAAAGAATTTCTTTGCAGTTTGGCTTTCAAATGCATCTTTTATTCTCTGATGATATGGCTCTTCTTTTATCCAGTCTCTAATAGGTACTGGGAAGCCTTTTTTCATTCTATTTGCAGGCTCTTCTCCTACTACCTTTTTTGCACATTTTCTAAAAGCAATTTTTGTCTCTTCTTTATTTGCTCTGTAAGCTACCGGTATACGGCTGGCTACATCAAAAACTTCCTTATCCAAAAATGGAACTCTAACCTCTAGACTATGAGCCATGCTCATTTTATCCGCCTTCAGCAAAATATCTCCTACTAACCACTGATTCAAATCAGTCATCTGCATGTAATTTATATCATCTTCTACCGAATCAGTTGTGTGTGCTGACAAAGTAATCTTTTTCTTATCTGCTCCAACATAGTTTTTAAGCAGCTTTCTCTTTTCCTTCTCAGAGAACAGGCATGTAGGTCCAATATATCTTTCCTTTACAGAGCTAGCATGACGTACAAGGAAATTTCTGCCGCGCATTGGAGGTAATAATTCTGCAATGGCTCCAATTCCCTTTCTTATGATAGGATTTATTTTATTATAGCCCTGCCACATAAATGGTTCTTTATAGACATTGTATCCGCCAAACAGCTCATCTGCTCCTTCTCCCGAAAGACAAACTTTTACATGCTTAGAGGCCTCTTCATTCAAGAAGAAAAGCGATATACTTGCTGCATCAGCAAGTGGCTCATCCATATAGTACTGAACATCTTTAACTCTATCGAAAAATTCTGTTTTACCAAGAATTCTTGAGTAATTCTTATAATCCTCTGACTTAGGAAAGCTTCTAATTTTCGATGATTCATCATATCTTTCTTCTTCATAGCCAAGAGTAAATGTCTTGTCTACCTTTGAAACTGCAGATAAATATGTAGAATCAACTCCTGAAGAAAGAAAGCTTCCAACCTCCACATCACTTATCTTGTGAGCCTTAACAGAATCTTCCATAATCTCACTTATCTTATCTGCAAATCCATCTATTGATGTTTCTTTATCTTCGTTTTGAACTGGATACCAATACTGAACCAGTTCCATTTCCTCACCACGTCTAATCAAATAATGTGCTGGAGGCAACTTAAAAACGTTTTTAAAGAAAGTCTCATTGCCTGGCGAATACTGATAAGATAAATAGCGTTCTAATTGCTTTGTATTTAACTCTTTTTCAAAATCAGGATGTTCAAGAAAACTCTTTATCTCACTTCCAAACATGAAATTTCCATCTTTTAAATAATAGTAAAATGGCTTGATTCCAAAATAATCTCGTGCACAGAAAAGTTCTTTATTTTTTGCATCCCAAATAACAAAGGAGAACATTCCCCTGAGTTTTTTAGGTAATTCATATCTCCACTCCTCGAAACCATGAATTAAAACTTCTGTATCACATTTTGTTTTAAATTCATGTCCTTTTGCCACCAACTGAATCCTTAACTCTTTGTGATTATAGATTTCTCCATTAAAGGCACATACTATGGATTGGTCTTCATTTTTCATAGGCTGCTCGCCACCATCCACATCAATAATTGCCAATCTTCTATGTCCTATTGCAATATTCGCATCATAATAAAGCCCACTTCCATCTGGTCCTCTATGGGCAATTCTATCCATCATTTTTTCTAATACTGATACATGAACCATTTTATTCTGCTTCTGTGTATAACCAACTATTCCACACATAAAATAGCACCTCCTTACTCATATAACATGATAATAAAGAGGTGCATCTATAATTGTTCGTTAATGCATCAAAATTGCATCATTCGAAAGTATCTATTCCCGGAGAGACATTAAACCCATAATCTGTTAAGTAGAAATTCAGACAAAATCTACCATATGCTGTTTCTATATAGTATTGCTTAGAATTTCTGTTGTAAAATGAACCCTCATCATAATAATCGTCAAACTTGATTCCAACATCTTCAGAATAAGTCTCAAATAGCTTTTCATGATACGTTTCCAAATCAGCCACATCGTATGTTGATTCTTCAGTGACATAGGTTATTAAAAGAATTTTCCCTGTCTCATCATCTATTGTCAAAAACAAATAGTTTTTGGGAAATGATTGGGTTTGCATATCTATTACCCAATAGGCTCCCGAAATATTAGAATCACTATCGCTATATACTCTATAGCTCCAATATTCTCTTATACTATAATCATCAAAATCCTCTGTAATTAAGCCATTCTCATAATATAAAGAAAGACTGTCCTTTATTGTAGACCTTAAGTTATCAGCTTCCAGATTCATTTCACTTTCTGGTGTTTCCATACGTATTCCATTAATAATCAGGTATATTAAAGATTCTGTATCAATCTTTTTCCCAAATTCGATGGTTTTTATATCTGATGTATAAATCTTGCCATCTGATATTGCATCGCTCGATTTTAAAACTATAACAGGGAGACTAAAAAAGAATGCCATGATTACAAGAGAACACACTATTATAAGAGATGTTTTTTTATTTTTCATAATCCACCTCCTGGCTCATGTTACCAAATAGCTGTACCACTACACGGCTTCCACTTCCTGGCTTGCTGGTAAAGACCATATTTCCATTGTGAAGATCAACTATTCGCTTACAAAGTGTAAGTCCAAGACCTGCTCCTCCCTGGGCTCTTGAACGAGATTTATCTACACGGTAGAAGGCCTCGGTAATCTTTGCTAATTCCTTGTTTTCTATACCACATCCCGTATCAGAAATATCAAACTCACAGCCGCCATTTATAGCTCTTGCTACAACCTTAACTTTACCGCCCTCAGGCGTTGCTTTAATCGCATTATCAATAAGATTATAAAGAAGAGATTTTGCCAAGTCAGGTTCTATAAATATATACACATCATCACTTGATACTACAAGATTAACGTTTTTCTTTCTAGCAAGAGGATATGTAGTAGTAAGAATCTGCTCCATAAAAGCCCTCATGCTGATTTTTCTTAATGTAAAAGTATCCTTTTCCATTAAAAGCAAATCTAATATCTTATGAGAAAGCTTTTCTAGACGCTGTCCTTCTGAATAAATATAATTAGCGGCGGTTAATCTATCGTCCGACTCTAGGGCTCCCTGCCTCATCAAATCCGCATATCCGATAATTGATGTAAGTGGTGTTTTTAACTCATGGGCAACCGCTCCCATAAAGTTTTCTTTACGCTGAACATCCTCTTTCAACTGCTGAATGTTCTCCTGTAACTGATCTGCCATGATGTCAAAATCCCGAGATAGCTGTTCAAATTCATCATCTGTCCTAAGACCTGTTCTCATAGATAAATTACCGCCAGCTATTTCTTTTGTAGCATTTGTCAAAGTCTGCAAACGCTTAGTAAGAATGTTTGCGAATAATATTGCCACTGCCACACCTAGAATAACCACCATAACATATATAGCCCAAAACATTCGCAGTTGACTTTTCCATTGCTTGTATGATGTAGAAAGATCAAATGAAGCACGCAGGTCTAATACATCATTCTTGGTACTCATCTTGCTATAAAGTAGCAATCGTCGGCTGCTTCCCTCATTGATATGAACATAAGAATAGGTCCCTTCTTTTGTACTATTTACATAGTTTAAAATAAGGGACTGATCTCCACTTTCCAAAATAGTCTCTCCTGATGATTTTATGGAAAGAGCCTGCCAATGGGCCATATTTCTTTCAACCATTTGATCAATCAATTCCTGCATATTTTGTGCAGAACTAGCTGAAGAAAAATGATTAATCATCATAAGATTATTTTGTAATGTCTCATATTCATTTATAATTGCACTTTCCTCTTCTCCTAAAAGAGAGTAGTAAGATGAAGAAATAAGCAAAGTTCCACCTATACCAAAAGCAAGAGAAATCAAAAGTGCAAAAGATACAATGAGCTTCAGCCTATAGTTCATCAGTTCACCACCAATCTATATCCTACCGTATAAACAGGCTTGATCTTGTCTGTCCACCCAAGTTTCTTTTTCAGTCTTTGAATATGTAACTCTACTGTTCTTGTATTTTCTGGATATTCTCCACCCCAAACCTGCTCGTAAATTGTCTGCTTATAGAGAACAATCCCAGGATTTCTGGCAAAGATTAAAAGGAGGTCATATTCCTTTTTTGTCAAATTAATCTCCTGTCCATCTTGCTGTACTGTCATGGCAGAAGTATTGATTACCAATGAATCTATATTAATAGTATCTTGAAGCTTGCCATGACGTCGCAAAATACCCTCAACTCTAGCAGCCACCTCAAGCATCTCAAAAGGCTTAACTATGTAGTCCTCTGCGCCTAGACGCAGGCCCTTTAATTTGTCATCCAAAGCACATTTTGCTGTCAAAAAGACAACAGGAATATTCATGTCTCTTATATATTCCATCAGCTCAAAACCATCAATGCCTGGCATCATCACATCAAGTAAAATTAAATCGAATAGATGCTTTTCAATTTTCTCTAGTGCATCGTTTCCATCATAGGCACAAACACAATTATATCCAGCCTTAGTCATGCCCATTTTAAGTAAGTCAGCGATAGGTTTTTCATCATCTACAATTAGTATGTTAATCATAGCAATTCTCCCAAAGAATCTATCATTCTACAATAATCCTACTCTATAAATGTATCATAAATGCATCAAAGCCGTTACCATTTGCAGTTATAAATATTTACCAATCAGAATCCCAGTCTGTACCTCCTGAATCCCAGTCATCCCAATCAGAATCCCAAGAGCTGTCACTATCCCAATCGCTATCGTCGTCATCGCTTCCTGCATCATACCAGGAAGAATCTTCAAATTGAGAACCATCATGATCGTATATACGGTAATCTCTATAAGTATCTGAATTAATTGTAGAATTCAGCTCACTTTCATCCCAAACATAATCCCAGGAGTCCGTGGCCAAATCATAAATATACCAATCATTATTTTGATAATAATAATCGTTTCCTTTGTATCGGTAATATCCCTCACTTAGCCTTTTATCAAAAATTCCCACTACGCAAGAGACCATACCAATAAAAGCAAAAGTTACTATGAAAATACCTATTGCCGCAAATCGGATGAAATTACCACTTACGCTTTGATTACTTGAATTACCTGAGGATGATCTGCTTCTTCCTCTACTGTGTTCCTTTTGGTCAGCTATCTCAGCACGAAGTCTCTGATAAAGCTCATTTACAGCATAGCCCTCATCACTACCTTCATAGCGAACAGCTCGCTCACCAGACGCTTTGTTTTTATATACAACAAAATCACCCTTGCTATTTTTGTAAATTCCAAAGGCCTTTGGTTCTTTGATGTCTTTGCCTATAAAAAATCTAGTAGTCTCTTCAGGTGGTAACTTGTGAGCCACATACCATTGCTTTAACTCTTCGATTGTCTTTGGCTCACCACTTGCCATACGATTGACAGCTGAAATTGATGCGCCACAATTAGGGCACCTATCAAGTCCCTCATCAATCATCTGACCACAATAGTCACACTTTATTTTCATATTTATACTCCGTTTCTATAAAACCCGCTTTTCAATTCTGGGTCTATTTTATCATAACCCAATTATACATGTGTTATTTCTTATTCAATTAAGAAGAGAAGTCAAAGCCCTATAATTTCAGTAGCCACCTTTTCCTGAAACCTAATATCATGCTCCACAAGGAGCATAGTAGGTTTATATTGAAGAATGAGTTTTTCAATCTGCATTCGTGAGAACACATCGATAAAGTTCAATGGCTCATCCCAAATGTACAAATGAGCGGGCGTAATCAGACTTGCTGCTATCAACACTTTTTTCTTCTGACCTTCAGAAAAATCCTCCATGTTCTTAACAAATTGCTCTCTTCCCAAATCAAGTTGCCTTAATACTGCAAGCAAAAGACTTTCATTAAGTCCGTTATTCTCACAGTACTTTCGCAGTGAGCCTTTTAAGAATGATGTATCCTGATTGACATATGATATCTTCATCCCCGATGCCACATTCAATGTTCCGGACACAATTATTTGTGAATCATCACTGAATCCATTCGGATTTTGCTTTCGCAAAATAGATTTTAATATAGTTGATTTTCCACAACCATTTTCTCCAGAAAGAATAATGCGCTGACCACGTTTTACTTGAAACGTTAGTCCATGAAATAATTCCCTGTCCGCTCCTTCATATTGCAAAGAAAGATCATTTGCATTAACTAATATTTCTTTGTGAAATTCAAGGGGTTCTATTTTTAAATCAGATACTCTTTCGATATCATTAAGAAGTCCTTCTTTTTCACTAATTTCCCTATCAATTCGCTGTTCATATGATTTAACCCTAGCCTGCATCTTTTTTGTTTTCGCGCCTATAAAAGCCCTAGTTGCTATATTTCTATCGTGCTCTTTAACAGGGTCAAAGCCTATTTTGGAATTCTCATTTTTATCAGCCCATCTACCGCTTCTATCCGCAGCCGCCTTTAATTTTCCAATTTCTTTAAGGTGCTTTTCATTCTCCGCTTGCTGGAATGCATCTTTCTTTTCTTTATTTTCCCACCAAGTGGAAAAGTTTCCTGCCTGTACTTCTATTGATGCCCTATTTAATACAAGTACATGGTCACATACTTTGTCTAGCAAGTCTCTATCATGGGAAACAAGAATAAATCCTTTTTTGGAAGCTAAATATTCTTTTACGATATCACGAGCCTCAGTATCCAAATGATTAGTAGGTTCATCTATCAAAAGAAACTCATTTTCCGCTGCAAACAAAACCGCCAGCATCACCCTAGTACGCTCGCCAAAGCTGAGTGTCTCAAAAGGTCTATATAGACATTCTGGTTCCATTTTTAGCTCATTCATCTGAATCAATACCTGCCAGAATTCTATCTGAGGCTTCCACTTTTCTATTAGCTCTGCTGCAGTCTTTTTCAAATCTGAAACAGATATCTGATAAGGAAAGCAATCAAAGCAGGTGCTTGTTTTAATGCTGCCTCGATACTCGTATTTTCCCATAAAAAGATTTAGCAATGTAGTTTTGCCCTTACCATTTCTTCCTATTAACCCCAACTTCCAATCACTATCAATACTAAAGGTTGTGTCTTTAAAAATATCATCTGCATTTCCATCATATGAAAATGTTAAATCCGTCACTTGTATCTGTGCCATTCACATCGCTCCTCTCCGTTTAATATATTTTTATGGCACAAAAAAATCTGCTCCATACCGAAGCAGATTACACGTACAAATGAAGACAGACACATGCCGAAATCAAACAGAATCATCCCATGAGAGCTTCAAAATGAATACGATAATCTAATTCGGCATACACAAACAGACCCCTTTGGGCCATACTAATTAGTCTGTAATTACCAAATCAAACTATCTAATCCTCATTTCTTCACCCACACAAAATGTGCCTTTCTTTTTTTATTATAAATACATTATCATAATCAGTAACTAATTGCCATACATTATATTGATTGTGTTAAATCATTCTTCTAAAAATTTCTAAAACTATTGACACAACCACATTAAGACTTTAATATAAAACTTAAGAAATGGGTTTTTTGTCTAGTAAGCGATTATTCGCTGAGAGGGTTGCTCGTTTCTTTTTTTATGTCTATAACATCATACAAATACAGCTTTCCATCGTTTGAATGACGTACTAGCATAGATGCATGAAATACGTTATATCTTTCTAATTCTCCTATATCATCATATACAGGAAGTGCAAATCGTGAGTCATATCTATACCATCCATTTTTTGCATCTCTTTTATGCTTATTCTCTCGATTTTCTCTAAAATGCTTACCAACGGCTATTTCTATCATTTCGGGTATCCCAGTTGCAGCATTTGCTTTTGCCTTTGCATTTGTTCCTTTAAGGCTATTCGTATAGTTTGAGCCGCTATATTCCTTCGGAAGGTCTGACCCTATATACACAACATCCCCTGTTACCGCAATCGTATAAAAAGCCCCAACGTACTCTTTTAAGTATTCTCTAACATCTTTCCAATCTATAGAACGTTTCCCCTTAAACCTTATATCATTAATAATGACAATATTATTTCCGTCAATGTCCTGTATGACTGATACATTTCTCTTACTCTCCACCTACAAAATCCTTTCGCTTCTTTACTACTTTTTGTTTTTTAATTCTCCTTGTAAAACATAATTATCTTGAAATGCCAAATTGGCCTTTCAAGATAATTACGTTTTTATATATCCTCTAGTTTCGTCAGCTCCCCCAACTTCTTTGCATAAGCCAGCAACCTCTTCTGATCCTCATCATTTAAACCTTCGTATTCTAATAAAAGCTGCTTTCCCTTATAATCTACCTTAGTCTCTTTGACCTCAGCTTCATCAATACCAGCACCTGTAAGAAGAGACTCGGGAGTTACTTCTAACACTCTGCAAATATCCATAATCTTATCAGCTGATGGCGTATGATTTTTTGTCTTCCAATCACTTATTGTGCTTGGTGCTATACCAACTGACTTACTAAATGCGTTTTGGCTAAGTCCTCTAGCCTTTATTAAATAAAATATTCTTTCTGTAATAGTCATATTTCTATCCGCCTTTACGTAAATATATCTTAATCCTACATGTCCGTTATCACGAATATTCTTATACGTTATTACGTATATGGTATCATTAAAAAATATATTCTTCAATCTAAAAAGCTTCCAAACATTTTGCTGATATGTGTACCTTTTTTGGGGAAGATCAGAAAACACGATATATTATGTCGCCTCTGTATTAAAAACCTCTCAAACTATGTATGCTAGGTATGAACGAGGCGCTAATGAACTACCCATTCATCATTTGATTGCACTCTGCAAACTTTACAATATATCAGCAGATTATATTTTAGGACTCACAGATAAAAAATAAGCACAAGGGATAGTTCACCTATCAATTGTGCTTATTTTCATATTCACATTTATTATTTATAATTCACAAAATAAATAATCTAAAATAAATATCTAGTCTACAAATCAAATATACTCATCTGAGAATACTTTTCTGGTAATTCATTCATGTAAGTAAAGCATTCCTCCGGAGTTGATAAAATGCCATTTTCCTTACATATCTTTTTAAGTATATTTCTTAATTCTCTTGTGTTAGGGCTTGGCAGTTCGTAGGCATTCCCATAGGTTTCGATATATTTCTCCTTCAAGCCAGGAAAATACTTATCAAGAGCCTGATAGTAGTATTCTCGATCACCCTCTCTAAGGGTCAATCCCATTCCAAAATCAATTATTCCCTTAACTCCGACACGGGCACACTCATTTAAAATTGAAGTAATATTTTCCTCGGTGTCATTTATAAAAGGAAGAATTGGTGTAATCCAAACAACAGTTGGAATCCCCCGCTTTTGCATTTCTTCTAAAACTTCTATGCGTCGCTTTGTGTTGCAGACATTAGGCTCTATTATTTTGCACAACTCATCATCATAGGTTGTGAGTGTCATCTGCACCACACACTTTGCAGAACGATTAATCTCATCTAAAAGATCTATATCACGAAGAATTCGGTCTGATTTTGTAATCATCGTAACACCAAATTCGTATTTACGAATAATCTCAAGACACTTTCTTGTAAGCTGCAGCTGTTCCTCACAATGCATATAAGGATCAGACATAGAGCCGGTTCCTATCATACACTTTTTCTTTTTGGATTTTAGTGCCTGCTCCAAAAGCTCAGGTGCATTGCGTTTTACCTCTATGTCCTCAAATGGATGATCAAACTGATAACATCTACTCCTACTATCGCAATAAATACAGCCATGGGAGCATCCCCTATATATATTCATCCCATAGTGGTCACTGTTTCCATTAAGTATCCCTTTGGCATCAACAAAATGCATCGTTTGCTCCCCCATTACTTCCTAATGGTCCACTAACCCCGTCCCCTAGGACCATTACTGTCTCTCTATTTTTGCCACCGTCTCTACATGGTAAGTGCCTGGGAACATATCCACACATGCAAGGCGTGTTACCTTGTAGCCGCGAGTGAGGAATGCCTCAAGGTCGCGGGCAAGGCTTGTTGGCTTGCATGAGATGTACACGAGAGAATCTACCCCGTAATCGATAATCTTATCAAGGGCCTTTGGATGGATTCCATCTCGTGGTGGGTCCAGGATAATGTAATCTGGCTTTTCTGTAATATCATCGAGAACCTTGAGTACGTCTCCTGCTATGAAATCGCAGTTATCAAGGTTGTTAAGCTTAGCATTTTCTTTTGCAGCCTCTACTGCCTCTGCAATTATCTCAACACCTGTTACGTGCTTAGCTGCAGGTGCAATAACCTGCGCAATAGTACCTGTGCCAGAATAGAGGTCGTATACTTCTGCTCCATCTGCCCCTGCTGCAATAAAGTCTCTAGCTGTGCTATAGAGAACCTCTGCACCAAGTGAATTAGTTTGGAAAAATGAAAATGGTGTAATTGTAAATGAAAGTCCAAGAATCTCTTCCTTGAAAGAAGTGTGACCATAGAGAATCTCTGTACCTTCATCAGCAACAACATCAGCTTCCCTATCATTTTTAGTATGAAGAATACCAGCAATCTTACCTGTCCATGTTGCAGCTAAAAGCTCCTGCTTCCATCCCTCTAAAAGTGCAATCTCATACAGGGATGAAATCTGAGTGCTAGTAACCAAGTCAACAAGAATCTCGCCTGTCTTAGCTGCTTTTCTAACTAGAAGATGACGCAGATATCCCTCATGTGTATTCTTGCGATAGTATGGCTGATTAGATCTAGCAAAATAATCTAAAGTGATGGTGAGAACCTGTCTCATATCAGAGTCGATAATCTGGCAACCGTCAACTGTCACAACATCATAGAAGCTGCCCTTTTTATGCATGCCAAGAGTAAGAGGTCCATCCTTGACCTCATCTCCAAATGAAAATTCCATTTTATTTCTGTATTCAAATTGATTTGGACTGGCCTTGATACCCTCGTATGTATCATTCCAAACATCTTCACCAATCACAGGAACCATGAGATCATATATCATGTCCTCTTTTATTTTAAGCTGGTTCTCATAGGAAAGAGACTGGTATGTACAGCCACCACATTTGCCAAAATGAACACATGCAGGGGCGTCCATCTCAAGTGGAGATGGTGCATCTACAGAAAGCAAATTGCCCTGGGCCTTTTCCTTTGATGACTTTTTGACTCTCACAGACACAGTCTGTCCTGGAAGTACTCCCTTGACTCTAAGGCGGTCTCCCTCGGCTGTCTCTATTATTCCCTTATTAGGAAAAGAAACCTTAACTACTTTTCCCTGAACTATATCTCCACGTTTCATATATACCTCACATATATTAACTACTACTAAATTTTTACGCTCCCGCAAGCCAATTTAGCTAACATTTTTAAATCTTTTTTAATTTTGCAAAGGATGCGAACATCTTCTTCACGCCCACGCCATCGAACTCTACCGTAACCTCGTAGTCGCGGCCCTCATCGATGATATCCTTTACTGTACCTTCTTTAAATTTAATATGGCTGACACGATCTCCAATGCCGTAGTCAAGCTCACCCTTTTCTATCTTAGTGCCATTTTTATTGGCAACTGCAGTAGTAGAACTGCCAACAGAAAATCTGCTAGCGCTGTAGCTACCCTTACCAGTAGATGCAGTAGAGCCTGCACTGCCATAGCTTGTAGATGCAGCAAATGGCTTACCAAAACCAGTAGGCTTCTGATATACCGAGTACTCACCAATAGGAGTGCTAGAATAATCATCCATAGGCTTTGGCTCCCAAAGATTGCCCTGTACAAGGCTCTCTGGAATCTCTTTTACAAATCGAGAAATCTTGTGGAAAGATGTCTCGCCTCTAATCATCCTCATGCGGGCTGCTGTCATAGTAAGATGCTCTCTGGCACGAGTTATTCCTACATAGGCAAGGCGTCGCTCTTCTTCAAGCTCAGAATCTGCTCCGCCGCCATCGAAAATAGCACCCTGACCTGGGAACAATCCATCCTCCATGCCTGCCATATAAACTCTAGGAAACTCAAGTCCCTTAGCGCCATGGAGAGTCATAAGCACAACATAGTTGTCACTCTCCTCATAGCTATCAATATCTGCAACGAGAGCCACGTCCTCTAAGAATCCAGAAAGTGTAGGCTCACCACCATCATCTCTTGTATCCTTTTCATAAGCTACTGCCTTAGTAAGCAACTCGTCGATATTTTCAATACGAGCCTTAGCCTCGTCTGTGCCCTCAGCTCTAAGTTCAGCAACATAATCAGTCTGATCTAAAATCTCCTCCACAAGAGCAGATACAGACTCCTCTGCTGCTATCTTGCGAAGCTTTTCAATGAGGCTGGTAAATCCCTGAATCTTAGTAGCTGCCTTGCCAATAGATGGAATATCCTCGCAGTGAACTAATGCCTCATAGAAATTAAGTCCACGCTCTCTTGCAAAATCAGATACCTTGGCGATAGTTGTAGCACCAATTCCACGCTTTGGAATGTTGATGATACGCTGAACAGAAATATCATCACTGCCGTTATCAACTGTCTTCAAATAAGCCAGTACGTCCTTGATTTCCTTACGGCTATAGAAATTAACTCCGCCTACAATTTTATAAGGGATACCCTCATAAATCATCTTCTCTTCTATAAGACGAGACTGAGCATTGGTACGATAAAGTACAGCACATTCTCTGTAGTCTGCCTCGCCTTTTCTAACTAGACCGCCAATATTACCAGCTATATAGCTAGCCTCCTCGTATGCACTGTCAAACTGCTGGAATGTAATCTTATCTCCAGACTCTGCCTCAGTCCAAAGTGCCTTTTCCTTACGTCCCTCATTGTTGGCAATAACAGAATTAGCCGCCTCCAAAATGTTGCCAGTAGAACGATAATTCTGCTCAAGCTTAATAACATGCGCCCCAGGAAAATGCTCCTCAAAGTTGAGAATATTGTAAATATCAGCACCACGGAATTTGTAAATAGACTGGTCATCATCACCAACCACACAGATATTCTGAGCTGCTCCAGTAAGCAAACGCACAAGCTCAAACTGAGCTGCATTGGTATCCTGATACTCGTCTACCATGATGTATTTGAACTTGTCATTGTAGTATGCCCTCACATCTCCATCAAGCTTGAGAAGCTCAACAGTCTTCATAATCAAATCATCAAAATCAAATGCATTATTCTGACGAAGTCTAGCCTGGTACTCTCTATAGACAGTAGCCTGACGGGACATATTAAAATCTCCCATAGCACGATTAGTGAATTCCTCTGGACCAATCAATTTATTCTTCGCATCGGAAATCACATTTAAAAAAGTACGCTCCTTGAACTGCTTAGTATCAATCTGAAGATACTTGCATACCTCCTTCATAAGTGTCTTGCAATCATCTGTATCGTAAATTGTAAAATTGCTAGAGTATCCCTGTCCAAGATTCTCGCAGAAACGACGGAGAATGCGAACACAAGAAGCATGGAATGTGGCTACCCATACACCATCAGAACCAAATCCTACTATATTATCAATACGCTCTCGCATCTCGCGAGCTGCCTTATTAGTAAAAGTGATAGCCATGATGTTGTATGGCATCACTCCCTTTTCAATCAAATAAGCAACTCGATGTGTCAACACTCTAGTCTTACCTGAGCCGGCACCTGCCAAAATAAGAACTGGGCCCTCAGTAGTCTCAACACCCTCTCGTTGCCTATCATTTAACATACTTAAATCCATAACTATTATTATCCTTACTAAAAACTATTAAACTGCCCCTTGTATTTATCCCCCAAGTGACAGCCATCTATCAATTCTCGCATGATAGATTTTCGAAAATTTGTTCTATTATTGTAACATAGAATTAAATCCCACGCCACCTTTATAATGCTTTGTATAAAGAAAAATTTATTTCTGCTATTCCTCTTTCTTGTGGCTAGCTTCACTGTCCTCAGACTTCTCAGCCTGCTCCTCTTCCTCTTTCCTGCGGTCAGAAATATACTGCTCTATCATCATCTTCTTTACAAAGACGTCAAATGAAAGAAGGCAGATAAATGTAAAGTCCTGCAAAATATCCTTGCTCTCTTCATCCTCTTCTTCAAACACCTCACGGCTGAAGTTGTATTTCTTAATAATATCCTTTGTAACTTCCTTGGCAACAGTGTGCTCGTAGCCAACCATATTGCAGTAGATGTCAAAGAAATCAACGCCCTCGCTATCACCGTAATATTTGGCATTTATTGGGTCTAATATACTCTTGATATCCTTGAGCCCGAGGAAATTTTTGAAATAGTAAATAAAAATCAAATTGAGCATATGCTCTCTTGAATATTTCTTTTTCTCCGGAGGTGGTAGAATCTGATTCTTGGTGTAGTTGTTAATCATGGTCTTGGTCATAGCCTTGTCCTCATTAACCTCTCGGACAGTACCAAGCTCCTGATTCAAAAATGTCAGCACCTGATCCATGTATAAATCAATATTAGGAATATCCTCAGGATGCACATAATCTATCTCTGCCAACTGGCGCAATATATCATTAAGTCTCTTTTTTGAATTATCCATTTCCCACCTCATCATAAGATACTTAGTCAAATCGAGTAGGAGGAATTTCTCACAAGTGAGAAATTCCGACCTCTCACACCACCGTGCGTACCGTTCGGTACACGGCGGTTCAATCAACTTAACAAGTAACACACCTTTCGGTGTAGTAATCTAACATTGAGACTAGTCCAAATGAGGCCAGTCTCTTGTTGTTTATTGCTACATTCACCGCTCCCTTGTTGCAAACATAGGCTATTCTATGACCTGTGTATGCAACTCGTCTTGCAGTATCTCTGTCAATTCCAAGTTTTACCAGGTTCTTTTCACGATTCTGTGGAGTTTTCCAGTGTTTCCAAATGCACATGCGGAGTCTGTATCGGATGAGATTATCCATCTTCCTACATAAAGTTTTCATACTACCTATCTTGAAGTAGTTCAACCAACCTCTAATGAGCTGATTAAGTTTCTTAACTTTGTAGCTGTTACTAACGCCCCAGCTGCGACATGTGAGTTCTTTCATTCTCTTCTTAAACTTTGCTACTGATTTTGCATGTGGTTTTGCCTTAAACTGATGTGCTCTTAAATCAAAATAGAAGCCAAATCCAAGGTATTTAAGTCCCTGTGGTCTGTCCACTTTACTTTTGGTCATGTTGACCTTGAGACCCAGTTCCTCCTCAATGAATCGAGAGATATTTCTCATGACTCTATTAGCAGACATTTCACTACCAACCATGATGATACAATCATCTGCGTATCTTACAAAGTCAAGCCCTCGCTTTTCCATCTCCTTATCCAGTTCATTGAGCATGATGTTCGCTAATAACGGCGAGAGATTTCCTCCTTGTGGTGTTCCTACAATAGAGTCCTCGTACTCATCATCAATCATGATTCCACTGACCAGGTACTTCCTAACGATAGAAATAACATCTCCATCTTTGATAGTTCTACCTATGATGGTCATAAGTTTATCGTGATTTACTGTGTCAAAGAACTTTTCCAAGTCAATGTCTACAATCCAATCATTACCGTCATTCATCATATCGAGCGCTGTTAGGATTGCTTGCTGTGCACATCTATTAGGTCTGAATCCATAACTGTGGTCATGGAATTGTTCCTCATAGATTGGTGTTAATACCTGGGCAATGGCTTGTTGTATGAATCTGTCTGTTACTGTTGGTACTCCTAGGTTTCTGACACCGCCATCAGGCTTTGGTATCTCCACTCTTCGTACTGGCTGAGGTTTATACTTTCTTGTCCTCAACTGTTCCTTGATTACATCGCCGTTCTTTTCAAGATGTTCTTTGAGTTCTGTGTACTTCATTCCGTCCACTCCCTCAGCACCTTTGTTTCGTACGACTTGCAGATATGCTCTGTTGAGATTATCACTAGATAGTATCTGCTCCATTAGACTACTTGTGTCCATGCGTTCTTTCCTTTCCGCCTCGCTTGATTTGACCACCTTTATCCCGATTGGTTACGGCAGGTGTTGCCATTTCTGCAACACGAGACATACTCAAACTTATTGATTGTTCACCCCTTCGCTCCATCTCCGTTACAGAGACTTCCTCGCTACTATGGGTTCGGCTGACTTCTCACAGTTCGTTGTTACTAGGCTAATGAAACCTCTGTGAGACCTCCACGCTTAAGGTGCACGCTCTTTCCTCTCATCTATCCGCCACATTTACTCGATTCCTACAAACGGCAACTTTACGGCTTCATCTTATTTTGCAGACTTACCAAGCAGAACCTAGCCTTATATGTGATTTCTGTCCGTCGGACCGAGAGTTTGCCTACAGCTTCCTTCAGATTCCATCTCACGATGGACACCCTTGCTGTTCAGCTATACACTTCCTCGTTGCCTAGGCGTGTTTGGGACTTTCACCCGTTAGAGCGCGCCCATGGCGCGCAAACAAAAATAAGATGTAGTTACTAAAACTACATCTTAGATTTTATCATAATTGACACGTGGAAAATAGGATTAAATCTCTATCCTATTCTCTTCCATCACTATTTAATTATGCCATAAGGAAGTTTTCTAACATCTGCTTGCCATTTGGAGTCAAAATAGACTCTGGATGGAACTGTAATCCATATACTTCGTAATCCTTGTGTTTTACAGCCATCACATCATTGTCATCAGATAATGCAACCACCTGTAGATTGCCTGGAAGTGTGTTAGTATCTGCTGCAAGAGAATGATATCTAGCTACCTTTATCTCATCTGGAAGACCTCTAAATACCTTGCACTCCTTGTCTATCTTTACCCTAGACTGCTTGCCATGCTTGAGCTCCTTAGCATAGGTAATCTCAGCACCAAATGTCTCGCAGATAGCCTGATGTCCAAGACACACACCAAGAATAGGAATCTTGCCTGCAAAATGAGCTATTACCTCCTCGCAGATTCCAGCATCAATTGGACGACCTGGCCCTGGGGAAATGATAATCTGGCTAGGATTAAGCTTTTCAATGTCGTGTATACTAAGTTCATCATTTCTCACAACTCTCACATCAGGCTCGATGTCACCTATCAATTGATACAAGTTATATGAAAAACTATCATAGTTATCAATTAATAAAATCATTCTAATCCTCCCTCGGCCTGCTCCACAGCCTTCACTACAGCCTTGGCCTTGTTAATGCATTCTTCAGCTTCCTTTTCTGGTACAGAATCAAATACGATACCAGCTCCTGAGCGAATGCATATACTATCATTTTTCTTATAAACAAGTCTTATGGCGATACACACATCTAGATTTCCTGAGAAATCAATGTATCCAAGCGCTCCACCATAGATGCCTCGCTTGCTTTGTTCAAGCTCCTCGATAATCTCACAGGCCCTAAATTTAGGTGCACCAGAAAGTGTACCAGCTGGAAGGATGGCATCTACCGCATCGATTACATCCTTGTCCTCGGCCAGCTCTCCAACAACTGTTGAACCTATATGCATTACATGGGAATATCGCTCAATTTCCATGTACTTTTCCACATTTACAGAGCCAATTCGACTGATTTTTCCAATATCGTTGCGACCTAAATCCACAAGCATATTGTGCTCAGCTCGCTCTTTTTCATCTGCAAGAAGCTCTGCCTCCAGTGCCTCATCCTCAGCCTGATTTTTTCCTCTTGGCCTTGTGCCAGCAAGAGGGAAAGTGCTTACCTTTCGCTGCTCCACCTTAACAAGTGTCTCAGGTGATGCTCCTGCTATTTCAATGTCATCACTTGAAAAATAGAACATATATGGCGATGGATTGCTAGCTCTAAGAAGTCTGTACACATCAAATAGACTTCCACTTGCTTTTGCAGTAAGTGGATTAGAAAGAACCACCTGGAAAATATCGCCTTCCTTGATATAGTTCTTGGCCTTCTCCACCATATTTCCATACTCAGCCTTTGTAAACTTTGGCTGGATTTCTGAATCTAGCTTAAGATGCTCAAACTCTTTTTTCTTTCCCTTTGTGAGAATTTCCTTAAGAGCCTCAAGTCTGAGATTCGCATCCTCGTATTCAGAAGCGATATCGCTTTCCTTATATGATACTCCATCAAGGGAAATACCTGTAATTAAATATATTTTCTGTCTAAAATTATCAAAGGCTATTACATCATCAAAGAGCATCAAATCCATGTCCTTGAACTCATCCTCACCATGATTTTCAAGAACCAGCTTTGGCTCACTATATTTGATGTAATCATAAGAAAAATAACCTACCAGACCGCCTGTAAATGTAGGAAGTCCCTGGATTGTAGGAGACTTATATTTCTTGATGACCTCTCGTAAAATCTCTCCTGGATGAGCCACTTTTCTCTCTTCGATTAGTGTCTTGCTGTTACCACTATTCTCCTTGATAGAGACAACTCCATCCTGGCAGGTAATTTCCATTTTAGGATTGAATCCTAAGAATGAATATCTTCCCCAAGTTTCTGTCTGACTAGCACTTTCAAGAAGATAGCACTGATGACTTGCATTTCTTAAAATGCGCACTGCCTCAATAGTGGTAAGGCTATCTGAAAGCATCTCTATAGCAACTGGAATTCTTTTGTATTCTTTTGTCTTTGCAAGTCGTACTACTTCTTCGATACTAGGAAACATGATAAGCCTCTTTCATTGATTTAACGAACTTTCCTACCTGCTGTGGCGCATCTTTACCATACTCGGCTACCACTTTCACAATGGCAGAACCAACAATTGCGCCATCTGCAATATCAGCCATCTCTGCAGCCTGTTCTGGTGTAGAAATACCAAATCCTACTGCACAAGGTACCTCTGTATTCTTGCGAACGCGCTCAACTACAGCCTTGATATTGCTATTGATTTTAGAACGCTCGCCTGTAACTCCAAGGCTTGAAACGATATAAATAAATCCCTTGGCATCTGCAGAAATCTTGTCAATTCTATCCTCAGAAGTAGGAGCAACCATTGAGATAAACTCTACTCCATACTCTGCTGCAGCATCCTCAAACTCTGCTTTTTCCTCAAATGGTACGTCAGGTAAAATGATGCCGCATATTCCTGTATCCTGACATCTCTCAAAGAATCTGTCGATTCCATAAGAGTAAACCACATTGGCATATGTCATAAATACAAGTGGAGTAGAAACTGTAGGGCTTACTTCCGCTACCATTTCAAATACATCATCTGTAGTAATGTTGTTTTTAAGAGCTCTGATATTGGCCTCCATAATTACTGGTCCCTCAGCTGTTGGGTCAGAAAATGGAATGCCAAGCTCGATTAAATCAGCGCCATTTGCAGCCAATTCTTTTATGATTTCTTTTGTTGTATCTAAATCTGGATCTCCGCATGTAATAAATGGGATAAATGCTTTTTTGTTGAATGCTTCTGTAATCTTACTCATAGATGTCCTCCCCTCTATAGCGGGCAATTGCTGCGCAGTCCTTATCACCGCGGCCTGAAACTGTAACAATAATAATCTGGTCCTTGTCCATTGTAGGAGCAAGCTTTCTAGCGTATGCAATAGCATGGGAACTCTCGATAGCTGCAATGATTCCTTCTGTCTTTGCAATGTACTCAAAAGCCTCTACAGCCTCTACGTCTGTAACTGGCACATACTCTGCTCTATGAATATCATGAAGATAAGCATGCTCTGGTCCAACACCAGGATAATCAAGACCTGCTGAAATAGAGTAAACTGGAGCAATCTGACCATATTTATCCTGACAGAAATATGACTTCATACCATGGAAAATACCTACCTTACCAGTATTAACTGTTGCAGCTGTCTCAAATGTATCAATACCTCTACCTGCAGCCTCACATCCGATGAGCTTAACTCCCTCATCACCGATGTAGTGATAGAAGCTTCCCATAGCATTGCTACCACCGCCAACGCAAGCGATAACTGCATCTGGAAGTCTACCCTCTGCCTCTAAAATCTGCTGTCTGCTTTCCTTTGAAATAACAGCCTGGAAATCTCTAACGATTGTAGGGAATGGATGTGGTCCCATAACAGAGCCAAGGCAATAATGTGTATCATCGATTCTTGTAGTCCACTCACGCATGCACTCTGAAACCGCATCCTTAAGTGTAGCTGTACCGCTAGTTACTGGAACAACATCTGCACCTAAAAGCTTCATTCTATATACGTTAAGTGCCTGGCGCTTGGTATCCTCCTCGCCCATGAAAATGACACATTCCATTCCAAGGAGAGCTGCTGCTGTTGCAGTTGCAACACCGTGCTGACCTGCACCTGTCTCTGCAATAAGTCTTGTCTTGCCCATCTTCTTTGCAAGAAGAGCCTGACCTAATACATTGTTAATCTTGTGAGAACCTGTGTGATTTAAATCCTCTCTCTTAAGGTAAATCTTGGCTCCACCAAGATCCTTTGTCATCTTTTCTGCATAATATAAAAGGCTTGGACGACCTGCATAATTATCAAGTAAGTCCTTGAGCTCACGATTGAACTCTGGGTCATCTTTATAATGATTGTATGCTTCTTCAAGCTCATTTACTGCATTCATCAGTGTCTCAGGAATATACTGTCCACCGTGGATACCAAATCTGCCCTTGCTTTTCACCACTTTTGCATCCTCTCTTACCGCATTTACGAATTCTTTCATTTTCTGTCCATCTTTTAATTTATCAGTCTCAATACCTGTGCTGACATCAACAGCATAAGGATTGGTTGCCTTTATAGCCTTTGCTACATTTTCCTGATTGAGGCCACCAGCTAAAATAAATGGTCGCTCTACATATGTAAGAAGGTTCCAGTTTAAAGTATTGCCCTCGCCCTTTCCTGCATCAAACATAACCATGTCTGCGCTGGATTTTTCTGCCTTAAGCAATTCCTCAGGAGAATCTCCCTTAAACATCTTGATTACAGGAATGCTCTTGTCCTGAAGCTCCTTAATATATTCCTCATCCTCATTTCCATGAAGCTGAGCCACATCAATGATCTTCTCCTGGAATAAATCCTCGATTTCCACTGGATTAGCATCCACAAAAACACCTACTGTTTTGATTTCAGGATTAAGCATTGCTCTAAATTTCTTAGCCTGGTCCTTTGATACTTTTCTTCTACTTTTCTCGTAGAAAACAAATCCGACATATTCTGGCTTTACTTCATTTGCCTTTTTAATGTCTTCTTCTCTTGTAAGTCCACATAATTTAATTGCTGTCATATCAATTCCCTCTTAATTCCTTTAGCTTAGCGGCCTTATCCTGGGCCTTCATCAATGTCTCACCAATTAAAACTGCATCTACTTTAGCTTCATTTAAAAGCTTTATATCACTAGCGTCTTTGATTCCGCTTTCTGAGACAAAAACTACATCATCAGGTATCATCTGTCTCAAGCGTCTGCTGTTTGAAGTATCAACTGAAAAATCCTTGAGATTTCTGTTATTCACTCCAATCACTCTAGCTCCTGCGCGGACAGCCATCTGAATCTCTGCCTCATCATGTGCTTCAACCAAAGCGCTTATTCCAAGTGTATCGCATATACGAATATACTCTCTTATCTGCTCCTCTGTCAGGATTGCGCAAATGAGAAGTACTGCCTTGGCACCAAGTAGCTTAGCCTCGTAAATCATGTATTCATCTACTGTAAAATCCTTTCGGATAACAGGAATGCTAACTTCGTCTGTGATTTCCTGTAGATACTGATCACTTCCTAAGAACCACTTTGGCTCTGTCAAAACTGAAATGCAATCAGCTCCGGCGGCCTCATAATCCTTTGCAATTGTAAGATAATCAAATTCCTGGGCTATTATTCCCTTTGATGGAGATGCCTTTTTGCATTCGCATATGAAACTCATTCCATCTTTTTTCAGGGCTTTTTCAAATTCAAAATCACCCTTTGGTTTTGATAATGCCTCGGTCTTAACTACATCAAGTGGTCTATGCTTTTTTGCCTCTTTTACTCGTACCTTTGCATATTCTGCCAGCTCATCAAGTATATTCATAAACATCTCCTAAACTGCACTTGTCTTTGCTTCGCTAGCTGAAGAATCTTCCTTGATTTCATTGCTAACTATAATAAACTTCTCTAATGTCTCAAGAGCCCTACCTGAATCGATGATGCTTGCTGCAAGCTCAATTCCTTCTTTAAATGAATCTGCCTTGCCTCCGATGTAAAGTGAAGCACCTGCATTCATAAGAACTGCATCTCTCTTAGGTCCCTTTGCACCATTTAAAATCTCTCTTGTGATTTTTGCATTCTCCTCTGGAGTGCCACCCTTTAAATCATCCTTTGTGCACTTTGAAAAACCAAAATCCTCCGGCTCGATAATGTATGTCTTGTACCATCCGTCCTTAATCTCACAAACCTTTGTCGAAGCACTCATTGAAATCTCATCAAGCTTGTCCATACCATATACAACCATGCCGCGCTTTACGCCAAGGTTAATAAGTACCTGAGCAAGTGGCTCTACAAGATACTCATCATATACACCTAAAAGCTGCATGGATGGAGTAGCTGGATTGGTAAGTGGTCCTAAAATGTTAAATACTGTTCTAAAACCAAGTTCCTTTCTGATAGCACCAACGTACTTCATTGATGTGTGATATTTCTGAGCGAAGAAGAAGCACATTCCTACCTTATCAAGAAGCTCTACACACTTGTCTGGGTCCTGAGCAATGTTAACTCCAAGAGCCTCAAGGCAATCAGCTGTTCCGCAAAGAGATGAAGCTGCTCTGTTGCCGTGCTTAGCAACCTTCATTCCGCCGGCTGCCGCTACAAGAGCTGATGTTGTAGAAATATTAAAGCTGTGTGCATTGTCTCCGCCTGTTCCAACGATTTCAAACACTTCCATGCCTGTGTTAACCTTTACTGCATGCTCTCTCATGGCTGCTGCACAACCTGCAATTTCCTCTGTCGTCTCAGCCTTAGCGCTCTTAGTAGAAAGGGCTGATAAAAATGCTGCATTCTGAGTCTGGCTAGTCTCACCATCCATAATCTCATTCATAACAGCGTACGCTTCATCATATGTTAAATCTCCCTTGTTAACGATTTTAACGATTGCTTCTTTGATCATTTTTCTCCTCCTTTGTAATCCTGTCTCGGTTTCTGAGGAAATAAAAAAGTCCCTGACAGAAACCTTTAGTTTCTATCAAGGACGAATAATCTAATCCGCGGTGCCACCTTGAATTCATGGGCTATGCCATGCTCTTACAGGATACTAACATATCCATGACAACTAACGTATGTCCTACGTCGTGCAATACTCTAACAAAACTGTTATTTCCTCACGCCCTCAGGAGTCCATTCCCAAATCACTATCCTACTGCATCCCACCATCGCAGCTCTCTCTTAGACATCATGAAGAGGTACTCTTCTCCCTCATCGGTTTAATACTTTATTGTGTTGAAGTAATATTAGCACCATCACACCCCTATGTCAACAAATATTTAGTTTATTTTTAGATTTAACTATTTAGATAAAGAATTTTCACACACTAATGCTACTATAAACCCATAACAGTAAAAAAGTGAGGTATATATGGCAGATCACAACACAGATAATTTCATAAGTGATTCCGGCGTAATCCAAAGCAATAAGACTAAGCAGGCGAGGCGCTTTGTTTTCTTGTGCAATATTATAACTGCTGCTCTTGCCATTCTTGGTCTGATAGCTTTTTACAAAGGATTTTTCTAGGAGACTACTATGTACGATTTTAAACGACGCATATACGAAGTAATTGAAGTATCTAGCATAGGTGATATATCCAGCCGCGCCTACGACAGGCTTATGACAACAGCAATCATCGTAGGTCTACTTCCACTGACCGTAAAAGAAATGAACAGTTATCTTGTGGCAATAGATATCTTTGTCAGCATACTTTTCATCTTTGACTACGCTGCTAGAGTCTACACTGCCGACTACAAAATGGGATATCAAAACTACAGGGCCTATATAGCATATATTTTTACACCCCTGGCAATTTTTGATTTCTTATCCATTATTCCTATCATCTATCTTTTTGTACCTGTGTCAGGGTTCATTTCTCTTCTTAGATTGTTCAGAGTCTTTCGAATGCTAAAACTAGTTCGCTACTCTAAGACAATGATTATCATCAGAAATGTAATAAGAAAAGTTAAGTCCCAGCTTATGGCTGTTTTGTTCCTTATTATTATTTACATATTTGGTGCGGCAATGCTCATCTTCCAGCTTGAGCCAAATCTGTTTAACAACTTTTTTGATGCCCTATACTGGGCTACCATTTCCATTACAACCATCGGCTACGGTGACATCTATCCCGTTACCACAGTGGGTCGACTGATTACTATGATATCAGCTCTCGTTGGCATGGCAGTCATCGCTCTTCCAACTGGTATCATCACCGCCGCCTACATGGCAGAGATAACGAAGAAGAAATCTAAATACGAACTCTAAATATCAAAAAAGACCAGGCTTAAAGCCTGGTCATATTATTATCTATTAATCGTTACTGATTCTGTTGAGAACTAAATCATAGCCATCATTACCATAATTCAACGCGCGATTAACACGACTGATAGTAGCTGAACTAGCACCAGTCTCGTCTGCGATGTCCTGATATGTGCGCTCCTCACGAAGCATCTTAGCCACCTCAAAGCGCTGCTTCATGGCAACCATCTCGTTAACAGTACATAAATCCTCAAAGAACTCGTATGCTTCTTCAACTGTCTCAAGACTAAGTATTGCACGAAGAAGCTCATCCATTTCTGCTGTCTCAAGTTTTTTATTCATTAATCATATACTCCTATTTAACTAAAATAAATAACCCACCCAGAATTTCCAAAACTAACTAAATCGCTGCATATTATTATGCTTGCGACAAACTATAAACTCCATGAAAAACATGGAAATATCATTACATAACAAAAGTGGACACCGTATGCCCACGACGCACAAAACTACTGTGCTTGTTTTCCTATAGTTTAGCACAGTAAAGTTTTAAAGTAAATATGTTTTTATAAAAAACAGAGAATTAGCCCCTTTCGGGGCCAACTCAAATTATAAAATGATTACGCCTCTTTCGCCTGCGTAAGCAATATCTTTCTCTGGCCAGAAAGAACACTGAACCTCTCCTATATGACACTTGCGAAGGAAGAACATACAGATACGGCTCTGACCAATACCACCGCCAATTGTATATGGCAATTTCTTCTCAAGTACAGCCTTCTGGAATGGAAGCTCTGCTCTCTCAGGACATCCAGCCTTGTCAAGCTGTGCCTTGAGGCTATCCTCGTCTACTCTGATACCCATTGATGAAAGCTCAAGTGAAATATCATCAACTGGGTAGTAAACAATGATATCTCCATTTAACTGCCAATCATCATAGTCAGGTGCACGACCGTCATGCTTCTTGCCTGAAGCAAGTAAATCACCAATCTTCATAAGGAAGATTGCGCCGTATTCCTTAGCTGCCTCATACTCACGCTCACTAGATGAAAGCTCTGGCCATCTGTCCTCAAGCTCCTGTGTAGTGATAAAGTGAATCTCCTCAGGAAGAATACACTCAACATAATCGTAAGAATTCGCAATGTATTTCTCTGTGACTCTAAGTGCTGCGTAGACACTCTTAACATATTTTTTAAGAGTCTCTTCGTTACGAGCCGACTTATCTATTATACACTCCCAATCCCATTGGTCAACATAAATCGAATGAATATTATCTGTATCCTCATCTCGGCGGATAGCATTCATATCTGTGTAAAGACCTTCGCCTACGTTGAATTTATATCTGCCAAGAGCCATTCTCTTCCATTTTGCAAGAGAATGAACAACCTCTACTTCCTTGTCGCCCTGCTCCTTAACACCGAAAGCAACAGGTCTCTCAACGCCATTCAAATTGTCGTTAAGACCAGATTCTGGCTCTACAAAAAGTGGAGCTGTTACACGATGAAGGTTGAGCTCTGCTGTAAGCTGTGCCTGGAAGAAGTCCTTTACCTTCTTAATCGCAATCTGTGTCTCTTTAAGGTCCAACGCCGAAGCGTACCCATCCGGGATGTATATCTTACTCATAACTAATGTATCCTCCTATATTTAGATGAGTAATCTCAACGGCAGACATACATGTCTTTCTAAAGACCTTAAAGTGCCGTCCCTACTTAGATGGTGCAAAGCAGCATCTTATGTAGGGCAACGAGCACGACAAGAGCGAAAGCGTGTCGTAGAAAGATATGTATGCTCTGTCGATGATGATTACGGATTATAAATCACAATTACCTACAGTTCTTGGGAATGGAATTACGTCACGGATGTTCCCCATTCCTGTGAGGTACATTACGCAACGCTCAAATCCAAGTCCGAAACCTGCATGACGAGATGAACCGTATTTACGAAGGTCAAGGTAGAATCCGTAGTCTTCTTCCTTAAGTCCACACTCCTGCATTCTCTTAAGAAGTACATCGTAGTCATCCTCACGCTGTGAGCCACCGATGATTTCTCCGATGCCAGGCACGAGACAGTCCATAGCTGCAACAGTCTTGCCGTCCTCGTTAAGTTTCATGTAGAATGCCTTTATTTCCTTTGGATAATCTGTAACGAATACAGGCTTTCCAAATATTTTCTCTGTTAAGTATCTCTCGTGCTCTGTCTGAAGGTCACAGCCCCAAGATACCTTGTAATCGAACTCATCGTTGTGCTTCTCAAGCTCTGCAACTGCATCTGTGTATGTGATGCGGCCAAAGTCTGATGTAGCTACATGATGAAGTCTATCAAGAAGTCCCTTGTCGATAAAGTTGTTGAAGAACTCCATCTCCTCTGGAGCATGCTCTAATACATAGTTGATGATGAACTTAATCATCTCCTCAGCAAGCTGCATATCATCCTCAAGATCTGCAAATGAAATCTCTGGCTCAATCATCCAGAACTCTGCTGCATGACGAGTTGTGTTAGAGTTCTCTGCACGGAATGTAGGACCAAATGTATAGATGTTCTTAAATGCCTGTGCATAAGTCTCACCATTTAACTGACCTGAAACAGTAAGGTTGGTAGCGTGGCCAAAGAAATCCTGTGAGAAATCAACTGCTCCATCCTCTGTCTTAGGGATGTTGTTAAGGTCCATTGTAGTAACCTGGAACATCTCACCTGCACCCTCACAGTCAGAACCTGTAATAAGTGGAGTATGAACATATACAAAATCACGCTCCTGGAAGAACTTGTGAATTGCATAAGCGCAAAGTGAACGAACTCTAAATACTGCCTGGAATGTATTTGTACGTGGACGAAGATGTGTCTGTGTACGAAGGTATTCCATAGTATGTCTCTTAGGCTGAATTGGATAATCAGGTGTTGATTTGCCCTCTACCTCAATTTTTGTAGCCTGAATCTCGAATGGCTGCTTAGCTTCTGGTGTAAGTGTAACAATACCAGTAACATATACTGCGGCGCCAACATTAAGACGTCTAACCTCATCGAAATTGTCGATATTATCCTGATTAAATACTACCTGCACTGGATTGAAGAAAGTACCATCAGCAAGTACCAAGAAACCGAATGTCTTAGAATCACGCATATTGCGAACCCATCCAGCAACAGTAACTTCCTTGTCCCCATAATCTTTGAAATTTCTCGAAAGTGTTCTTACGTCTGTGGTTTTAACGCTCATTGTTTTTCTCCTCATTTTTGATTAATGAAGAACTGCCATTAATAATTGTCTCCAACAATGGGCAGTTCTGTGTATCAAGGAATCTTCCCTAAAGGGCCCCTCCTTGACACAATAAAAGCCTCATCAAACTCTAGCTTGATGAGGCTCTCTAATTCATGTTTATCTGGAACATTCAAATCTCATCAACACAATAAAATTAAACTCCCTGATTATTATTCACGGAATTATTATTGTTATTATTGAGATTATTAAGCATAGATGTAAATGCCATGACTGTTCCCCTTCTTTATTTGACTAAAGTATAGTTATTTAAGCATTTGATGTCAAGCACTTATAACTAATCCAACTAGTTATTTTTATCCAGCTCGTAAACCTTGTTTGCAATCTTGTCCATAAGGTCCACAAAGTTGTTTACAACAGATACTGTTGAAGAACTATTGTTAGAAGCATTCTCGCAGTTTGCAGAGATCTCTTCTGTTGTAGCAGAAAGGTTTGTAACCTCCTCAACTATCTTGTTGTTGTTATCCTTAAGCTCGTTGACGTTTCTATTTACTTCGTCTACGTTGCTGTTGAGCTTGTCGAAGCCATCGTGGATAATAGAGAACTTATCTCTTGTAATCTCGATGTATTCAACCTGCTCGTTTGAAATTTCAACAGTCTCGTTAATCTTTTCAGATACAAGCTCTGTGTCGTTTGATAATTCGTCAAGGATAGATGAAATATTCTCTGTAGAATCCTTGGTCTGCTCTGCCAATGCTCTAATCTCATCTGCAACTACGGCAAAGCCCTTGCCTGCCTCACCAGCTCTAGCAGCCTCGATTGATGCGTTAAGAGCAAGCAAATTGGTCTGGGCACTGATTCCCTGAATGATGCTAATAATATCTCTAACAGCTGAGGCTCTATCCATCATCTCGCCTGCAGCTACCTTCATCTCTTCACTAGAAGACTTAGACTTCTCGGTGCTAGTCTGCAAATACTCTACAGCATCTGCGCCCTCTTTAATCTCAGTCATACATTCCTTAGCAATATCTACAAGCTCCTGAATCTGAGTGTAAATACCATCTATAAGTTCCTGAATATCAACAACTCTGCTAGACTGGCTCTCGATAGCCTCTGCTGCACCAGTTGTTCCAAGAGAAATCTCATTAAGAGCCTGGCTGATAGCCTCAACTTCCTTCTGTACTGACTGGATGCTATCCTGGCTTTCCTTCATCAAATCAGAAACCACTCTGGAAGTATCTCTTGTTTTGCCAATGAGCCTGTCACTCTTTTCAACCTGAAGCTGAATCTCGCCTGTATTTTCATCAAGAAGCATCTTCAAATGCTTGATTCCGTTTAAGGCGCCAACTGTTGCACAAATTGATACGATTATCTCAATCATAACTACATCTGCTACCGCTGTTGGTTCAGCAGCTGTAGCAAACATAGACATACCTCTAATAACATTTACAACCAATCCCCAGATTGCTGCCAACCTTACAAATGGCGCATCAAGCATAATTAAGATTACCATTAAAACTGGAATATAGAATGGGAATGGTGAATTGCCCTGCCCCAACATAAGACAAGCTGTATATGTTAAGAAAAACCAGCCCGTGCCAATTCTCTCAAGTCTAAGAGATTCCTTATTAGAGAAATACAAAACAATATAACATACTATTCCTATTACGCACATTATAATAGGAAGGATGCTTCGATATGGAGCGAAATCTACCGCAAATTGTAGCTGCGAGAAATTGCCCACAATAAGCAAGAAGCTCGATACCAATAAAACAATTAGTAAAATCTTGTTAGCTCTTTTAATTTGTACCCCGTTCATTATTTGCTCCTCCAAATAAAAAAATTATATTTTATACAATAATAATAAACCATTTGTTTTTTATAATCAATTTCACTCTTGAACTACTTTTCACAAGTCCATATAATTGAAGTTGATCGTTTAAAATATGTGTCAATCATAAGCAGAATCTGACTCATATATCCTATATACGAGAATAATATATTTTTTTGAAGAAAGCGTGAAAAAATTGAATAAAAAAGAAATTAACGAGATAAAAAGACGTTTTAAAAAGGATAATTGTAACTTTGACAAAATGGTAGGTTGCTATGTAGATGCCAACAAGGAAATGGTCCTCACTTTCAAGGAGACTTTTCTTAATCTTGAAGATGAAGAATTCCACAAGTATCTTGAAATTGCTAACAAATCCCTTTCAGGAACAGTTGGTAACAATCTTCTTGAGCTTCCATTTGACCCTAGTGAGGAAATCGAAGGCAGCGGACATGATTTATTAATGAAACTTCGCGAGAGCCGTCTTCAGGATGAGAAGCTTCTCATTGAATACTACAACAGAATTATCGAGTCATATGATTTTGTAGGTAATTTCCTTATTCTTCTTTACCACGATACCTATGATATTCCAGTTAAGACAACAGATGATTTGATGCTTGATGAGTCTGAGGAAGTATACGACTATATCATCTGCGCTATCTGCCCAGTACAGCTTTCAAAGCCAGGTCTTGGATACCGCGAGGACGAAAATAGAATCGGTGCTCGTATCAGAGACTGGGTTGTAGGACCTGTTGATACCGCCTTTACTTTCCCTTGCTTCACAGAGCGCTCTACTGATTTACATGCATGCCTTGCTTACACTAAAAACACAAAGGAGCCTCACGTAGAGTTCTGGGAAAACTGCATCGGCTGTGGCACTAAAAAGACTTCTACTCAGAAAAAGAACGCATTCAACAATATGCTTGATCAGGCTCTTGGCGAGGAAACAGAAGAAACAATCGAAAAGAAATTAGATATTCAGCAGAATCTTTCAGATTTCATTACAGTAGAAACTGAGCGACTTGGCGAGGATGAGCCAATCATCTTAGAGCCTCAGGATGTTGCAAACATCCTTACTGACTCAGGACTTTCTGATATGAAGGTAGAAAAGATTCAGGCCAACTTTGAAAACTATTTTGAGACTGCTCTTCCACTTGCAGATGAGCTTTTAGATGAAAAGGCTCTCAAGAACAATGAGCTTCGCCTTGAGAAAAACGTTCTTAAGGAACGTGTTGTAGACCTCACACAACAGCTTAAGGAAGCCACCGGAGTTACTTCTGAGGGAAAGCTTCCTGACATCGTAGTTAAGGTTTCCGATGACAAGGCTGCCTCTGTAACCACTGCCATTGTAGACGGCAAAAAATGTGTCTGCGTACCTATCGAACCAGATGAAACATTCATGCTCAACGGCGAAGAAATATAATAATCTATATTCCACTACAAAAAATGTATTATATAGGATTAATACCACTCTACGTGTATAGCTACAATTTTTGTTTTACAAGTATTTCTAGTGCAATTAGACTAACAAAAAGAGGCAATCCTAAAATTTTAGGACTGCCTCTTAATTTTTCTCTAGATATTCGCTCTATTTACCTCTGTGTGAAATAGCTGTCTACGCCAGCGGCGATTCCGTCAGCAAGTTCCTGCTGATAATCAACATTAAGTAATTTCTCTTCTTCGTCTTCATTGGCAAGGGAGCCAATTTCAACTACTGTGCTAGGAGCCTGACACCAGTTCATTACTGCCATATCATCATCTTCTACTAGACGAGCTCTAGAACCGGCTGCCTTTACAGAACCAAGTATTGTATCTGACAAAAGTCTGCCATCTTCGTAATTTCCGTAATTGTAAGGATTGTCCTCTGACTGGCAAACAACCTGAACGCCAGATGAACCATTTCCATCTTCCTTTGCACTTACAACTATAAACAAATCAGCATCAAACATATTTGCTATCATAGCACGTCCGCTATTGCTGATATTTACATCATTTGATGAACGGGTGAGAATTACTTCATAGCCTGCATTCTCAAGGTCTGCCTTAAGCTTTAATGCCACCTGAAGTGTCAACTCATACTCAGGATATCCCGTTGTTGCTCCAACATTACCTGAACTTGCCTCAGCACTAGTTCTAAAAGCACCTGGACCTACAGGTTCCTTGGAATCGTCAGCCACTTCCTGAAATGCAGGATCAATAACAATAACTCTTGGAGACGACTTTGCCATTACTTTAAAAGCACCACCAAACCAAGTGAACACTAGGAGTAATAGTACAAGATATGTCTGTATTAACTTTTTAGTACGTCCTTTCATGTAATCCACTCCTTTCATTGGGAAAACCCTCTAATGATATTATCGTCCACTATTGTGAAATTATTATGATAATTAAGTATATTATCCCACTTTTTCTGAATATTTCTACTATTATTTTTTACTTTTTCTGTCAAATTATTGTTCTTTTCAAATTCTAAATCCTAGCAAGCCCGTTTTCATTTCATATTAGGAATATCCTATTAAGTAAAAAAGGCCCACAGGAAACCTGCAGGCCTAAATATAAGAGAACAAAATGAAGAAAATAAACTAGTTATTACTTTGTAGCGTTCTTCTTATTATTAAGGATTTCGAATACTACTGCACCGAGAAGTACAACACCCTTAACAATCTTTTGCCAGTTTGCATCGATGTTCATAAGGAACATACCAATGTTGATTACACCGATAAGAGTAGCACCGATAATCATACCGAAAATAGTACCGCTTCCACCGTATGCACTAACACCACCAACTACACAAGCTGAGATTGCATCCATCTCGTAGTTCTGACCAGCTGTTGAATTAGCTGACTTATAACGAGCCATTGTAATGAATGCAGAGATTACTGTAAGTACAGCCATGTTCATGTAAGCTAAGAACATGATTCTCTTTGTATCGATACCAGAAAGACGAGTTGCCTCTGAGTTTCCACCGATTGTGTAGAAATAACGTCCAATATCTGTCTTAGATGTAATGAAATTGTAGATAAGTACAATTACAGCCACCCAGATAAGTGGATAAGGAACGCCACCTGCAAGTGAGTACTTGTAACCGAAAAGTAAGATTACGAAGCAAACAAGTACAAGTCTAACAACTAATGATGTGAAGCTTGAAACCTCATATCCCTTAGCAAGCTTGTTTTTACGCTCTCTTAAAGTTAAAAGTACAAATATAACTGCTGCTGCAATAGCAATCACAATACTTGTGAGATTGTACTGAACTCCACCGATTCTTGGACCACCGAAGAAGTCGTTGAGCTTTCCTGTGAAGAGTACACAGAAGTTCTCTGGAAGGTTACTGATACTAGAAGCACCATCCATCAATGCAACACCGAGACCTCTAAGAGCAAGGAAACCTGCAAGGGTTGCAATCCAAGGTGGAATGTTCATGTATGCGATAACGTATCCTAAAATACATCCATAAATAACACCAATAAGAAGCATTGCTGGAATACCGATGATTGTTGCTACAAGTGGATCCATGCCACCAGCCATAAGGCTTGTCATAATCTTTGCACCTACAACACCTACGAAACATACGAAAGAACCGCAGGAAAGATCGATATTACCACCAGTAAGCATACACATGAGCATACCAGTTGCAAGAACATAAACGTATGCGTTCTGTGTAATTAAAGCATTGAACTGACTAGGCTGGAGCATTTTGCCGCCTGTTGAAATATTAAAGAAGAGAACAACTATGATCAGTACAATGAGCATTGTATTATTCTTGATTACATTTAAAATTTTGTCTGCCACTTTTTGTTCCTCCCTTCCTACTTATTCTCTCTCTTAGACATTACGTCAAAGATAACAGCAACTAAAAGTACAAGACCCTTTACTACGTTCTGGTAGTTAGCATCTACACCCATGATAGACATACCCTGGTTGATAACACCCATAAGAAGGGCACCAACGATTGCTCCAAATACAGAACCAGTTCCGCCGTAAGCTGAAGCACCACCGATGAAGCAAGCACCGATTGCGTCCATCTCGAAATACATACCGTATGTAGGCTGTGCATTTGTGTAACGAGCAACTGTAAGGATACCAGCAACTGCTGTTAAGAATCCCATGTTTGTGTAAGCAAAAAAGTAAACCTTCTTTGTGTTGATACCAGAAAGCTGTGTAGCCTTCTCATTACCACCTACTGCGTAGAGGTAACGACCCATTGTAGTTCTAGTTGTAAAGTAGTGATAAGCAAGAACAACAACAACAATCCAAATAAGTGATGTAGGAATACCCTTGTATCCTGCAAGCTTATAGCTTAAGAAAAGGATTACAGCTGAGATAAGTACAATTTTTGCAGCAAAACCGCCAATGCTTGTTGTCTCATAGCCTTTTCTTGTAGCTGAAATTCTTGAACGGAACTCATTTAATACAAATATTGCTGTAGCGATAACACCAATAATCATACATGTTGTGTTAAACTCGCCACCGCCAAGGAAATCTGGAACGTAGCAATCAGCACCACCACCAAATACATTTAAGTATGTCTGGTTTGCAATGGCAACAACCTTACCATTAAGTACTACGTTTGAAAGACCTCTGAAGGCGTACATACCAGCAAGTGTAGCGATAAATGGTGGAACATTTATATATGCTACCCAGAAGGCCTGCCATGCACCAACTGCAACACCAACAAGTAACATGATGATAACAGCAAGTACCATGTTAACGCCTTTGCTCATAAGTAATGCGCCTACACCACCGATGAAACAAACAACCGATCCAACTGAAAGATCGATGTTACCACCGGTTAAGATACACATCAACATACCTGTTGCAAGTACGAATACATATGCATTCTGTGAAAGAAGGTTGTTAATGTTCTGTGGAAAAAGAATCTTTCCACCTGTTCCTATTGTAAATACTCCAATGATTACCACGAGGGCGATTACCATGGAATATTTCTTTATGATTTGTCCAAAACTAAGTGAACCCATGTTTTCTCTCCCTTCTATGACTTCAAGATGCAAGACATGATGCTCTCCTGCGATGCCTCAGCACCTTCCATTTCACCAACCATCTTGCCCTCATTCATTACATAAATTCTATCAGACATACCAAGTACCTCTGGAAGCTCTGAAGAAATCATGATAACTGATTTTCCAGCAGCAACAAGGTCATTGATAATGCAGTAAATCTCATATTTAGCACCAACATCGATACCTCGTGTAGGCTCATCGAGAATAAGTACATCTGGATTAGCATACATCCACTTTGCAAGAAGTACCTTCTGCTGGTTACCACCTGAAAGATTTCCTACATTCTGATCAACAGTAGGACACTTTGTTTTAAGCTTGCCTCTATATTCCTCGGCAACCTGATACTCTTTATCCTTATCGATAACTCTTCTAGTACAAAGCTCTGAAAGGTTTGCAAGAGAAGTGTTAACTCTGATTGGGTTAGAAAGAACAAGTCCATTACCCTTTCTATCCTCTGTAACATATGCAAGTCTGTGCTTGATAGCATCCTTAATATTCTTAAGGTGAACTTCCTCTCCATTAAGGAAAAGCTGACCTGAAATATTAGAGCCATAAGCCTTACCGAAAATACTCATAGCAAGCTCAGTACGTCCAGCACCCATAAGACCTGCGATACCAACTACCTCACCCTTACGTACGTTAATTGATACATCATCAACTACCTTACGCTCTGTGAACTGTGGATGGTAAACTGTCCAGTTCTTAACTTCCATAGCAACATCGCCAATCTTAACATCATGACGCTTTGGGAAACGGTCTGTCATCTCACGACCAACCATGCCCTTGATAATTCTATCTTCAGAAATATCATCTGTTGCCTTATCAAGTGTTTCAATTGTAGAACCATCACGGATAACTGTGATTTTATCTGCTACGTAAGAAACCTCATTAAGCTTATGAGAAATGATAATAGATGTCATTCCCTGCTTTTTGAATTCAAGAAGTAAATCAAGAAGAGCTCTTGAATCTGTCTCGTTAAGAGAAGATGTAGGCTCATCAAGAATAAGAAGTTTTGCGTGTTTAGCAAGAGCCTTTGCAATCTCTACAAGCTGCTGCTTACCAACACCGATATCTTTGATAAGAACACGGCTGCTCTCTGAAAGACCAACCATCTTCAAGTACTTGTCTGCCTCAGAATATGTCTTGTTCCAATCAATTGCCGATTTCTTTCCCTGCTCATTTCCAAGGAACATGTTCTCACCAATTGACATATATGGAATTAATGCTAATTCCTGATGGATAATAACGATTCCTTTTTCCTCTGAGTCCTTAATCTTTTGGAACTTACAAACCTCACCGTTATATACGATGTCACCTGTGTAAGAACCAAATGGATAAATACCACTTAAAACATTCATCAAAGTAGACTTACCAGCACCATTCTCACCTACAAGAGCGTGAATTTCGCCTTCTTCTACTTTAAGATTAACGTTATCAAGGGCCTTTACTCCTGGGAACTCTTTTGTGATGTTCTTCATCTCAAGTATTGTATTTCCCACTTGATATACCTCCCTTTTTTGTTTCAATAAGAATTTTCATTCTCTTCAAATCATTCTCTTTAAAATAGGGCGAGCTAAGCTCGCCCTATAAAGTTTACAACTAATGTTCGTGGTAAACATTTTTCCGTCGCGTAGCTAGGAAAAATATTTACTATTACTGTAACTGATCCTCTGTATAGTAACCAGAATCGATGAGGAGCTCCTTGTAGTTGTTAACATCTGCGAATACAGGCTCGCAAAGGAATGACTCAACTACCTTGTTACCATTGTTGTATGTTTCCTTATCGTTAACATCAACTGTCTCACCATTAAGGATCTGGCCTACCATCTTAACAACCTGTGAAGCAAGTGTACGTGTATCCTTGAATACTGACATAGACTGCTTACCAGCGATCATGTTCTTTGTGTTCTCAATATCGCAATCCTGACCTGTTACGATTGGGTACTCACCCTTGTAGTTAGCTGCAAGTGCGTTCTCAACACCAAGTGCTGTAGAGTCATTTGAGCAGAGGCAGATGTCAAGGTTTGTTCCATCAGCATAGTATGTTGAAAGGATGTTCTCCATTCTTGACTGAGCCTTCTCTGTTGCCCACTGAGCTGTAGCTACATCAGCGAATTCCTGCTGACCTGACTTGATTTCGATGATACCAGCATCGATGTAATCATCAAGAAGATCCATAGCACCGCTGTAGAAGAAGTTAGCATTGTTATCACCTGGATCACCAGCTGTAACTTCCATTGTGTATGTCTTAGAAGTATCGTTTACATCAAGACCAAGTGTATCGATGATGTACTGTCCCTGAACCTGACCTACTTTGTAGTTATCAAATGTAGCGTAGTAAGAAACAGCATCTGTGTTCATGATAAGACGGTCATAAGCGATAACTGGAATGTTCTGCTCAGCTGCCATATCCATAGCCTCACCAAGTGAAGAAGCCTCGATAGCTGCGATAACAAGAACATCACATCCGTCATTGATCATTGTCTCAATCTGAGAGATCTGTGTCTGTGTGTCGTTTGAAGCATACTGAAGTTCAACTTCGTAACCAGCTGCCTCAAGCTCTTTCTGCATGTTCTCGCCGTCCTGATTCCATCTCTGAAGATCCTTTGTAGGCATTGCTACACCAACCTTCTTGCCAGTAGCAGCTGCAGCCCCACCGTCTGTCGACTCTGTAGCTGTGTCTGTTGAAGCTGGTGCAGAGTTGTCTGTTGTCTCTGTGCTAGTACCGCAACCTACGAACATTGAAGCTGCCATAGCACCTGTCAAAAGTACACTTAATAATTTCTTTTTCATCTCTGTGAAAACCTCCCTTTCATTAGGTGTTTTTTGTATCTGTAAAAAAGATACCATTAACCCTTCTAAAAATGGTTGTCACTTTCTTCACATTTTTGTCTAAAACAATCTAACCACCAAAAAAGGACTAGCACATTTTTGTGCTAGTCCTAATCCAATTTGCAAATATGTGCTATCCACCACTGCCAAAGCCTGCTACTTGGCTACGTTTAGATAGACGTCCTCTCGGCTGTGGAAGCCTCCTTCGATGATGACTTCGTCCATGTTGGCGGCGTCAACGGCAACTGGCTCCACGGCCACGTATGGTATGGTGGTTGTGCCATCGTCGATAAATTCGGTTGTTTGTATTGCCTTTCCCTTGGCCAGCTGTACGGATAGTTCAGCAGCCTGTTCTGCAAGCTTGTTAACTGGCTTGTAAACAGTCATGTTCTGAGTGCCCTCTACTATGTGCTGGCAGGCGGTCAAATCTGCGTCTTGGCCTACCACTGGAATGACGCCTGCTAACTGGCTAACTGCAAGGGCTCTGATGACTGCAGTGGCTATATCGTCATTGCCACACATGATGCCATCGGCCTGTTTGATAAGATCTATATTCTCATAGACGTAGGAACTGCCCAGCTCTGCTTTCCAGCCTTCGCAGTTGTACATATCTAATATTTCGATGCCTTTTTCTTCCATTACTGATTTAAAGCCACTTTCAACCATTGGCACATTGTTGTCAGTATTTGGACCACATATCATTACAACTTTTTTAGAGCCCTGCTTTGCAAGTGCATCTCCAAGCATTCGACCTACCATTTCGTTGTCGAATGAAATGTATAGGTCCGCGTTAACGTCACGTATCAATCTGTCGTAACATACAACTGGGATGTTTTTTGCCTTAGCTTTGTTTACAACCTCGGTAAGTGCACCGCCATCAATTGGAATGATTACAAGGCAGTCAACACCCTTGTCAATAAAATACTGTATCTGTTCAATCTGCTTGGATACATCTCCATTGGCATTTTGAACATTCACTGTGGCTCCTAGGGATGAGGCAGTATCAACAAATACGTCTCTGTCCTTTTGCCATCTTTCAATTACGAATGAGTCAAAACACATTCCTATCTCAAGTGTGTTTGAATCCTCAGCATCACTGCTGTCATTTGTCATGGCCTCCCCACATCCTGACAAAATCATTGCGGACATAATTGCCACCGCAATAAATTTTCTCCTTAACCGTTTCATTACTTCCCTCCAATATTACCCCTTCGCATAATCTGTTGGCGTTTTTCCAGTGTACTTCTTAAAGTTTCTAGAAAAATAATTAGGGTCTGAATATCCTACCTCAGCCGAAATCTCCTTCATAGATTTATTGGTAGTTTTAAGCAGCTTTTTGGCTGCTTCTATTCTAAGTTTTGTAAGATAATCAATGAAGTTTTCTCCTGTTTCTTCCTTGAATACCTTTGAAAAATAGTAGGAACTTATATTTACCACTCTAGATACATCATCTAGGGTGAGTTCCTTCATATAATTGTTGTCAATGTACTGTTTTGCCTTGTTGATGGCACTCATAGTCTGCTCTTCCTGGCGGTTTGAAACCCAGAAGGTAGCTGACTTTATTTTCTCTACGAACCACATCCTCACCTCTTCATGGGTAGGATAATTTAAAAGCTCTGATAGGTAGTTTTGCCTGCTTTTAAATTCGTATTTACGACCTGTCTTCTCATAGGCTAGATGCTCAGCCCATAGTACAAATTCAAGACATTTCAGTCTAACGCTATCGCTGTCGCTAGCGTAATTTTCCTCCATCCAGTCGAAGAATGCCTGGGCAACTGATGCCGATTCATTGGTGTTGCCTAGCTCGATTTCATCAAAAAGCCTCTTTTCCATCTCCATTGGATAGTTGTCCTCATAGGAAACCTTTGTAGGCATATCATCAATGTGGGCTACGTGGCTGGTGGTTGAGATGAGGACTGAATTAGCCTCCTCGTATGACTCTGCCATCTTATCAAGCGGCTTTACCGAGCCAAATCCCACTCTGAAATTCATATCGAATCTATCAGATAGCTTGCGGCAAAGAGCTCTTGCCTTCTCCACAATTTCATTTCGCTCATTGTATGAAAGAGTGTCACCCTCGCAAGGAATCAGCATAGGGATTTTGTTGGACATAACCGCACCCATAATTCCCTTAATGTAATCCTCTGTTATGGTGTGAATCTCACGATAGGCCTTTTGTGCCTGGATGGAAACAGCAACAGCGCTGGTCATGTAGTTACCTACCTGCTCTCTACCAAAGACCATGCAGGCCATGTATCCATACTGTGAATCAATACCAAGAAGTGTCTTGTAATTATCAATATCTTCCTGGAAATATTCCTTGAAAAGCAAGTCTTGAATCAGACCATTTTCAATGATAGGAACTACAGTCTCAAGCTTTTCACGAACCCGTAAATCGTTGCGGCGCTTGGTCCTCTCACCATCGATATTGCTCATGGCCTTTTTCAGCACGGTAACTATAGTCTCCTTACTGACTGGCTTATTGAGATAATCAAGCACTCCCAAGGAGATAGCCTCCTTGGCATAGTCAAACTTGTCATAGGCCGTCATTACAACAAAAACTACATGGCTATTGAACTTCCTAATCTCTCGCATGGCCTCGATACCGTTGATTCCCGGCATCTGAATATCCATGAAAGCAATATCTGGCTGAAATTCCTCAGCCAACTCGATAACCTGTCTACCGGTTTTGGCTGTTCTTATCTCACAGCGACTGCCAAATTCTTTTTCTATTATGAATTTAAGTGAGTCAATGACGATTCCCTCATCGTCAGCTAGCATTATTTTGTACATTACTTAATACCCTTAATCTGTTTTGGAAAGGTAGAGAATTGTCTCTGTACCCTTGTTCTTCCCCTCTGAAATAATATCTAGGACATCGTCTCTCTCATAGAAAATATTGAGACGCTCGATACAATTGTCAAGGCCAACGCCATTGGAGTCAGACTTGCTTGGATCCCTAGTATATCCACCCTCAAGTATTTCCTCGATGGTCTTGGAATCCATTCCTATTCCGTTGTCCTTTATACTAACACAAATATAATCCTCTAGAGAATATACAGAAAGCTTAATTTTCTTGGCCCAATCTACATTTCTCACACCGTAGTTAATACTGTTTTCTACGATAGGCTGGATAATCATGCGAGGAATTTTAACATCTAAAAGGCTCTCATCTATATCCTTTGTAAAAAGAATCTCTCCAGCAAATCGCACATTTATAATGTAAATGTAAATATCTACAAGCTCGATTTCTTCCTTAAGAGTAACAATGTCCTTGTTCTTCTTTATATTATATCTAAAGAAATCAGCAACCCTCTGGAGATAATTGCTAGTCCTCTCTGCTCCCTCCATCATAGAAAGCTGGGCACCGGCATTTAAAGTGTTAAATAGAAAATGTGGGTTGATCTGGGCCTGCAAATATCTCAGCTCAGCGTCCTTAATATGATTCTCCATAATAAGCTCATTTTCCTTCAGTCGGCGCTCTACTTCCATGGACTCACGAAGCTTAACGATATACTCTCTTATAGAAATTACCATCTTGTTGAATGCGTTAGTAACAACACCTACCTCATCATTCGAATGAACGGTAAGCAATTCAATATCAAAATCTCCCTTTGAAACTCTGTTGGCAGAGTTGGAAAGCTTAATCAAAGGCTCCGTGATAGTAGATGCAATAAGTACTACGAATGAAAGGTTAGCAACTCCAATAATAATGAGAGTAAATAAGTTCAACTGCTCAAGTGTCTGCAGTGCTGACATCATTGCTGCATAAGACATAGAGTTGTTGACGAACTGCTTGTTATTTAAGCTATTGATGCTCTTTGAAATATAGCCGTGAAGTCTTGTGGCCTCATCGTAGTTGGTCTTGTATTTTTCAACATTACCACCACGCTTACTCTCTATGGCCTGATTGGTAAGCTCCAAATAGTTAAGGGACATGTTTCTAATATTTTTTTCCATGACACGATTCTCATTGTCATCATTGGTATTAGAAAGAGTCATAACCAGATTATTGTAATCCTGCTCGTAGGTATAGTACTGCTCCAAGGCGTCTGATGTCTTGGTGTCCAAATACCCAGTGGTAGCACTCTGGACTCTATCAAGGCAATCACTCAACTCGTTAAGAGAAGTATTGCTGGCGAATACCGCATCAAGAGAATCAATCATTCTGGCTGTTCCAAAGTAAAGCATCATATTTACAAGGAACAGCAAAATGGCTGGTGTACAAAATGCCAGAATCATTTTCTTTCTAAGGGAAAGGGTGACTTTAAGCTTTTTACTCATCGCTACCCTCCTCTAGATACTCAGCCACGTTGGACAAATCAATAATCTGTGTATCCACATTTATATAGTCTGAAACATAACCTGTATCTCTATATTCTATAAATGCCTTAGTGGCAGCACTTCCCATGCTTTCTGCATCAATACTTACAGTGCTTTTAATAACGCCGTGCTGAATACCAGTAAGGATTGTAGGTGTTTTGTAATTACCATACAGATGAATCTGACCTACCTTGTTGTAGTCAATCATAGCCTGATAAAAGCTGGTGGTTGTATCCTCATCAAGACAGATAACAAAAGGTGCCAAATCATTGTTCATGAAGAGATTCTGGATGTACTCTTCTGAAGCAAACTGTTCTTCATCCTCTATAATTCGTAAATCAAAATCGATTTTCTCCCCTGGCATCTCACTAGAGATTGCCTCCTGCAAGTTGTTGATTAGGCTGGTGGTGCTTGAATCCTCAGCACTTGAATTACCAATAATCATAACCGATGATTTTTCAACTAAATCTGGCGCGATTGATTTGGCATATAAATTGGCAATAGTATAGCTGTTAACGCCAATAAAGCTGACTCTGTCTGCAGGGTCCACATCAGTCTCTAAAGTAATTACAGAAATCCCTGCCTTTTTGGCTTTTTGAAAAAGCTCCTGAGGAATCTCTGCAGAGTCTCCCTCTATAAAAATGCCATCACAACCTGAGGCTATCGCCATCTCCATCAACTCAGCTCTAGTATAATCATCATCTACTGACTGAGATAAGAGATCCACATAAACTCTATTTTCATCACCGTATTCTTTTGCGGCCTCATATACCTGCTTCCAAAAATCAGAATCATCATCTGAAGAAATCATTACAACATAGGAATCGTACTGCTTGTACTCAGCCTCTCTTAAAAGCTCAGAAGCCTGCTCCATTCTATTCTTATATATAACAACACTGACAATGGTAGCAATAAACATAAAAGCAACAGCAACACCTGCCGCAATAGCAAGTGCACTGTTGCCTTTTACTTTAATTTTACGCCCACCAAATTTCATGATAATAATAATTCTCCGCCCTAACTCCTAAATTCACTAGAGATTATTATAATTAATCCATCCCTTTAAATCAACGGAAAGGCGCACCAAAACGGTGCGCCCCACTAAATTGCCTATTTTTTAATTATTTCAAGCATCATACCAAATACTTGATTTAAAAATTCATCTTTGCTTTCATCAAATTGATATTGGATGTAACCTGCTTTTTTATTTCCTAGCATAATAACACCAGCAAGCATCATCCAATAAATAAAGCTGACTTTTTTGGCATTATCATCCAGCTCAAAACTGTTACTTTCCTTCCCCGATTCAAGAAATTCTGCGATTTTATCAATTATGGATTCACCGACTTGATAAATATCGTCCAAAAGCGGGACTTGTAATCGTTCCTCTTTTTTCATCTCGATAGTTTCAAGCATTCTAGAAAAAACAAAAGGTGATTTGTCATATAACTCCGCCAAAATGTGGCAAATCTGATAGTACTTTTCAACCTCTGAAGCAGCATCCGACTTATTATCTACAACTTCTTCAATATTACTACTGATTTCATTCATCCCCTTCAATACAAGATAAAGTACTATTTCCTCTTTGTTCTTGAAATAGACATATATTGTTGATTTGCTATAATCCGCCTCTTTGGCAATCTGATCCATAGATGTTTTTTCGATACCGTTTACTGAAAATAATTTCTCCGCGGCATTCGCAATATTATCTCTATGGAATAACTCCATTTTTTCTGCTTTTGTCATAGTTAACGGCTCCCATTTTCTTTATTATTCCTACTAAATACTATAAATGTTTATTTTATCCCCTGCAATAAAGCATTTTTCACAGCAGTCTTAATAACCTTACTAGAATTTGTTGCTGAGCTGACAGCATCTACATCAACTGTCTGCTCTTCAACCATGTTTTCTACTATTATTTCAGCAGGTCCACCATGCTCATTAACATGCTTAAGCAAGTCAACTCTAACCAGCTTATGGTCCTTAACTTCAACTTCTACAACTGCTTTAATGTATCCAACATCGCTCTCGCCTGTGTATACTCCATCAGCCACAGAATTCAAGTCAACATCCCAGTCTTGCATTGCAGCCACTTGCTCCTGATACTTTTCATTACATACCATTTCTGTAATTCCGTAAGCTGCCAAAAGGATTACAGCCACCATTACAACCTTTTTAAAATATCTTTCATTTCCATTTTTTATGCTAATAAAAAATAGTACTGCAAGACCAATCACGGCAAGTCCAAGAGTTATAAAAATAACTGGTGGTCTATGACCAATAAGCTTTAAGTTTAAAAGCCCATATATCAATCCTCCTAAAAAGAGGATTAAGCAAATGATAGACTTTACGGTTATTTTATTTTTCATTATTTCACATTCTCCTTTAGTCTCTTATGATACGCTCTTTAAAATATCCCTCATTTCATTTGTGTCTTTGACTACAAAATGGTTTTCATCCAGCTGGAAGTACTGGGTTTCATTCTGGCTATACAGCTGCCAATATTTCCATCTTTCTCCAACTAGCTGATCTTTATTTCCATTTATAAGTACAAGAGGCGTCTCCACCTTGTTTATTTGTGGAACATAACGCTTAAGCAACACAAAGTCATTTCTTATGATATCAGTATATATTTCTTTAAAAAATTCATTTTCCAGTAATTCCTCTGGAACTCCACCAATGGATGCAACATACTCTAAGAATTCTTTATTATCCATCTCTTCAATGTTGCCAATATAGTCAAGCCAGAAATTTGGTGCCTGGCAAGCTGCAAGAACTACTTTTTTCAGATTATATCCCTCTGATTTAAACAAATTTTCTAATTGATAGCATATGATAGAGCCCATACTGTGTCCTAATAACATGAATGGTTCTGACTTATCCTTCAGTTGCTTTTTTATATCCTCTTCACACCAACCTACCAAGTCTTTCATGGAGCCAATAAGTGGCTCAGACATTCTAGTTCCATGGCCTGGATATTCAATTGGAATTATTTCACCAGCTTTCCCCATGGCCTTTTTCAAATCTGAATACATGCTTGCTTGTGCTCCAGCACTAGCCAAACAAAAGATTTTCATTTTAGACCACCTCCTTTGTAACCATGGCTGTGAAAGCTTTTCTATCTACTTTATTATTAGCCGAAAGTGGCAATTTCTCTAAGAAAATAAACTCAGATGGGATTGCGTACTCAGGCACATGCTGACGAAGTCTAGACTTGATTTCATTTACTTCAATTGTCTTTCCCTGGTTAAGCATAATTCCTGTAACCAGCTTGTCATCTCCCTCAATCTCCTTTTTTACGCAACTTATACTCTGGCTTATCTCGTCCATACCATTTAAGATACATTCAATTTCTTCTAGCTCCACTCTAAATCCATTGATTTTTACCTGATTATCCATTCTTCCACAGATTTGAATAATACCTTCCTTCGTAAGGATTCCTCTATCACCAGTATAGTAAAGACGCCCCAGCTTTTTGTTATTCTTAAATTGCTTGTTTGTCCTTTCTGTATCCTTAATATAATCAATAGCAAGTCCTGCACCACCAGAGACGATTTCCCCTTCTTCCATATCTACGAGCTTGCCATCCTTCATTACATACATGGTCTTATTGGCGATTGAGCAACCATAAGGTACATATGAAAGTTTTGACTTTCCTTCCTCATATAAATAGAAGTTGGACCATACACAAATCTCTGTTGGGCCACCTGAAATATAGAGATTCACAAAAGGAATATCCTTCAAAATATCAATAACCAAACTGTGTGGTACTACATCTCCACTGAGAATAATGTTTCTCACGCTTTGTAAACCATTAAAATCGGCTCCAGTATTTTCAACATATTCAAGCAACATCTTAACTACAGATGGAACAGCATTGATAAATGTTACGTTGTTTGTACTTACCCTCTCTTCTAAAAGAGCAAGATTTCTGTTGTCTTTGACTATTACCAAACTAGCGCCTGCTGCAAGGGTGCCAAATAAATCAAATACAGAAAGATCAAATGTAAGCTCTGATACCCCAAGGATTCTGTCATATTCATTTAGGCCGAAAAGTCTGTCCATTGTCTGGACTGTCTCAGCCACCGAAACATGAGGAAGCCTTACTCCCTTTGGCTTTCCTGTACTTCCTGATGTAAAAATTACATAAGCGCATTTTTCACCTGATACTTGATTTCTAGGATACTTCTTTTTAGCCTTAGGAAACTCCATCGATGACTCAACCATCTCTTGCTCACCAGTCATGTCCATAATGCTTTTGATTCTTTCTTCTCCAGCATCACTTTGAATAGGAACATAAGCTCTTTTGGTCTTTAGAATTCCCATGATTATTGCAACTGTTTTCCAGTCTCTATGAACCTTTACAATTACATAATCTTTGAAATTAGAATTCTTTTTGTCTAGATATAAAGCCACTCTATCAGAATATTCGTCCAATTCCTTGTAAGTTATTGTCCTATCTTCATCAATAATTGCTATTCGATCCCCATATTTATCTATAGTGTTATAGAAAATATCCAGAAGATTATCAAAATCATTCTTCACATCATTATCATTAAAAATCTCATATAATTTATTAATATCCACTTTTTCAAGCTTTGGCATAAATTTGTTATCAATTAATTCCATATCTTCCCCCATTTTTCATCCTATGCACTAACTGCATTCTTTAATGAATTTTCAATTGCCTTTAACATTACCTTGCAGCTATTTGATGCTCCGCTTACCATTCCAACATCAAATGATTTCTCATTATTAATCCAATCAATCATCTGCTCAGCCGCCTCTCCATGTTCGTGAACATGCTGAAGCAACTCAACATTTTCAATTTTGTGATCCTTGATTGTAGTCTTAATTCTGGCCTTTACAAGGATTGCATCGCAGAATCCCTCATAAACTCCATCTTTTACTTCATTTAAATCTGGTAAATCAACAATCATTTCCTTTACCATCTTTTTATATTTAAATAAATCTGTTAAATACATTTTCTACCTCCTTTGAAGCTGCATCTTTGTTTCCATTACAAGATGTACAATCATAAATAATCCAATAAGCAATCCGCTTACAATAAAAAGTCCCTTATGTGTAAAATCCATCACAAAGCCTGTAACAAATGGTCCACAGGCTGAGCCAATGGAATAAAACATTGAATATACACCCGTGGCCCATATGACATCATCCGAGGATACCCGCTCCATATTTAAAGCCGCTAGGGTGCTTGGATAAATCACGCATACACATGCACCTGCTATTAGTGAAAATAATAATTTCTGAGAAGTACCCACTATTAAAGCCAAGCTAAACAGCGCTCCTATAGAAAATAGTATGCAAGCTTTATAGATTCCAAGTTTTGCTGGAAGAGCTGAAAGGGGCAACATGCCTACAATTCCTCCTAGTACAAATGTCCCCAGCACAATTCCTGCAAATTTAAGGGAATATGAATCCTTTAAATAAATTGGATAGAATGCCGAAAATGCATTTTCAATAAATCCGTATGTATATCCTCCCAGTATAAATGGGAAGAAAAGAGCTATTTTATTTTCACTTCCGCTAGACTTATCATCTGAATCCCCCAATTTTAGCTTTGCTTTATATATAATCACCATATCAATAAGCAAAAGAACACAAGCTGCGCCAAAGGCTAAATTGGTTGAGATAGAAAACATAATAGTTCCAAGGGCTGTACTCACTGCAAATCCTATTGCGAAGAAAAATGCGTAAATTCCTGTAACCTTTGTTTTATCATCTGTATCTGTCTGGGCCAGATTATTTTGAATTGTTATAAAGTTAAAACTTATACCTAGCCCCACAACAAACATGCATATGAAAAAGGCAATTATTTTTGTAGAATTTACAAATACAAAAATCGCAATGACGGCAAATAACAGTGCCGAAATCACCAATTTGTATGCATCTGTTTTTCTACATATCTTCAGAAAGATAATTGAGCCAACAACCATGGCCACAAAGTATGTAGAACTAATCATTCCAATAATGTTTTCGCTAACACCTTTCGACTCTAAGAATAGAGTCGAAAGAGGAATAAATAATCCTGTAGCCATACCAACTAAAAAACCTAAGATATATAGGATTCCAACTTTTTTCATACAATCTCCTTTACGTCTTCACTAAGATGTCCTGCATAGAAAACATATAAATCCAGTAACTGTCTTATGTCTTTTTCTTTGCATCGTTCTTTGGAATACTCGATTCCAATATTCATACAACCATTTTCCAAATAGAAGAAAACTTCTATCTCACTAGTGCGAACTTGATCAGCCGTAGAGAATCTCTGTCCATCATTCTCGCTATTCAACTCAATGTAATTCAGGTTACTAACATCACGATTGCCCAAATAATTTATACGTATATCTGTGACTTTATTATCAGGGTAATGGCTGTCTCCAAGCTCTCTTCCACAAAGATCATAAGAGGCTCCATTCATTGGTACTTTTCTCAATTTGTTGTTAAATGTAGATACCAAGGATTCAAAACCTTTATTGGTTGTATCAATAGCAATTGGATAATTGATAGCAAAGTTTCCTACTGTATCCATATACATATTGTTATCAAGAACACGGCCATGCATTCTATGGCTTAAAGTGACTACATCGTTACCTGTAATCTCCTTTACGGTGTTATAAAGAACTGCTGAAAGCACTCCATACATTGGACTATTCATTGATGCAGCCATTTTTTGTAGCTGCTTTGTTTCAGATAATGACCAGGTATAGTGCACCATGTGGGCATCCTTTTCATTATTTGAAGCTTGTCTATCAATGGTCTTTAACCTAGTATTAGAAGCTGTTTCGGCCTGCCAATACTTCATATAGGTTTCTCTGTTTAAGTTGAACTTTTCATTTACGATTCGTATATACGTATCGAAGCCCGTCTTTTCATTTTCATAATTATAGGTGCCTTCATATATTGTTCCCTGAGAAAGCAATGTCCAATAATTATTCCAAAGTCTTCTGTATAAGATATCGTTGCTGACCATATCAAGTACTATATGATGTCCTATTACTAAAAACTCATAATCGTAATCTCCATGAACAAGGACTCGCACTTTCAGAAGGGGTAACTTATCAATGCTAAATTCCTTTGCTTCCTCCGTTAATAATTCTTCAATAAACTTATCAGTTGCCCCTTTGTCATTAGCTGTGTCTGAATAATACTTGATGTCATAATCCACATGATCCTGCAATTCATACTTTATGGTGTCACCCTCAATATATAATCGCATTCGAAGAGCTTCTGTTTCTTCAAACATTTTTTCAAGGGCTTCCTCAAGAATCTTAGTATCAAGCTTTGCCTTAAACGAAAATCTTGAATAGCCAAACCATCTATATGGTTTTTCAAAGTAATTTGTGAGCCACTTTTGGGCTGGGGCCAGCAATGTTTCTTCCCTTTTGAGGCTTATATATTTAGCCATCTCTTCAACGGTCTTTGCCTGGAATAAATGTACTTTTGAATTAACCTGGTACTTAGATATTAGTTCTGTCAAAAGTTTCATTTTTTCGATTGAACTAATTCCATAAACCTCTTCAAGTGGCTCACTTACATTTATCTCTTTATCTAAAATCTTCTGTATATCATTTTTAAGACTTTCTATAACTTCTCTATCGCTCTTTGAATGTTCAAGAACTACTTCAATTGCATTTTCAGAAGTCTGGTTAACAGTCTCAATTGTTCTAATCTTTGATAAATAGAACTTAAACTTATCATATAAATTTCGGATGAACTCATGAGAAAAGGCATCAATATCATAATTAAGTGAAAACATAAGTCTGCCTTCATCCATCTCAATCAAGGCATCAATAGAATTTTTGTTCATGCCTGTATATGCCTTGTAATCAAGAACATTTACAGCCTCATCCTCCTTGTCGATATGTGTATCACCTACAAATGATAAATAAAGATTTGATGCTAAACTCTTAACAGCCATCTTGCTAATCAGGTCATTTAGCTTTTTATTCTCAAGAACATTTTGTCCTCTCATCTTTTTTACAAAGCTGTAGCTTTCTCTCATGTCGTACTGATTTACAAAATGCTCATCAATTGTATCCTTTACACTCTTGGCAAATGCAATTGGATTCTTGCTGTCCTCATCTGTAACCTTAAAGGTGATTGTCATATTTTGGGCAAAGCATCCAATTACATCATTAAACTCAAAAGCCTTACCTGTTCTTCCTCCTGTAGGAAGATTAATAGTAATCTCATCAAATTCTTTATGAATAGATTTAAGTGCCAAAAGATATGACGAAACAATAATCGAATATGTACTCAATCCTTCTTTTGTTGCTATCTTTGAGAGAACTGTCATATCACCCTTTGAAATATGGAAAATCTGGGAATTAATATTGCCGAAAGGCTCCTCATTTTTATTTTCCTTTTCCAATGGGAACTGAAAATGTTTTGCTGGCTGAGGCTTAATGTCTCCATCAGGAATCCAGTTTAAAGATTCCTCAACCGCCTGCTTATATGCTAAAAAGCTTACTCCGTAATCAAGAGAATTCTTTTTCAAATAAGCTCTATACAGAGAAACGAAATCTCTTAAAATCTGCTGATTTCCCAAACCATCAGATACCAAATGACATGATGCCAAAACAATTTCAGTAACATTATCAGAGAGTCTAAAAGCATACAGTCTACATAGAGGATAAACATAAATATCAAACAAACTATTTAGTATTCTCTGGCAAAATTCATGAATGCATTTGTCCTGATTTAAATATGAGTAATCTCTGATATCAAATACTTCAACTTTTTGCTTATAGTTTTCTTCAAAACTTATAGATACCTCATCAAGGCTCTTTGCTTCTTTGTCACATGTAAAAAATGATCTAAGGGATGGTTGTCCTTTTAATAAATCATTCCAAACATTCTCAATGCCCTCTTCATCAAACTCCCCTTCAATTCTGATTCTAGATGCAAGGCTAAGCGTTCCAGTTGCAAAATATGACATAAAGAATAAGTGCTGTGAATAGTTCATTGGTAATTCTTCAGTGTCATCCTGAGTCTGCTCTACTTCAGATATATATATTTCATTCCCCTGATCAATATCCTCAAGCATCTTTTCGAACTCAGCAACTGTAGTCATATGCATAATTTTTTCTATGTCATATTTTTTATTATTGATGTGATCAGGATTGCACTTTAATAATAATTTGTTTACAAAATCAATCTTTTCCTTGTCATCAATTCCCATTTCACTGATTGACTTGTCTAGCGAAATTTCTGATGGCTGACACTTTAATATTTCAGCCAAAATTTCTTTGACTACTGACTGATTTTCTTCCTTTACTTCTTCTTTTTTTGCTTTATCACCTCCTTCAATTATTTCTTCCAACTGCCCTACTGTTTTAAGATTAACTAGGTTATCAATACCATACGTATCCATGATTTTATTTTTCATTTCTTCGCCAATGCCCTCAATTATTTTTTGCATTAGCATGATTTTTTTAATTGAATCAATGGCTAAATCATTATCAAGCTCCATGTCACTGCTAATAAAATCAATCGGATGTTCCGTAATTTCGTGTATTGCTTCCTTTACTATATTCATCTCCCATTATCCTCCAACCTAACACATTTCTTTTAAGCATTTCTCAGCTTCTTCTTTTGTTAATCGCTGATTAAATTCAATTCTGCTAATAACAACCTTCTCAGCCTGGGTTTTGTTAGCTCTATATTCTTGCTCTGCATACACAGCAAAACTATTTTTTGTGTGATAATCCCTATACTTTGAGCCATAATCAAGCACAAACCCCTGAATGTACTTTTCTGCAAGAGTACCAAGGTAAGATGCATCGTTATTATCTCCATCAACAATGGCATTTCCCTTTTTCTTTCTTTCACAGCCATAAGAAACTCTTGCATAATCTCCAGCAGCGACCCCATCAAGTTTTTCAATTAAATCTTCTTCACTTTCAGCCACAAGTGCTAGCTTGTAGGCAAACTGCTTAGAGTTTTGATTAATTTTTCGAATAATACCTCCTAAATCCTGCCTGTCATTTAAAATCGCTTCCTTGATAAATGAAGCGTTATTCTTCAGGCCATTTTCACTATAAGCACTAAATGTTAAAAGCACTGGGAAGCTTACATTTTCTCGTGTATCGTTTGTATACTTACCAATAACAACATGTGCATTTGTACCACCAAATCCAAAGGCATTTACACCTACGCAATAATCCTTTTGAGTAATCTTTTTGTTTTCAACTGCAAGCTCAAAATTCTTTTCCAGCTCTACGTACTTGCTTCTGTTTACAAGACCTGCCACAGGTGGAATCTCGTCATGCTCTAAAATTGCCAAGCACTTTACTAAACTAAGAAGTCCTGACGCTGCAAGAGGATGACCAAAATTACCTTTGGATGAACCGATATATACCGTATCATCCACATAATCTCCGTAGGCTTTTTGAATACTTGAAATTTCAACTGGATCACCAAGTGGTGTAGCCGTTCCATGGGCATCGATGTATTTAATCATGCCAGGAACCTCTGGATTCTGCTCAATCAGCTCAGACATAACTTCCTTTTCGCCATTTACTGTTGGAACTGTAATACCCTGAGTTGAACCATTATTGTTAGTTGTTACATCTTTGATTAGTCCGTAGATATAATCCCCATTTTCTACAGCATCTTTTTTACGCTTCAAGACAATACTAACAACTGCTTCTCCTAGCATCATTCCATCTGCTTTTTCATCAAATGGTCTGCAAGTATTTGTCCGTGACAATGCTCCAAGTTCAGTCATGCTCATGTATGGAGTATCTGAAAGATTCATATTAACTCCACCAACAACTGCCGCTTTTACTTTGCCATTTCTTAAGTCTCCACAGGCTACAGAAAGGGCAACAAGAGAGGATGAACATGCTGTATTTAGCACCATACTTGGTCCCTTAAGACCAAATGTATAGCTAACTCTAGCTGCCAGCTCATTCAAGCTATTGCCTGGCACAGCATCTGATTTCATACTTGCTGCTGACAAAATACGGGCTATTTTTTCAACACTATCTCCTGACTTTAGACAGTCTTCAATAGCCTTTATGTATCTGCCATTATTGAACTGCTCCGCATAGTTATTTTGCTCAGCTCCTACATATACGCCCACCTTTGAATCACTGTCAGAAATAATATTTCCATCCTGCATAGCCTCATAGGTTACCTTCAAAAATGTTCGTTGCTGAGGGTCCATATATCTGGCTTCCGATGGAGAAACCCCAAAGAACATTGGATCAAAATTGTAAGCTTCTTTTATTTCTCCACCTACCCATTTTTCTGATGATACCGCTGTTGAAAAATGGCTCTTATTAATTTCAGAAAGAACTACTTTTTTATTCTTTACGATATCCCAGAGCTCATCCATATTTGTAACCTCAGGAGCTCTAAGAGCAACTCCTACAATTGCTATGGACTTATCATCATTTTCTTTTTCTTCTGAAGTAGTTTCCTCACTAATTTCTACTTCAATATCATCAGCTGATTCTAAAATGTTATCCTCAATATACTGATACAACTGCTCCGGAGTTTGATATTCAAAGACAACAGTTGGGTAAATATTCTTGCCAAGACTATCTTTAATCTTTGCAATCATCTTGATTCCCTTCAAAGAATCAAGTCCAAGATCCATAAAGTTTTCCTGTTCATTATCAGTGGAAACCTCTACATCTAGGAATTCATTAATAAGGCTAAAGAAATCTTCTTTTGTAAATTTCTTTGAAACCACCTTAGGTTTAATAACATCTGTCGCGTGTGTTATTTCTTTTGAGGAAGCAATAGATTTCTGTTCCTTTGTCTCTACTTCTTCCTTAATTTCTACATTTTTCTTTTGCTCTTCATATGTATCAAAAATGTGGATATTCGTATTTACGTTATAGTTCTCTACACCTTCAAAGAAGCTAACAACCACCTGCTCCATATCTAAAAGTGTCAATCCATTGCTATGCATTATTTGTTCTTTATCCACATCATCAATATTCTTTTCGATGCCCTCATCAGTCTTCATCAATGCATAGTTAAGACCAAGTGCTGGGAAATCGGTTTTTTCAGCAAATGCATTTAAGAAAGCATTGCCTGCTGCATAATCTGCCAATCCCTTAGACCACTTTGGGTCTGTAGCTGATATAGAGGATAAAAGAACCATAAGTTGAAGCTCATTTTCCTTCCATACTCTTGAAAGGTTGATTGTTCCCATTACCTTTGGTGCAAGTACTGCTTCAATGTCTTCAATGTCATCATCCATTGTGCAAATGCCATTTCTATTTAAAACACCTGCCAGATGGAATATTACATCAACCTTGCCAACAGTCCTTTCTATCTCTTCTCTACATTGGCTGAGCTGCTCATAATCAGAGACATCACATTTAATTGGAATAATTCTTGGATTATCGCTTACACCGCCCTTACGGCTAAGAGTTACAATCTTGCACTCAGTACTGCCTAGCAAATAATCACATATATTCTTTCCAAGATTTCCATTGCCACCTGTTATGAGAACAACCTGGTCATGTAAATCAAAGTTTGTATTCTGCTGGCTACTAGCATCCACAAGTTTTCGCTCATAATATGTTTCATTTACTTCTTTTAAAATTTTATTATCAGAGAAAGCAAATTTTGGTTCCTTAGCATTGCTAATTAAAATACATCCCTTTACATTTCTTATATTTGCAATGAAGGAAAGCATAAAACATGCTACGGAATACTGAATCGAATAATTATTTGCATCAGCCTCTTCATTAACAACTATTGATACCCTGTAGTCCTTTTCTTTCTCTTGCTTTAGATTACTTAGGTAGCCTTTGGCATCTGCGTATAGGTTGACGATTTTCTCCTTTGAGATGGTATCAAGAGCATCAATTTTATATATCAGCTCTTCTGCGCCATCATTAGCTTCTTCAAGCCCCGTCTCCTTCCATTCCCATACATGCTTAATATTTTTTCTTCCAAATGATTTAAATATAGTCTCTGTAATGCCTTGGAATGGATATTCTGGTAAATCAACATTCTTAAATGGAATATTTAAGAAGCACTTGTCAATTGAAAATGATTTTGAAACTTTCGATATGGAAATTAATCCCTCACAGAAAATTTCATTGTCTTTGCTCTTTGGACTAAGAAGTGGTATACCTGTGAAATCACTATATTTGCTTCTTACCATATTAAGTAATGCCCCATTGCCACCACACTCGATACCCACATCGATTTTTTCTGCCAGTACTTTTTCAACATCTTCTTCAAATCTAACTGGCTTGATTAAATGGTCGGTCCAATAATTGACAGAATAGCTATCTACATATTCACCTGTTACATTTCCAACAATAGGAATCTTTGGCTCTTTGAATTCAATATTTTTAAGTGCCTCTCCAAACTCCTTTGCCGCTTCATCAAAAATAGGTGTATGGAAAGCTGATGCAACAGGAAGCTCTTTATACATCATCCCTTCCTTCTGAAGGTTTTCTAAAAAGCTCTTAATCTTTGATTTTTCGCCACCTACAACAATATGGCTTATATTGAATGCCGAATAATATACTTTATTCTTCTCTACAATAGGATCTAACTTTGCTCTATCATTTACGAAAACTGCAACCATTGTTCCTTTACCGTTGCATTTTTTCATGATATTTCCTCTAGCGGATACAATCTTCACAGCCTCCTCTAAAGTAACTACCTCTGCCAAAGCTGCTGCTATCCATTCGCCAATACTATGTCCTAGCATTGCCTTTGGAGTAACATCTGCATCCAATAACATTTTTCCTAAGCTATAACCAACGCTAAAGATAATTGCCTGTGCTCTCTCAGTGCTTACAATATCTTCTTTCTTTTCGTATAACAGTCCAGTTACATCAATGCCAAGTTCCTTTTCAAACAGCTGGCTGCATTTGTTTAAATAGTTTCTAAATACAGGATTTGAATCATACAGAGCCTTTGCCATCTTTAAATATTGAGAGCCCTGACCTGTATATAAAAATGCTATCTTTCTATCTTCTCTTTGATAAATATCATCTTTAGATTCAACAAGTTTTCCATCATTTACAATAAAAGGTAAAATAAATTTTTCATCCTCAGAAATCTTGTTTAACTTACATGCAATAGACCATACATCATTATTCTTCATAGATTTCAAAATTTGTTCTTTTCGTCTTTCAATAGTTTCTTTGTTATGTGCTCCAACAATCATTGGGAAGCACTTCATATCCTCTGATTCAACACTATTATATTTAAGTCCATTTTCAATTATGATGTGCGCATTAGTTCCACCAAATCCAAAGGAATTAATTGCTGCATATTTAAGTTCCTCAATCTTCTTTGTCTCTGTTGGAATATAAAATGGTGAATCCTCAACTTTTAATTTCTTATTTGGCACCTCATAATTAGCCTGCTTGAAAATTGTGTTATTCTGCATCATGCCAATTATCTTAACAACGCTTGCAATTCCAGATGCTGAAATTGCATGTCCAATATTTGACTTAACACTTCCCAAAGCCACACTTCTATTTGGAACATCCCACTTTTTAAATACCTGAGATAGAGAATTAAACTCACTTAAATCTCCGATTTTAGTTCCCGTACCGTGGGCTTCCATATAATCTATTTCTCTTGGTGAAATGCTTGAATCATTATAAAATGCAGTAATTACACTTCTCTGACGATTTGGATTTGGAGCCATAATGCCAAGAGTATGACCATCATTATTGATTACACTTCCTCTAATAATTCCATAGATATAATCATTATCTCTCTTAGCATCCTCTAATCTCTTCAAGAGAATTAATCCAGCTCCCTCTCCAGGAACAAATCCATCCGCTCTATCATCAAAAGCTCTTAAATTTCCTGATTTTGAAAGAGCTCCTGCTGCGCAAAATCCCATAATTGATGCTGGCGTATACTGAAGATAAATACCTCCGGCAATTGCCATATCACTTTCGTTGTATCTTAGTAACTGGCATGCATTATGAATTGCCACCAGTGAGGATGAGCATGCTGTATCAACAACCATGCTTGGTCCTGTCAAATTAAATTCGTGGGAAATTCTTCCAGAAATCAGATTAGTAATCGAATCTGGTAAATAATTGGCATGCCATGTTGGATGTCCAAACTTATCAAATAGCTTTTCACGAGTCTCTTCGTCTAACTGGAAAAATCTCGTATACATTCCATGAAGTTCATTTGATGCACTAGTACTAGCACCTATATAAACTGCTATATTTTTCCCATAATAATCTCTCTTTGCGTATCCTGCTCTATCAAATAATTTCTTAGTTAACTGAAGAGCAATTCGCTGCTGAGGATCTAATATTAAAGCCTCATCCTTTGACATATTGAAATACTCATAATCAAATTCTTCAGCCCCTTCTATAAATCCTCCTTTTTTACAATAAATTTTGTATGGTTCCTTAAAATCATCCGTAGCATATTTTGATTGTTCCCAACGCTCTTCTGGAATATCAGCCACACTCACAGTCCCCTTCATGAGGTTATCCCAGTACTCTTCAACATTTTTGGCCCCAGGGAACATTCCGCTGACTCCAATAATTGCTACATCTACTTGCTTCATTTACTTTTCTCCCTTCAACATTAGTCTTATATAATAGCTTCCGCTGGACGACTAGCTATCACTTCTCCGTTTTTATAAATGAAAATCGCAGCTATATTATTTTTATTACATTCCTCTATTGCTTCATCACCTCTTACATAAAAATCTGTAGCTCTGCAGTCACATAAAAATCCATCATCACCGATTACCGTTACACTGCAGAAAGGAGATTCAGCCGGATATCCAGTATTCATATCAATAATATGGTGATATAGCTTTCCATATCTTTTGAAATTCTGGATATAATCTCCTGAAGTTACAACAGAAGTATTCTTTTGATTTTTCAGCCATATATCTTGGGAGGTCACAGGATTAATTATCTTTATATCCTTGGTACTATCATTATTCGAATATACAAGGATATTTCCTCCAAGATTTAAATAAATACTTCTTACGTAACTTAGATTTTCATATTTGTTTTTTATGTATTGAGCAATGAATCCCTTTGCACAACCTCCTAAATCTATCAAGTTACTATCATTTGGTTTTACAAATCTCCACTTAAAACTAAGGTCTGCCTTTTTTTGTTTTTCCATCAAGCGCTTAATTCCTTCACTTGGTGGAATTGATTCATTAATAATCGCCTCCTTCCACAAGTAGGCATATACCCCGGAAAATAAACTGTAATTTCCTCCTGATTCGTTGGAGTATTCATAGCTTTTCTTTAGCACTTCAAGTGTAGGTTTCTCTACAAAGCTCCATCGTTCTTTTCTTCTGTTTAGCTTTGATATGGTGCTCTTTTTATCAAAGCAATTCCATTTCCTCTCAAACCTTCCAATAGTCTTTATTATTTGGAAGATTAAGTCTTTAGCTTGCGAACTTTTGTCGCAATCGACACATACATACATTACACTGTTCATACTGCAAAAATATTGATGCGACTCCACTTTTTGAACCCCCTTTCTTATTTTCGTACTGCCCGTACAATTAATATACCATAGGTGTATTGTGTGTACAATATATTTTTATGTAATCTTGTGTGCGTCAAATAAAAAATCCTTGTGTTTTTGTCACACAAGGATTTTTTATAACTAATTTTTTTCAAAATTATTACGTTGCGAAGTCTACATGTTGAACTCCGCCTGCATGTCCATCCCTTTCATGCAAGAACATGCCAGACTTTCTAACTGCTGCCGTGGCAGTGTTGTCATCATCATGGTGTACGAATTCAGTATCAATTCGTCCCAGGAAAATTGCCCCCACATCTGATTGTTTTAATCCGTAGGTTTCCTTTTCACCCTTCTCATTGATGGTCAAAATTTTCAGCTTGGCAAAAATGCTATCATTTTCATCTATCCAGCCATTGCCATCCTCATCAAATTCCGATAATTCTCTGAAACCATCTCCTGTTCTAGCTCCAAAAAGCTCAATTCCGTCATTGATTTCTCCATCCTCATTTCTATCAAGAGCCAAAAAGCCGGAACCTTTTTTGATGTTGTGGATTTCATCAAGTTCTCCATCAGCATCCAAATCAAATAGAAATGTCTGGGGTGAAATAGAGGTCGGATTGTCATCAAGATTGATAACAAGCGGGTCTGCGTACTCTCTCAGATGAATATGTGTCACATCATATTTTTCCACGAATGATTCTGACATAGCAAAGCTGTAGTCAAAGCTTAGCTTTCGTCCATCTGCAGTTATTGCTGTTCCCGTTGATGAGAACTCGACACTTTGATTTTGCCAGTATGCATAAGACACCTTGGTGGTCTCAACAAACATTTGGCCAGGCATTTCTGTTAATGTACCTGCGGGAGATGTATCACACATTTCCTCTCCAAACATTTTTGCAAATGAGCTGTCCTCATTCCACAATCCACCAAGAAGCAGCATCCTAAGCAAATACTCCATAGTATGAAGTTTAATTTTCCTACTTGAAGCTGAACTTAAGACAGGGTTTGATTCCCCCACTTCCTGAACCGTTCCCTTTGCAGATTTAGCATAGTTTAGTGAGGACAAAAAGTCATCGTCCCCTCCTAATACCTGTACTTCCTCCAAATTGAAAACGGGTCTTGATTCTGACTGAATCGTCAGTCTGGTTCCACTAGCGAAGCTAGCTTTTGAGGTCATAGAAACCTCAGAGTTTTGAATTACCATGTTCTTTCCTCCTATAAATAAAAGATTTATAAAGGAAAGTCCTTTTTCCTAGATCATAGGTGATTTTGAATAAAATCAAAAACCAGGAAAACCCGAAGGCCTTCCTGGTCCTATGATAAACTTCCGTGCAAATTATATATCGTCAAAATTGTCCTGATTGTTAACCTTTGCCGAGCCTCTTTTTAGAAGAATAACTGCAAAATATCCAACAATCAATGAGCCTAGCAACCATGAAAAATATGAGATGACTGTATTTCCACCTGTTGGTAAAAATCTCGATAAGTATGTGCCTAAAATGTTGTATACAATATGGATAATAATTGCAATTACTATATCATCATACAGATACATTATATAGCCAACAGCAAGACCGAATACAAATGTATAGCAACCTTGTAACATATTTCTATGATAAGCACCAAATAATACTGCCTGAAGAACAATTGCTACTGGAACTGGCAATGTTTTCAATGCTGCTGTAAGAGTTACTCCTCTAAAAAGGAGCTCCTCACAGATTGGTCCCAATAAAACTGCATACAATCCCATTAATAAGGACATTGACTCGCCTATGCCTGCGTTTTCTAGAAGTTGCATATATTCTGTATACCAATCTGGGAAAGCAACAACAATGGCTGCCATCAAATATGTGCAGATATACTGAAAAGCTATAGCCATAAGCACTATACCAGTTATTGTTATAGCTGGATTCAGCGAAGATTTGAAAAACACAAACTTGCTGTCCATCTTAAATAACTTTTTATAGATGAATCCAAAAACAATCGCTATTACTATTGCATAGACAACCTGAATTAAGCTATTAAACGTCCCACTAACTATGATGTCATTAATGTCTTGAATCATTTCTGCCCCTGTGGTCCCTTTAAACATTGCCATCACATAGACAACTGCGCCCTGGGCTGCCATTATCTCCAATATTATTTGAATAACGTAAGCAATAATGATTGGTAAAAATACCCATATTACATACTTACCTTTTTCGCTTTTGTTTTGATCCATTACTCTCTCCATCTAAGTTACTTAAGTTCTAGCTTATCAAGATGCCAAATATCATCTACATATTCTTGAATAGTTCTGTCAGAAGAGAACTTGCCAACATGGGCTACATTTGAAAGGGCCATCTTTGCCCATTTCTCTCTGTCCTTGTAAGCGGCCTGTATCTTCTCATGTGCCTCACAATATGAGGCAAAATCCTTCAGAACGAAATACATATCTGCTCTTTCAGTACACTGGGTATTCAAAAGTGAATTGTAAATCGGTCTAAATAACTCAGGATTATCAATGCTATAGTAGCCATTAATAAGCTGACCTAAAACCTTTTGAATATGAGGATTATTGTTCATCTCATCCACTGGATTGTAGTCATGATTCTTCTCATGAGCTATAACCTCGTCAGAGCTCATACCAAAGATGAAAATATTCTCTCCATCTAGCTCATTGTACATCTCAACATTGGCGCCATCCATTGTACCAATTGTGACAGCACCATTAAGCATGAACTTCATATTACCTGTACCTGATGCCTCTTTTGATGCAGTAGAAATCTGCTCAGAAACATCTGCTGCTGCAAATATCCACTCAGCATTAGATACGCGATAGTCTTCTATAAATACAACTTTTAACTTGTTATCAATGGACTTGTCGTTATTGATAACAGCAGTCACATTATTAATAAGCTTTATTATGAGCTTAGCATTCTCGTAACCTGCAGATGCCTTAGCTCCAAAAATAAATGTGGTTGGATAGAAATCCATATCTGGATTCTCTTTTATTTGATTGTAAAGGTACATTACATGCAAAATATTAAGAAGCTGACGCTTATATTCATGTAATCGCTTAACCTGTACATCAAAAATTGAATTTGGATCTACATTTACCTTGTTGTGGTCCCAAATGTACTTAGCAAGACGCTTTTTATTCTCAAGCTTTATCTCCATAAATTCATCTAGGGACTTTTTATCATTAAGATAATTCTCAAGCTTTTCCATGTTGGAAAGATCTGTAATCCAACTTCTGCCTATCTTGGAAATAACCCAATCAGACAATTTATAATTACCATGCATCAAGAAACGACGCTGGGTAATACCATTAGTTTTGTTGTTGAACTTCTCTGGATACATCTCATAGAAGTCGTGTAGAGAAACATTCTTAAGAATCTCTGTATGTAGGGCAGCAACACCGTTGACACTAAAGCTGGCAGCGATAGCCATGTGCGCCATCTTAACCTGTCCATCAGCTAAAATAGCCATACGATGAATTCTCTGCTCATCACCTGGAAACTTCGCTCTAATCTCCTCGCAGAAACGACGATTAATTTCCTCAACTATCATGTAAATACGAGGAAGCAATCCCTTAAAGATTTCCTCTGGCCATTTTTCAAGGGCCTCAGCCATGATAGTGTGGTTAGTATATGCCACACAGTGAGTTGTAACTTCCCATGCATCATCCCAGCCAAGTCCATGCTCATCCATAAGAAGACGCATAAGCTCAGCTACTGTAAGGGTTGGATGGGTATCATTCATCTGAAATACTACCTTTTCAGGAAGCTTCATAATGTCATGATGATAACGGAAATATTTGTTGAGAGCTCTCTGCAATGAAGCAGAAACAAAGAAATACTGCTGCTTTAAACGAAGCTCCTTGCCCTGAACATGATTGTCGTTTGGATACAAAACCTCAGTAAGGTTTCTAGCCAAATTCATGTCCTCAACCGCCTTGTTATAGTCGCCACGCTCAAATGAAGCAAGTCTAAATACTTCCTTTGGCTTAGCATCCCAAATCATAAGGGTATTAACCATACCATTATCAAAGCCAGTAACTGGCATATCGTAAGGTGTGGCAATTACAGAATTGTAGCCCTCATGTATATATTTTGTAGTCCCGTCTGGCTGACTTTCATAGCGCACCCAACCACCGAACTTAACTTCAAATTCGTATTCTGGACGCTCAAGCTCAAATGGATATCTGGTCTGAAGCCAATCATCAGGAACCTCCTTCTGATAGCCATCCTCAATCTTTTGCTTGAACATGCCATAGTGATATCTAATACCACAGCCATAGGCAGGGTATCTTAGGGTGGCAAGAGAATCCAAGAAACATGCTGCCAATCGACCTAAACCACCATTACCAAGAGCTGGATCCGGCTCCTGATCCTCGATTTCATTGATATCTATGCCCAATGCATCGAGAGCATCCATAACCTCTGTGTAGCCACGCATATTAATCATGTTGTTACCTAGAAGTCTACCAATAAGAAACTCCATCGACATGTAATATACGCACTTAGGATCCTGCTTGTTGAATTCCTTCTGAGTGGTGAGCCAGTTATCAATGACTACGTCGTTGACAACTTCTGCGCAAGCCCTATAGATTTCCTCCTTAGTGGCTTCCTCAAAGTCCTTCCTAAACATAGACTTCACACGATCCTGGATCTCGCGCTCAATCTCCTTAGTACTTGGCATTTGTCTCTTCATTTCTCAACCCCCTATCTAAATTCCGCTCGCATTCAGCTGGTCTCTCGCTGGTTACGTCTACAAGCCTGAGTATCTCTCCGCTCGACAACACGTCTCGCTTGAGAGATCTCAGAGCTTGATGCCTACCAGCTATTTATACACTTCTTACGAGCTAATTAGCTCGTAGCTATCAAGCTCTTAGTGTTGCCGCAGGAGACATGTAGTCGACGCAGGCAATATCTAAGGCTTGAGAGCGTAACGAGCGAACCATAGTATCGTGTGTACCACAGACTAATGGCTAGCGACGTGTTACGCTAAGTGTTACCTTCTCACCATTTATATTCCATTCTTTAGTGTGTGTTCCACTCACACCACAGACGATTTCGTCGGCGAGAACTTCACCAGCGATAACATCTTTGTTAGCTTCGAATACGTCTTTAATCTTAGCAGAAGATTCGTAAGAAACTGTGATTCGATCCATAACTTCGAAATCTGCTTCCTTACGCATTGTCTGAATCTTAGAAACGATTTCTCTAACGAATCCCTCCTCAAGAAGCTCTGGTGTAAGATTTGTATCAAGAACTACTGTTACGTAGTTGTCTCCATCTGCTACAAAGCCCTCTGTCTGAGCCATAGAGATAAGTAAGTCTTCCTCTGCAAGCTCGATAGATGCATCAACCTCAGGCAATTTAATAACCCCATTTGCCTTAAGTTCTGCGTAAGCTGCATTGCCATCAAGACTAGCGAGAGCCTTCTGGATACCACCAAGGAACTTGCCATACTTAGGTCCCACTGTACGAAGCTGTGGCTTGAAGCTGTATGATGTGAATGATGAAACATCATCTGTAAATATAGCCTTCTTAACATTAAGCTCATCCTCGATAATGCTTACATACATACCATCAAGCTCATGCTCAGCCTTGATGTACATCTGACCGATTGGCTGACGGTTCTTGATGTTAGCTGTATTTCTACATGCACGACCGTGTACAACAATCTTGAGAAGCTCATCCATGTCATCCTCAAGCTTCTTGTCAATGAATGCCTCATTAACAACAGGGAAATCACAAAGGTGAATTGATTCTGGAGCAGTCTTATCAACTGAGCGAACCATATTCTGGTAAATCTCCTCTGTCATAAATGGAATCATTGGAGCTGATGCAAGTGCAATATCCTTAAGGCAAGTGTAAAGAGTCATGTAAGCATTGATCTTGTCCTGCTCCATTCCCTTTGCCCAGAATCTATCACGGCAACGACGAACATACCAGTTAGATAAGTCGTCTACGAACTCATCAAGAGCACGTGCTGCCTCTGGAATCTTGTATGAACCAAGGTTCTCATCAACAGCCTTGATTGCTGAGTTAAGACGAGAAAGAATCCACTTATCCATAACTGCAAGCTTGCTGAAATCAAGCTCGTACTTAGTAGGATCAAACTCATCAATATTTGCATATAAGATATAGAAAGCGTATGTATTCCAAAGTGTTCCAAGGAACTTTCTCTGGCCTTCCATAACTGCATTCTCACCAAATCTCTTTGGAATCCATGGTGCTGAAGATGTGTAGAAGTACCATCTAATTGCATCTGCGCCCATCTTCTCAAGAGCATCAAATGGGTCTACTGCATTGCCCTTAGACTTTGACATCTTCTGTCCATTCTCATCCTGAACGTGGCCAAGTACAATAACGTTCTCATATGGAGCCTTGTTGAATAAAAGTGTAGACTCAGCCATAAGTGAGTAGAACCATCCACGTGTCTGGTCAACAGCCTCTGAAATGAACTTAGCAGGGAACTGCTGCTCAAATACCTCTTTGTTTTCAAATGGATAGTGATGCTGAGCAAATGGCATAGCACCTGAATCGAACCAGCAGTCAATAACCTCTGGTACACGCTTCATTGTGCCACCGCAATCAGGACATTTACATGTAACCTCATCAATGTATGGACGGTGAAGCTCAATAGACTCTGCATCAGATCTACCTGAAAGCTCTGCAAGCTCCTTGCGGCTACCAATTGAAATCTGCTTACCACAGTCTGGACACTCCCAGATATTAAGAGGAGTTCCCCAATATCTGTTACGAGAAATACCCCAGTCCTGAACATTCTCAAGCCAATCGCCGAAACGTCCCTTACCGATTGAATCTGGAATCCAGTTAACAGTGTTGTTATTTTTAATCAGGTCATCCTTAACCTCAGTCATCTTGATGAACCATGATTCTCTAGCATAGTAGATAAGTGGAGTATCGCATCTCCAGCAGTGTGGATACTCATGCTCGAACTTAGGAGCCTCGAAAAGCTGTCCCTTAGCATCCAAGTCCTTAAGGACGTTAGGATCTGCATCCTTAACAAACTGACCAGCGTAAGGAGTCTCTTCTGTAAGCTCACCCTTGCCGTCTACGAACTGAACGAAAGGAAGGTCATATTTGCGGCCTACCTTAGCATCGTCCTCACCAAATGCAGGAGCAATATGTACGATACCAGTACCATCTGACATAGTAACGTAATCATCGCATACTACGAAGTGAGCCTTCTTGTGCTGCTTTTCAGCTGCAACGCCTGCGCACTCGAAAAGTGGCTCATATTCCTTATATTCAAGGTCTGTTCCCTTGTATGTCTCAAGAACCTCGTATGCCTTCTCGCCCTCTTCCTTAGCAAGCTTGCCAAGTACCTTGTCAGCAAGTGCCTCTGCGAGAATGTATGTGTAACCATCTGCTGCCTTAACTCTGATGTATGTCTCTACTGGATTAACACAGAGTGCAAGGTTAGATGGAAGTGTCCAAGGTGTAGTTGTCCAAGCAAGGAAGTATGCATCCTCACCCTTGATTTTGAAACGAGCGATTGCTGAGCGTTCCTTAACAGTCTTGTAGCCCTGAGCAACCTCCTGTGCTGAAAGTGGAGTACCGCAACGTGGGCAATAAGGAACGATTTTGAATCCCTTGTAAAGGAGCTTCTTGTCCCAGATTGTCTTAAGTGCCCACCACTCAGACTCGATGAAATTGTCATCATATGTGATGTAAGGATTGTCCATATCAGCCCAGAAACCAACTGTGCCTGAGAAATCCTCCCACATTCCCTTATATTTCCAAACAGACTCCTTACATTTCTTAATGAAAGGCTCCATTCCGTACTCTTCGATCTGCTCTTTGCCATTGAGACCAAGAAGCTTTTCTACCTCAAGCTCTACTGGAAGACCGTGTGTATCCCAACCAGCCTTACGAGGAACAAATTTGCCCTTCATTGTCTGATATCTTGGAATCATATCCTTGATGGCTCTTGTTTCAACGTGACCAATATGTGGCTTACCATTGGCTGTTGGAGGTCCATCATAAAATGTATATGTCTCTCCCTCTTTTCTTGAATCCATTGACTTCTGGAAGATGTCATTCTCTTCCCAGAATTTCAGCACCTGTTTCTCCCTTTCTACGAAGTTCAGGCTTGCATCGACTTTGTTGTACATAAAACCTAAATTCCTTTCTATAACGTATCCTGTACGTCTAAATCATAATCACTATCAACTTCCATACCAGATATTTTCATCAAATCATATGATGCTGGTCTTATATGATCTATATTTCCAAGGATTAAACTAACGGAAGCAAAAAATAGAACCAAGCTAAGTACCGCCGTGATCAATCCTACTACTGCCATTATCTTTCCGTCCTTGCCCTTGTGGACAGCCAGATAAACGATTGAAAGAATAATAGCCGATATTCCAGTCAAAATATTAAACACAAATAAGAAAAATACCAGTGAAACAACACCTAAAACCATAGCTGTAACAGCTAGTCCTTTCTTAGGTCCAGGAGGTGTTACTGGGGTGTAAGAAGATGTGGGTTCAGGTGGTACTTTTACCTCATCTTCCTCCTCGAAAATGTAATCCTCGTTCATATTCTCTCCTAAAATTATTTATAATTATCCAATCTTATTTATCTTACCCTTTTACCCTTAATTTTACAAGAAAAAACCACCAGCATAAGAATGAATTCTTATTGCTAGTGGCATCACAGTTATTTCAAAGTAAAATCTATGGCGATATTGGCATCAGCCGTTACAGTGGCATATGCTCCGGAGATAATCGGCATAGCCGGCGCCAGATGTCCTACATCTGCATCCATTACGATTGGCTTGCCATATTTGCCAAGAATTGCTGTCACTGCCTTGTACTGGTCAAGCCCCATAAGGTCCTGTTTCCATGCTGCAAGAGGACGGCCAATGATGAAGCCGGCGGCATTCTTAAACCAGCCCGCTCTATCTAGATTCCATAGAGCTCTTCGAATTGACATTGTATTTAATTCACAGGCCTCCACAAACCAGATGACTTCCTTATATTTTTCATTGAATGCAGCCACATTGTCATATTTGGTGCCAACTAAATTAGCCAGACAATCTAGGCAGCCGCCAGTGATAATTCCCTTAAACTCTGGCAGGCGATTAACTTCAGCCTCTCCCATAAAAAGTCTAAGTTCCTTTTTCTCCGTAAGATTGTAGGATACAAAAGGGTGCTCCTCATCTTTTAGAGATTCAATTTCAAAGGAATCATAGCCTGTGACCCTCTGCTTTTTTCCTGTGAAAACATCAATTGTGTCTATGAGAGCCTGATGCAAATCCTCCTGTCCAAAGGCGCCAATGCTTGGTCCATAGATAGATGCTGTATCACAAATTGTATTTAGTAAAAATGTAAAATTGGTATTGTCAGAATAGCCCATATACCACTTAGGCTTTGCTGATTTTATAGCATCAAAATCCACATAGTCTAGGGTCTCACACATGAGCTCCCCACCACCACAAGCTATGAGCATGTCATTGTCTGAACTTACATAGTAATCTGTAAGCTCCTTGCCACAGTTTTCAGGTGTAGAGCTGATTCCTATACCATCATTTTTTCTACAGTTAGGGCCTTCTACAAGCTTGTAGCCCATATTCTCAAATCGTAAAACTGCTGCATCCATACAGCTTTTGTATGGCTCATCTGCACATCCAAAGGATGGTGCCACAAGTCCTATAGTTCCATTATCTTTCAAAAAAGCTGGATATCGCATTTATCATTCTCCTTGTATGCCTAATTGGACTTATTGTACCATATCCTCCACGATATCATCAGGCAAATATTTTCTAATTGTCTTTTCAAGCAACTGACCATCTATAGGCTTTGAAAAATATCCGGTAAATCCCTTTGATAGGTAGAACTCCTCGCCTCCAGCTTCTGTATTAGCTGTGATTGCAAACACTGGCAAATCCGGATATCTATCCCTGATTTTAGCCATAGTTTCAACACCATCCATGCCTTCCATAAAGTGGTCAAGTAACACCACATTGAAGTTGGTAGATTTTAATTTGTCTAGGCATTCCTCACCTGAGCGAGCTGTGGATATAAACATTTTAGTCGATGTCAAAAGTCCCTTGATTACAGCAAGATTCATGGAATTATCATCAACCACCAGAACTGCTCCATCCGGTGCAATAAATTGTGGCTTGTAAGAACCAGTCTTATATTCTTCCTTTTGTTCAACAAATCTACCGATTGGTGTGGCATCCACAACCTTTTGGTAAACAATAAGTGTAAACTCAGAGCCTTCGCCGTATACACTGGTGCATTTCAAGTCACCTTTCATAAGCTTTGTAAACTGGCGTGATATATCAAGGCCAAGACCTGCTCCTTGTATTCCACTATTTTCTTCCTCGTCCAGTCGCTCAAAGGCCTCGAATACCTTGGAAATATCTTCCTTTTTAATTCCAATTCCAGTATCCTTTACTGCAAATTTAATGATGCAGCTATCTCCATCCAAATCCTCTAGTCCCACCTTAAAGGTAACACTTCCCTTTTTGGTGTACTTTACAGCGTTAGAAAGGAGGTTCAAATTAATCTGTTTTAACTTTCCAATATCTCCATACAAGCCTCTTGGCAACCTATCATCTACATCAATATTGAAAAGCAATCCCTTTTGATCACACCTTGTACGTATCATTTTTATCATGTTACGAATTTCTTCCTCCAGATTGTAATCCTGTTCAACAAGATGTATCTTTCCAGATTCGATTCGTGACATATCAAGTACATCATCGATTAACTTCAAAAGTGATTCTGATGCAGACTTAATGCCAGAAGCATAATTCATCATTGCCCTGTGATAAGAGGCAGGTATATCGCTAGCATCCTCACGCATCATCATTTCATCCATACCCATAATGGTATTGATAGGGGTTCTAATTTCATGAGACATATTGGCAAGGAATCGGGACTTAACAGAGTTTGCTTTCTCCACTTCCGCCTTGGCAGCCTGAATTTCTCTATACTGTCTGCGAATAACAGTCCCTGTCATGACTCTCCATACCAAAAGGCCTACCACTATTGCAATAAGAGCAACTATAAGAACCCTAAACACCATTAGCTCTGTAAGCTTTGGCTGTTTTTCAATTAAAAAGACTTCATCCTGATATAAAGTACCATTGCTCTCATCTAGAACCTGAATATGAAGCTTGTAATCTCCGTATTTGAGGCCTGTATACTCAAGGGCTGACATATCTGATTGATTGGCTGTTATACCTGAATCCTCATTCCCTTCAAGATACATATGTATCAATGGGTTGGACAGATTGTAATTAACAATAGATGCATTAATCTGAATACGTCCATCTGTGGCTGGAATCACATAGGTACCATTTTCATCAGGTTTAATCTCCTTATCATCCACCACTATACTTTTTACTGCCACTTTAATTCTTCCTGTATGGTGGGAGAAATTATTAATATATACTTTGTTTACGCCGCTTCGACCTGCTATATACAGATTTCCACCATCCAACTCACTAAATGAATTTCCTGTTGGAACACTTGTAAGACCTGTATCACTATTGTAGAATCTGTATTCAAAAGTTTCCTTCTGAATCATGTCATTTGCATTGGCGCAATATATTCCGTTTGAGGCTAAAACCCATGCATTATCCTCTAAATCTAAATAAATATCAAAGTTATTTGAATAAGGGAAATTCTTGATTTCGTATACAACTCCATCCTTCATATATTGGATTGAATTTGAAGTAATAATCCAATATATGCCTCGCTTCTCATCCCTTTTTATTCGAAGAATTACATCAGAGGTAAGGCCATCTTCCCTGGTAATCTTTTTTGCCTTACCATCAACCACACTATACATGCCACCGCCATCGGTGCCCACAAGTATTTCTCCGTCGAATCCCTCTTCTACTGTGAGAATAACGATATTGTCCATACCGTTTTCCTCTGTTATGGTCTTCTCCAGCTGGCCCATTCTCATAATTGCAACACCTTTATTGGTACCAATTATAACTCGGCCGTCAGCTGCAAGAATTCCACATCGAACTCCATCGCTAATAAAGCCATTTTCTTCATTGAAATTAGTAATGACTCCATCTTTGGAATAATGAACTAGTCCCTTTGCATTGTTATAGCAACAAATCCAAAGGTCATCCCAATAATCTCTTAAAATGCAGCGGATTCTTGTATCTCCAATATATTCAGTCAGCTCATTTTCTACAGGCTCCATTCGTTTGATATCAATTATTCGAAGCCCCTTGTCTGTGCCAACATATAGGTTATCCCTGTATAAGCATGTGGCGTTAACAACCTCAGGCTCAATGCCAGCCATGTCAGTTATGTCTTGGAAATTGTTTGTCACAATCTTAGCCACGCCCTGCCTTGTGGATACTAGCCAGAGATTTCCTTGATAGTCAGACTCAACCATCTCAATGGAACTGTCTATTGGCAAATGCTCCACCAATCTATACTTGCCTCTTGGATCAAAATACCCTACCTTGTCGTCAGCAATTGCCCAAATAGTCTCACATTCTCTAGAAATCCAACTTACATTAAGAGCAGGTGACACATCCATTTCTACATTCACGTCAAAAGTATTTCCATCTGCGCCAAAAAAGCCAGCATATACTTTTCCTTGGTCGTTACCTACGTATATATAGTCATCAGTACTATCTTCTGCATAGACAGAAGTAATCTTTCCTATACCAAGACTTTCTCCAGCATTAAATGAAACTAATTTTTTATCTTTTATTAAGAACAACTCTCCATTTTTAGTGGCACCTACAATCTGGCCTTGTCTGGTACAGTAGATTCTATTGATATAGCAATTTTTAAGGTCCTCATCCTCCATAACTTTAATGGTGCCATCTTCTAAATAGCAAATACCACCAGTTGTTGCTATATAGATAATCCCATTTTTATCCTCTGCAAAGCCACGAATTGAAGATGAAGGAAGTCCATCTTTATATGTGTAACGTTTAATATCTTCCCCAGATATTACAGCTACACCATTATCATTTGTTCCTACCCAGATTTTGCCTGATTTATCTTCAAAAAGAGTCTTTCCACTAGTAAGTCCCTTTGAAGAATCCATTCTCACAAAATTGGTTCCATCATATCTGATAATGCCGCTATAACTTCCTATCCAAATATAGCCATCTTTATCTGCCAAAATGCAACTGGCATCTGATGTTGGCATTCCATTGTTTGCATCATATAGCTGTGCTGCATAACCTTCCCCAAATATTTGCTTAGATGCCGCATATCCGCCACCAAAACGAGACGCCGTTTCAGTCTCAGGGATGTCATCAGCAAAAGCAACAAAGCTGCCCATGGTAAGTCCCATGGCCAGCGCAAATGCCCCTATATATTTAGCAAACTTTTTATTCATCATATGAATCCCCCTTTAGCCCCTCTTACGTCAGTCCTCTTGATATCTTCTAAGTACTAACCTAACCTCTTCTTCTGCCTCTGCAAATACTTCTACGCACTTTGGATCAAAATGAGTCCCTGATTCCTGCTTGATAATATCGATAGCCTCTTCAAAAGGCATTGCTTCCTTGTATATACGCTTTGAAGTAAGAGCATCGAACACATCTGCCACTGCCATTACTCTAGCTGAAAGTGGAATCACCTGGCCCTTTAGACCTTCTGGATATCCATTTCCATCCCACCACTCATGGTGATATGCAGCCATGTTCCTAGCCTCTTTTAGGTAGTTTTCACCCTTAACTGTATTAATCGCCTTCTCCATAATGTTCTTGCCAGCCGTTGTGTGAGTCTTCATAATCTCATACTCATCAGGAGTAAGCTTGCCTGGCTTATTTAATACAGTATCTGAAATGTTTATTTTTCCAATATCGTGAAGTGGCGCAGACATTACTACATCATTCATGAATTTTGGAGTGAGCTTACCTTCATAGTAGCCCTTTTTCTTAAGTCCCTCTAGGATAATCCTTACGTAGTCTGCAGTCTTTTGAATGTGATAACCTGTGTCAGAATCACGATTCTCCACCATGTCAGCCATGGTCACAATAAGACCATTTTGCATCTGGTTAATAGTCTGGTTCTGATAGCGAATGTCATTGACCTGCTCAGCAGTATCCTCCGTCATCTTACAAAGAGCATTGTAAAGATTTTCTAGCTCGTCATCTGTTTTAATCTTAAGTCTCTTGATTTTCTTAACATTGTCCTGAAGAACAGCCTGATTATCCATTTCATACATAAAACTATTGGTACAATCAACCATAGCATTAATAGGATGAACAAGATAATATCTGGAAACCCATAGGCCGATAGCCAATATTACAGCTAAATAGCCTGTAAAAATCAGAACAATTCTAATCAAATACTCCTTGATGAAATCGGAAATAATATCCATAGATACATCTGCTCTCACATAGCATTTCGTAACACCATCTGCATCTTCAACTGGATGCATGATAGTATTTTGCCAGCCAAATGTTTGACCAGACTGGATATCCTCAATTTCCTCTCCCGCCAAAAGTCTATCAATATATGGAACAAATGCCTCATCAAAAGGAATCACCTTTCCAAAGGCATCCTCAGTTTCTTCCAAATCATTTACATCAAATACAACCTGTAATCCATCTTCCCTAATAATGTAGACGTATAAATGCTTAATTCCAGGATAGTTATTTTTAACAGCAGTAAGGCGCAGCTTTGTCTCAACATAGCCCTTAGACTCCTGTCCTCGCTTAGAAAATTCTTCGATTCTGTTTACATCTATTTCAGTTGCCGCTAGGCGCACAGCTCCATGAGCATTTAAAGTATATTCCTTTTTAGTATGTTCAAAATAAATGCTCATACTAATCAGTACCATGACAATAGTAATAGCTACCGCTGCTCCCACAAGAAGTCTGGTAAATCTTCTCTGAAGCTTTCCGCTTTTCTTGCTTAATGCCCCATATTTTCTCATTGTCTCCCTAGAAAGAGGCCTCTGCTTCCAACCGAGATTTCTAAGTGTGTTTATCTTTTTAACTGGAATGAATTTGACAACTGAAAGTACCACAAAAACAGCAATACCCTTGTCAACAATATTTAAGCCTGAATTTAAAAGGAAAAAGTTAAAATAGTAATTAGTTCCAATAGAAGAAGTAAGCAGATCACATGCATCTGAAACTGATGCAAACTCAGGCTTACCAAGAAGCAACAATTGAATACTTGCTCCAAGAACGCCTCCAAGAAGACCAATTAGAAATGTAAATTTGATTATGTTAGAAATTTTTTTATTATCTCTATCTGTACTATAGTATGAAGAAATAATAGCTATAAACATGCTAATTAAGGTATAGTACATAGCCATACCATCAAAAATGACGCAAAAAAGATTTGTAAACACTGCCACAATCAAAGCTGGTAGAGTGCCTGCTATAAAGGCAACTCCAATAGTCCCTATAACATCTAAATAAATGGGAAAATTGAGTCTAGAAGCCAAGAATGCAAAAACAACGTTTACAAGAATACCACCTGCAATGGTGGCAATCATCATAAGCCTAGCCTTTGAAATTTTACTCATTATTTATAGCCCCTACTATTTAATCATATAAATTATAGCAAACCCCTTGCCATCAATTGTGAATAAACAGTTACTATTCATAATTATGGCCTGCCATAATCTATTGTATTCTCACAACAAAATTGTAATTGCAATGCACACATCCCTATTATATCAAAAAAAGACGACCAGTTAACCGGTCGTCTAAAAAATTTTTAATTTTTAAATGAATGGATAGGAGCTGGAATACGTCCCTCTCTGTTAACAAAGTCTGCGCAAGAGAACTTATTAACTGGCATGATTGGTGCATAACCAAATAATCCACCAAACTCTACTGTATCACCAACAGTCTTGCCAATTACTGGAATAAGTCTTGCAGCTGTAGTCTTCTGATTAACCATACCAAGTGCCATCTCATCAGCAATCATACCTGAAATTGTAGTTGCTGGAGTATCACCAGGAATAGCAATCATATCAAGTCCTACTGAGCAAACACAAGTCATAGCCTCAAGCTTCTCAAGTGTGATTGCACCAGCCTCAACAGAATTAATCATACCCTGATCCTCTGAAACAGGAATGAAAGCACCTGAAAGACCACCTACATAAGAGCTAGCCATAACTCCGCCCTTCTTAACCTGATCATTAAGCATAGCAAGAGCAGCTGTAGTACCTGGAGCACCTGCATACTCAAGACCGATTTCACATAAAATATCTGCTACCGAATCTCCGATTGCTGGAGTAGGTGCAAGGGAAAGATCAATAATACCAAATGGAATACCAAGACGCTTAGATGCTTCCTGAGCAACAAGCTGTCCAACACGTGTTACCTTGAAAGCAGTCTTCTTGATTGTCTCGCAGAGAACCTCAAAATTCTCTCCTCTAACCTTTTCAAGAGCCTTCTTAACAACACCTGGGCCTGAAACACCAACATTTATAATAGCATCTGCTTCAGTAACACCGTGGAATGCACCAGCCATAAATGGATTGTCGTCTGGAGCATTACAGAATACAACAAGCTTCATACAGTCAACAGAATCTCTGTCCTTTGAACGATCTGCAACCTGAAGAAGAATGTCTCCCATGAGACGAACAGCATCCATGTTGATACCTGTCTTAGTAGAAGCTAAATTAACTGAACTACAAACTCTCTCAGTCTCGCAAAGAGCCTGTGGAATTGAACGAATAAGCATCTCATCTGCTGTAGTCATACCCTTTGAAACAAGAGCAGAGTAACCACCGATAAGATTAGCTCCAACAGCCTCAGCTGCCTTATCAAGAGTATGTGCAAGTGTAACGAAATCCTCTGGCTTCTTGCAAGCAGCACCACCAATAAGAGCAATAGGAGTAACTGAAATACGGCGGTTAACAATAGGAATACCGTAGTCTCTTTCGATTTCCTTAGCTACCTTATCCAAATCCTTAGCTACAGTAGTGATGCGGTTATATACATTTTCATTAACCTTCTTAAGATCTGAGTCAATGCACTCAAGAAGGCTTATACCAATGGTGATTGTGCGGACATCAAGAGTCTGCTCCTCCACCATCTTATTAGTCTCAATTACCTCTTTTAAAGTTACCATGAAAATTTACTCCTTATAGTGAATACGGGAAAGTTGCACCCATGTAAATTAAATACGGTGCATTTCGTCGAAGATTGCCTGCTTCTGTGCCTTTACCTGAACTCCGATTTCGTTGCCAAGGCTCTCTAAATCCTTCTGAATATCTCCAAAATTCTTTGTAGCTTTTTCAATATCAACAATCATCATCATGTTGAAGAATCCCTGAACAATTGTCTGTGTAATATCAAGTACATTCACACCATTTTCAGCCAAATAAGTACAAATACGAGCAATGATACCTACAGTATCCTTACCAACTACAGTAATAATAACTTTGTTTTCCATTTTTTTCCCTTTCTATACTACGTTGGTTACGATAACAATCCTTGACCTACTTGTCAGTTACGGCAACAAGCCTTAGTATTTCTCCGGTCATCTAAAACGATTCCCTTGAGAAATCTAAGAGCTTGCTACCTACTGACGAGGTCAACAATTGTTATCTACCAACTTACTCACATAGTTACATATTATACGATTACGCGTTCGGATACCTCCGAGCGTGATGCGACGGTGATATCGAAATCTGAGCCTGAATATGGTGTCGCCTTGTCCATGGTAACCTCAAGGCGAACTGTCTCATAAGCTAAATCAGGGTAATTATTTTCATGGCTGAGATGCCCTAAAAATATATGCTTAATATTGTCATGAAGCACCTGACTAAGCAACTGACCACTGGCTTCATTTGAAAGATGTCCGTATTTTCCAAGGATTCGTTGCTTGAGCGGATATGGGTAAGCCCCCACCTCAAGCATATGAATATCGTGATTTGCTTCCAAAAGCATAGCATCCAGATTTGTTAAATTTTCAACAATATAGCCATCATAATAACCTAAGTCAGTGCAGACTGCAACCTTAGATTTAGTATTTTCTATACGATATGCAACTGGATCTGCAGCATCATGGCTAATCTTAAAAGGGTGAATATTTAGACTACCTATAGAGAAATCCTCATCAGCCTTGATAACATGAAAAAGTGTGTCATCAATAGCTCCGAGGCTTTTCATAGAACGTATTGCCCTAATGGTACCAGCAGTTGCATAGATTGGAATGTGATATTTTCTGGAAATCACTCCAAGCCCTGCCACATGGTCAGAGTGCTCATGGGTGACAAGTAGCCCCGCCATATCAGCTGTGGTGTAATCATATTGATTCATACCTGCCTCAATGCGCTTTCCAGAAATTCCAGCGTCTATCATTACATGAGTGCTGTCATCTCCAACACAAATACAATTTCCGCTGCTACCACTTGCAATACTAAAAAAATCCATTACCTAAAATCCTTTGTTTTATAAAGAAGACCATCTGATTTCCACTTCATCATTTTCCTGAAGTGTGTCAGAGTATCCACATTTTTGTCCATTAATCATAGTGATTAGTGAACGACCATTGCTCTCGCTTGGGTCAAAATCAATTACATTATATATATCTACGAAGATGTACTCCTTTTTGCCCTTAAGAGTTACCTTTTTGCCGTTGATTGTAACAGGCATATCAAGAAGCTCGTCTTTCATCTTAGTGTGTACATCTGAGACTGTCTCAGGCTCTGTTGGAACAAAGTCCTCTGGAAGACCCTCACCTTCTTCTGCCTCGTAGTCTCCAAAGGCAACTGGAGTAGTTGTAGTCCAATCGATAACGAAATTCTCATATACAAGAGAATCCAAGCTAGATGGACGGTTGTTAACCAAAATCTCGTAACGCTCATCCACATTAACATCCATAAACTCAGCCAACTGGCCTACTGTGTAGAATGGACGAGTCTCAATAACATCTCCCTCTTTTACCGAGTATGTAGGTGGCTCCATAGAACCATTAACCTCAACAAACTTAGGACACTTAACTCTGTGACCGCACACTGTAAAGTAGAGATACTCAGTTGTGAACTCAGCCAAATCAGCTATTGTTCCATTGCCTCCTGCTCCAACGGTAGATGGAGTAAGCTCAATATCACAATTGAACTCAAGAGGTGTATTGATGCCAACTGGCTTGCCGTTCATCTTGACAACTGCTGACTCCCCTTCTGTACCGCGAATCATTCGAGATACGCCATTGACTGTGAAATTAATCTCTCGACCACGACGTGGGAAAAGCTGCTCAGCAGAAAATCCTGCCTGCATAGCAGCATCCACAATTGTAAGCTGTCCATTATCATAGAGCTTCATCATCTCTCCATTGAAGTGAATCATGATGAAGTTGTTCTTGGTCTCAAAGTAATTCAAGCAGATTCCGATTGGTGTAACAAGAAGAGAATCCTTTTTAATATCATCCTGCTCAAAAATGATATTTTTCATAACCTCTTCTCCTCGAAGAGCCACACGCTCGCTAACTATCTTAAGCTCATCAGCAAGAGCATCTGTAAATCCATGAATCTTGCCGCCACCGCCTACTACGAATGCTGCTGAAACTGACTTGTCGCCATTGAGCTCCTTAATTTTAGCAGCAACCTCTGCAGCGATCTTTTTCATGATTGGGTCTGTAAGCTTCCAAACATCCTCTGATTTAATAGTGTGAGAAATGCCCATGATATCCTCATAAGTAATATCTCCCCCCTCAGTTGATGCACGCTTTATTGTCTCCGCTGTGGCGAAGTCAACAAGGAACTCGTGTACAAGCACCTCAGTAAGCTCGTCTCCAGCCATAGGAATCATACCATAAGCAATAATGCTGCCGTCCTTAGTCACACAGATATCAGATGTACCTGCTCCCACATCAATAAGAGCAATATTAAGCATTCTGAAATTCTGTGGAATAGCCACATTAATAGCTGCAATAGGCTCCAGTGTAAGGTTGGCAACTGAAAGTCCAGCCTTGCCAACTGCAGAATAAAGACCATCTACAACATCCTCAGGAAGGAAGGTAACAATAATATCCTCTCCGATAACATCAGCCTTGTGATCCTCAAGAGATGAGAATGGGTCTCCATTTAAATAGTATTTAACAGTAGAATATCCAACGCAGAAAAACTTGTATTTATTGTCTTCATCGCCCTTAATCTCCTTGCCGGCCTGCTCAATGCCAAGCATATCAAGGGTATGTAAATCCTCTCCAGTAACAACTGTCTCTTCAGGAAACTCAAGTTCCACGTGAGTTGTAATTGTACGAAGTACACGACCAGCGGCAGCTATACATACTTCCGAAAGAGTAAGACCTGTCTGCTCCTGAAGCTCCTTTTTAACCTCTTCACAAGTAGCTCCTACTCTGCCGATATCATGAATCTGACCATCAAGCATAGCTCTGGTATCATGTTCTTTAAGATTCTGGGCAATTACGTGAAATTCCTCGCCATCTAAATATCCTACAGTACCAATAACATTTCTAGTACCAATATCTAGACCAAAAACGATATCTTTCTTCTCCATAAACTTAGTCCCCTTTAGACTTAATATATTTTCTAAGCTGCTCTAATGTCTCCTGTGGGCTACCACTATTGTCGATGACAAAATCGCAATTAGCTCTAAAACTTTCATCGCTTCGCTGACATGCAATCATATTTGCAATGCGTTCCTTAGAGTACCCTCTGGATTCCATAAGACGCTTTTCTCTGATTTCAACGGTGGCAAAAACATACCACATCTCATCCACAAGTTTACCATAACCACATTCTATGAGCAATGCAGCCTCAAAGAAAAAGTACTCTATATTGTGCCTGTGCCGCTCACATTCTACCTGATTTAGTACTTCAGCCTCAACAGCGGGATGAACAATAGAATTGACCTGCTGTCTTAAGTCATTATCCTCAAACATAAACCTAGCCATCTTAGGTCTGTCTATTTGACCCTGAGCATCTAAAATGCTCTCCGGCCAGCCCAGTGCCACAACTCTGTCAAAGCACTGGTGTCCTGGTGTCATAAGCTGGGCCGCCACCTCATCAGCCAGCAGTACCTTGCAGTTGAAATTTTCCTTAAGAAGGGTAAGCACTGTGCTCTTGCCAGCACCTACGCCTCCGGTTATACCTATAAAATACATACATTACTCCTGCATACGGGAAAGCTAGGCCCATGCAAATTGCCTGCGGCAATGGGCCTGCTGTGGCAAGCGTTTCTGCAATCAAGTTGCAGAAATCACTTGCTTTTAATGAGCCTCCAGCCAGTTAGAGCCTTCGTTCATATCTATCTCTAATTTAACAGAAAGCTCAGCTGCATTTTCCATCTCTTCTCTAATAACAGATTCCACTTTTTCCTGCTCGTCGATATATGTTTCAACTAGAAGTTCATCGTGAACCTGAAGCAAGAGCTTGGACTTAAGTCCCTCTGCCAAAAGTCTGTCATGAACCTTGACCATGGCGATTTTGATAATGTCAGCTGCAGTTCCCTGAATAGGAGAATTCATAGCCACTCTCTCACCAAACTGTCTGTTCATAAAATTAGATGAGTTAAGCTCTGGAACAGGACGACGTCTTCCATATAGTGTAACTGCATAGCCCTTTTCCTTGGCACTTGACTTGAGTCCTTCAAGGAATGTATGCATCTTAGGGTATGCCTTAAGATAATTATCTATATATTCCTGTGCCTCTTTGCGCCCAACTCCAATATCCTTAGCAAGACCAAATGCGCTGATACCGTACACTATTCCAAAATTAACAGCCTTGGCGCTGCGGCGCTGTAAGTCAGTAACCTGATCAAATGGAGTGTTAAATACAAGTGATGCAGTAGAACGATGAATATCCTGCCCTGCCTTAAAAGCTCCGATAAGATTGTCATCCCCTGACATATGTGCAAGCACTCTAAGCTCAATCTGCGAATAATCCGCATCTAAGAACACGCATCCATCCTTTGGATAAAATACTCTTCTGATTTCCTTGCCAAGCTCCATTCTAATAGGGATATTTTGAAGGTTTGGCTCGATAGAACTGATGCGTCCTGTGGCAGTAACTGTCTGCATAAAAGTAGAGTGAACTCTGCCATCTTCGCCAACACATGGCTGCAATCCATCTGCGTATGTGCTCTTAAGTTTGGCAAGCTGTCTATACTCTAGGATGCTACCAATGATTGGGTTGGCAGGAGCCAGCTCCTCAAGCACATCTGCTGCAGTAGAATAACCAGTCTTGGTCTTCTTGCCCCCCTCTATTCCCATTTTCTCAAACAAAACCACACCAAGCTGCTTAGGAGAATTAATGTTAAATTCCTCACCAGCCTGGGCGTATATATCCTTTTCAAGCTCCTCTATTCTGGTGGAAAGCTTCTGGCTGAACTGAGCCAACGCTTCCTTGTCCATGGCGATACCCTGAATCTCCATATCAAAAAGAGTATAGAGAAGTGGCATCTCGATATCTGTAAATATATGTCCCATGCCAGCTGCTTCGATCTCTGCCATCACCTTTTCAAAGGCCCCATATGCAACGTAAGCCTCGTAGCAAGCATATGTGGTAACAGCCTCAAGTAAGCTATCATCTAAAAGAGCGTCCTTCAGCTTTTTCTTGCCAAATAAATCAGCTGCCGCTGGAATGATAATCCCAAGCATCTCATTTGCTACATCATCAGCTGTGTATTCCTTTTTAGTAGGATTAAGAAGGTAAGCTGCAACTGAAACATCAACTGCATTAGGGAAAATCTGGGACTTACCGCCCTTTTCCATAACTGCCTTTTTCTCATCATCTGACAAAATATTAGTAATCAGGTGCATTACATTTTTCAAATCCCAAAAGCACAGTCTCACACCGGCCTTGCAAATTTCCATTAACTTGTGGCACAGATAATCTGCAGAAATAAATCCCTGACATTCTACGTAAACAGTGCTCTCTCCGTCAGAAAGTGCTGCTCCGCGAATCACCTTATCATCCCCTGCCATAATGCTGGCACCGATAAAGGCCTTACCTGTCTTTTTAATATCCTCAAAGAATGTCTCTACTTCTGAGAAATCATTGACACGCTTAAAGCTATCAGCAGTGTTGTCTGTAACACTTGCGGTATCTGTATTTTCAAATCTAGGAAGAAGCTTTTTAAGCTCATATCTCTTACAGAGCAAATATGCCTCTTCGGTAAATAGATTGCCAAGCTTTGTAGAGCCCTCTTCTAATTCTATTGGAGCGTTGAGATTGATAGTGGCAAGCTCCTTGGAAAGAACTGCTGTATCCCACTGCTCTATAAAATTATCAACCACCTTAGCCTTTTTCATCTCTGAAACATGGGCGTGGCACTCTTCGATAGAGCCATACTGAGCAATCCACTTAAAGGCTGTCTTCTCACCAATACCTGCAACTCCCGGAATATTATCAGATGAATCTCCCATAAGAGCCTTTACGTCTATGTATTGCTTTGGAGTAACTCCGTAAGCTTGCTCAAAATCCTTAGCAAAATAGTTCTCTATTTCTGTACCTGTCTTTTTGGTCTTTGGGATAGAAATCTTTATTTTGTCTGTGGCAAGCTGGAGCAAGTCTCTATCTCCAGAGACAATTGTCACATCCATGCCCTTTTCCTGACCTATGCGAGAAAGTGTACCTAGGATATCATCAGCCTCCCAGCCTTCCATTGTAATTACAGGAACTCCCATAGCCTTGAGAATCTCCTGAATACGAGGCACCTGCTCTCTAAGTTCAGGGTCCATAGGCTTTCTTGTTCCCTTGTAGGCGTCGTACATCTTGTGTCTAAATGTAGGCGCATGTACATCAAAGGCAACAGCAAAATTATCTGGCTGCTCATCCTCGATAAATTTAAACATCATATTAAGAAAACCAAAAATGGCGCCGGTGTGTTCTCCGGCGCTATTTGTTAAGTCTGGTAATCCATAATAAGCTCTATTTAAGATGCTGTGACCATCCATTAAAAGTAACTTCATATCATCATCCTCTATAAACCATGTTCGTTACAGCTAAAAGCTGCTTTATATATCTCTAGTCTCACTAACCAACCATGCATATTCCTCATCAGTAAGGTATGGCTTAAGAGTATCACGAACCATGGCATGGTAATCGTTGAGAGTCTTCTTCTCTGCCTCTGTCATCATCTCAGGTATAACTGGATCAAGATCGATTGGGCAATATGTGATTGCCTCAAAGTGACGGAAGTCGCCGTACTCTGTAGTCTCACCAGCCACGCAAAGAAGCTCATTTTCAATTCGGATGCCAAATCCATCCTCTATATAAAGACCTGGCTCATCTGTTGTAATCATACCTGGCACAAGCTCTGCAGCATTCTGTCCCTTTGGTACTCTCCAACGGAAATTATTAGGTCCCTCGTGAACATTTAAAATATGTCCAACACCATGGCCTGTACCACAGCGATAATCAAGTCCCATATCCCAAACAGGTCCACGTGAAAGCACATCCAAGTTGGCTCCTGTAACACCCTTAGGAAAATTAGCAGCAAGAAGTCTCAAATGGCAACGAAGCACTACAGTATAGTACTCTTTCATCTGCTGAGTAAGTGGTCCAAGAGCAATTGTACGAGTGATATCAGTAGTACCCTCAAGGTAGTGTGCTCCTGAATCAACAAGTAAGAATCCCTCTGGCTTAAGAGTAGCCTCTGAGCCTGGCTTAGCACTATAGTGCATCATAGCAGCATTGCCGCCATAGGCAGAGATTGTACCAAATGAAAGATCCAGGAAATTCTCCTGCTCTCTTCTTCTAGCTTCATAATAATCAGAAGCAGTAATCTCTGTCATTGGCACCTTGCCAATATTTTCCTTTATATATTTAATTGCCTTTGTGCAGGCAACGCCATCCTTAATATGAGCTATTTTAGTATTCTTAATCTCTGTCTCATTCTTAATAGCACGCATAAGCTCAGATGGGTTCTTGCCATCGATGATTTTAGCTGAGCCCTTAAGCTCCTTGACAATGTTGTAATTAATAAGGCTCTCATCCAGAAGAACTCTTCTGTCAGCCATATCAGCACTCTGCATATAGTGATATACCATATTGTAAGGATAGAGCTTGACGCTATTGTCATTGAGATAACTCATAACCTCCTCAGGCCAGTTAGTTGTGTCTGTAAAGAGAATTACACTATCGTCTGTAATAAGAAGGAAAGACAAAAATACAGGAACATTTTCAATGTCATTTCCTCTGATATTTAAAATGTATGCTATATCATAAAGGCTTGAAATAAGGTGTGCATCAGCCTTTTTCTTTTTCATCTTGTCTCGGATGCGGTATATCTTAGCCTGCATGCTCTCTCCTGAGTACTCATCCTCAAGCACCCAAGTAGTAGCCTTTGGAAGTTCTGGTCTGTCCTCCCAAATGATATTTACCAAATCCTCTGTTGTAAAAAGTGTACCCTGCTTTTCAGTTGCAATATCATAATACTTAGCTGCATTTTTAGCAGAAACACATCTGCCGTCAAATCCAAGGCAACCCGCCTCTTCAAAATGTTTTTCGATGAATTCATCTATTTCTGGAACACCTGGCTCACCGATTCTCTCAAGAATAATCTCTGAATCAGCTATCTGCTTGGCAGCCTGAACGAAATAACGTCCATCAACCCAAAGGTGTGCCTCTGTCTTAGTTATAATTGCTGTGCCAGCAGAACCTGTAAATCCTGTAATAAAGCTGCGAGCCTTAAAATGCTCTCCAACATATTCTGAAGAATGGAAGTCATCTGTAGGGATAAGGTACATATCAATCCCCCTTCCACTCATTAATTCTCTGAGCTTTGCAATTTTCTCGTTAGTTGTCATTTTCTGTTTTGTTCCCCTCTGAAAGTTTGTCGAAGAAATACTTGCCCTCCTCTGAAAGGTCCTCATATTTCCAATCTAATGTACTCTGGCAATCTGCGCTAATGAGAGCTGAGCCCTCGTCCTTATTGGAAAGATTCCAGATACATGATGATAATTTATACTCGTCTATAAGGTCATACCATTTTTTTGCTTCCTTAGTGTCAACACTTCCGTTGCCATCTGCAGACACAAGTCCATACTCGGAAATGAACACTGGAAGGCCTGCCTCAAGGGCGCTCTCCAGCTCCGCTCTAGCATCATCCTTGTGGCTTGCTGCATAGAAATGATATGTATACATGATATTTTTGAAATTAAGCGGATCATCCTGAACTGACTCTAAATCGCTAGACCACTCAGGTGTGCCCACCAAAATAACAGCATCAGAATCTACGTTTCTGATTACTGGAATAACTTCCTTAGCGTATGATTTAATATCTGACCATGTAGTATCACCATTAGGCTCGTTGCAGATTTCGTATATTACATTGTCATTACCCTTATATTTGCGAACCATCTCGCCAAAGAACTGTATAGACTCTGCCTTGTATGTGTTAGGATTCTCATCGTTTAATGTATGCCAATCAATGATTACATACATATCATTCTCTGTAGCAGCATCAACTGCGCTACAAATTTTGTCCATCAAATCCTTTTGATTGTCACTGCCACCAACACAGTATCCGTTGTAATCGCTAGTATACATAGCAAGACGGATAACATTGATTCCAAAATTGTTTCTAAGGCTTGCAATAGTCTCAGATGTAGCAAACTCAGGGAACCAATTGATTCCGTGGGTACTGATACCAGTAAGCTGTACTTCCTTGCCATGTGAGTCTACAAGCTTGCCATCTGATACAGAAAGTGCACCGTAATAGTCCATTTTCACACCAGTATTAGCAATGCCATCCTCTGAAAGCAATGAATCAAAATCAACATCCTGCTCTTCTTCAGTGGTCTCTGGCTCCTCTACAGTAGTCTCAGGCTCTGGCTTAGTCTCCTCTGTCTCTACACTAGGCTTAACCTCTGGCTTCTCCTCCACTACTACTTCCTCAGGTTCTGATACTGTCTCTTCCTTAGAGAAAGCGATGGTATTATCAGCAGAGGTAACATTCTTAATCTGCCAAGGATATGAAACTATCCCCTTGTAATAACAAACTCCAAAAATGCCACCTACTATAGCTATGGAAAAAATCACTGCAAATATAAATGCACCAAATTTCTTTTTCTTAGAAACCATAACAACCTCCACATCAAATGATTCAAGTCAAAATTTTAGTCGAAAGTAATCTCAGCCTCTCCGCCGTGTGAATACTGAATGTAATCGTAAAGTCTAGAACTTGTAAGTAAATCTAATGCCTCAAGATCAAAATCATAATCTGCAAAATCAACTTCTTCTATAAACTTATCTAACTCCTCGTTGCTGAGGGAATTAACATAATCTTTGATTTCTACAATTGTTTTTCCTGTTAAATCGTACATATTAAAACCTCTTTCTATTTAAAAAATTAAAAAATATCTCAGTAAAGATTATAGTACATTCCACCTATTAAAAAAAGGATGTTTTTGTTGTGAATACTATTGTCTTGTGTTATCATATATGATAACTTAATAATATAAAACTGAGGTATGCCATGAAGAATCGATATTCAGATGGAGTTGTCACGCCCCAGGCATTAGCGGCTCGTAATTCCATCGCTAAGGAGCTTCGTGACACCCGCCACCAGCTTAATATGACTCAGTCAGCACTGGCTGACATAGCCGGCACCAAAAAGTCCAATATCTCCCGTATGGAGAGCGGCAAATACAATCCATCCCTGGATTTTCTGGTGAAGGTTGCCAATTCAATGGGGAAAAAAATAGACATTCATTTAAACTAAAGGACAGGACATATGAATAAGAAGCCAAAACTTTCAAAGAATATCGGAAATGATGTGGTCCTTTGTAGAACCACTAATAGAATCGTATCTAACAGAACCTCTGAGTTGCTTTTAGAGCAGTCAGTTGCTTTCACTAAGTCATGGCGCAGGGTTCCTTTCTTTAGACGCAGAATTTACAATGGAGCAAGCCGAGTCTGCATTATCTCCATCAATAGGACTCAGTACTCTAGAGCCCGTCGTATCTTGGACCTTCTTGAGGAGCGAGACTACAACAGACTTAAGCTCAACGTAATTTAATACTAGCATAAGTAAAAAAGAGTGATGAAAACATCACTCTTTTTCTTTAGGCTATGCTTAATGATTTCTTTTGCAATACAGTAATATTTGATGAACCCAATTTATCTGAAGCTGGCATGCTTACGATCTTGAGAGTGTTTCGCGCAACAAACACTGTCTTGATACCACTCAGAAGCAAGTCCTCAGCTTTTCTGTACAAATCTTCTGGTCCTGTGCATGTAATGATCTCACCTACTGTCATTCTCGTGCCTCCCCTATTCAATTAATAAGCCCTACTTTTGTTACATGTCCGTCTAAGACGACTTTTTACCCTACATTTATTATGTCGTCACGAACATGTTTTATATTACCCTCTAGGCCCTGAAAAGTCCACTTTTTAATTGTGAACTTTTCGTGATTTTTTCGCGGGTTTGAGTCATATTTCTCAAATGTGAATTTAAGTTTTGCTTTAGCGCTTTAATACATCAAATTGCAAACACTTTAAAGTGTCGGTATAATTTAAACCGATATTTAAAAATAAAGGAGAGTATATGACATGAATGAGGAATTCAAACCTTATATTCCTGCCAGTGAAATAACACCAGAGATGACACCTACATCTATAATCATGGGTATCCTCTTAGCCGTTATCTTCGGTGCAGCGAATGCTTATTTGGGACTTCGTGTAGGTATGACAGTATCTGCATCTATCCCAGCAGCCGTTATTTCAATGGCGGTTATCCGTGTTATCATGAGAAAGGATTCAATCCTTGAGAGTAACATGGTACAGACAGTCGGTTCAGCCGGCGAGTCACTTGCAGCTGGTGCAATCTTTACAATGCCAGCACTTTTCATTTGGGCAAAGGAAGGTGTAATGGACACTCCTTCACTTGTTACTATTACAGTAATCGCCCTCTTCGGTGGTTTACTTGGAGTATTCTTCATGGTACCACTTCGTAGCGCACTTATTGTACAGGAGCACGGTGTTCTTCCTTATCCAGAAGGAACAGCTTGTGCAGAGGTTCTTCTTGCCGGTGAGGAAGGTGGTTCTTCTGCTAAGGCAGTATTCCTTGGTATGGGAATCGGTGCTATTGTTAAATTCGTAGTTGATGGTCTCGTTGCTATCCAGAGCGTATTCACAGTTAAAATCGAGGCACTTAAGACAGAATTCTCAGCAGAGGTTTATCCTGCTCTTGTTTCTGTAGGTTATATCTGCGGACCTAAGATTTCTGCTTACATGTTTGCCGGTGGTATCCTTGGATGGTTCGTACTTATCCCAGCAATCGTTACATTCGGTGGTGACATCGTTATGTATCCTGCAAGCGTTTCAGTAGCTGAGCTTTATGCTACAAGCGGTGCTGCAGCAATCTGGTCTAACTACATCAAGTACATCGGTGCTGGTGCCGTTGCTTCAGCTGGTATCATCAGCTTGATCAAGACACTTCCACTTATTGTTAGAACTTTCGTAGCTTCTATCAAGAGCATCAAGACAGCTGGTCAGACTTCTAGCGAGCGTACAGCTCTTGATTTAGATATCCGCGTAGTACTTGGCGGAATCCTTTTACTTATCCTTGCAATCTGGCTTGTACCTGCAGTACCTGTTACATTAGTTGGTGCAATCATCATCGTAATCTTCGGTTTCTTCTTCAGTGCCGTAAGCTCACGTATGGTTGGTCTTGTAGGTAGCTCAAACAACCCAGTTTCAGGTATGACAATCGCTACTATCCTTATTGCAACAATCATCCTTAAGGTTCTTGGCGACACAGGCGTACACGGTATGCAGGGTGCTATCGCAATCGGTTCTGTTATCTGTATTGCAGCATGTATGGCTGGTGATACATCACAGGATTTAAAGACAGGTTACATCCTTGGTGCTACACCTAAGAAGCAGCAGATCGGTGAGATCTTCGGTACTATCGCAGCAGCTCTTGCAATCGGTGGTGTTATGATTCTTCTTGATTCAGCATATGGCTTTGGTTCAGATGCTCTTGCAGCTCCACAGGCTACAATGATGAAGATGATCATCGAAGGTGTTATGAACGGCAAGCTTCCATGGGCACTTATTTTCATCGGTGCATTTATTTCAATCGTTGTTGAAATCCTTGGTATTGCAGCACTTCCTGTTTCAATCGGTCTCTACCTTCCACTTGAGCTTTCTTCAACAATCATGATTGGTGGTCTCATCAGAAAGTTTGCTGACAAGAAGTTCGGTGCTCAGAACGATGAGTCAGGAAAGGGTATCCTCTTCTGCTCAGGTCTTATCGCTGGTGAGGGTATCGTAGGTGTATTACTTGCTATCCTTACAGTAACTGGTCTTACAGATGCTATGAACTTAAGCGCGGTAATTCCTACAGGAAATATCCCAGCACTTATTCTTATCATCCTTGTATCAGCAGCTGTTTTAAAGTCAGCAATGGGAAAAAAGAATGAAAAATAATAACAATTATTTAGATTTTGTATATGCTATAAAAGAAGACTTGTCCTGGTCCACAAATGAATCGGGACAGGTAGTTGTAGAAATGGAAAATAAGGGCTTTACCAATCGTATAGCTCAGAAGTTTTTCAAAAAGCCGGCTGTTAGCCATATCACTTTAGAAGGACTTGGAAGTTTTATCTTCTCTTCTATCGATGGCAAACGCAGCATCTATGACATAGGCCTTCTAGTCCACGATAAATTCGGTGATGAAGCAGAGCCTCTTTATGAGCGCCTCAGCACCTACATGAAGCGACTAGACCAGCTTAATTTCATACACAAAGTTGAATAGTTAAATAGGTAAGACCCTAGCAAGCGCTAGGGTCTTATTTTTAATAGTTGTTCACACAATATTAATTAATGCGCGTTAATCATGTTTATTCCAGCTTTCAAGCGTTCTAGTCCATCCATAAGAGTAGCTTTTGGACAGGCAACATTCATTCTAAGGAAGTATCTGCCGGCCTCACCGTATTCAATACCCTCGGTGATATATAATCCTGTTTCCTTTCTGATGAAATGAGCCACCTCATCGCTTGATTTGCCAAGTGATTTAATATCAATCCAAACTAGGTATGTCGCATCCCCCTTTACAACAGAAATACCAGGGATTTCCTTTGCCACATAATCCTCTACTATCTTTCTATTTTCAAATACATACTGACGCATCTCATCAAGCCAATCTGCCCCCTTAGTAAAGGCAGCAATTGTAGCAGTCTGCGCAAATACATTTGGCTCTGCAACCTCGTCAGTATTAAGTGCTCTCCATACCTTGTGTCTAAGGAAAGGATTAGCAGAAAAAACAGCTGATGTCTGAAGTCCGGCAATATTAAACGCCTTAGTAGGTGCAATGCAGGTAATACTGTTCATCGCGCAATCCTCAGATACTGATGCAAAAGGAATGTACTCAGTACCAGGGGCTGTAATATCGCAGTGAATCTCGTCTGAAACAACAACTACTCCGTATTTCTTGGCAAGCTCACCCACTTTTGCCAAAGTCTCTCTATCCCAGATTTTAGATGCTGGGTTCTGTGGGTTGCACAAAAACATAAGAGTAGCCTGTGGATTAGCCATCTTTTCCTCTAGGTCCTCAAAGTCCATTGAATACTCTCCATTCTCATATTTCAATGGATTCTCAAGAGGCTTACAGCCGTTATTTACAATGCTGTTAAAGAAAATATTGTAAACCGGCGTCTGTAGGATAACCTTTTCATTAGGTGTAGTAAGCTTTCTAACAATCGAAGAAAGAGATGGAATTACACCTGTGGAGAAAACCAGCCATTCCTTTTGGATTGTAAAATTATGGCGATTCTTCCACCAATTTTGATAAGCGCTATACCACTCTGGAACTAAATCAGAATAGCCAAAAACACCGTGCTCTATTTTTGCACTAAGAGCCTCTCTAATCTCAGGAGCAGCCTGAAAATCCATATCAGCCACCCACATAGGAAGCTCGTTTTCAGCCACATCCCACTTTAAAGAACCGCTGCCTCGTCTATCAATCTGCTTATCAAAATCGTATTTTCCCATATATATGCCTCCAGTTCTAGTTAGTTCGTCTCCATTCAACCACATCCTGCTTCTCGCCGATTGCATCACATGTAATCTTAGTATTAGATGGGTCTACCTGATCCTTTTCAACGATAAGTGTCTTAATCTCTGCCGCCTTAATCTCTCCGCTTTCTGGATTAAATACACTGTCTATTTTATTTGTTATCTCTGCATCAATATTCTTAGCATATTCAAATGCTAAAGTTGTATTAATCAACTTGCAGTTTTTCATTGTAATAGTATCAATATAGCAAAGTCCCTGGAGACTTTCGATTGTACAATTTACAAATGTAAGATTCTTTGAATTCCAACCTAAGTACTCACCACAGATATAAGAATCGTAAACAGTTACATTCTCTGCATTCCAGAATGAATCCTTAGAAAGTAAAACTGAATTTCTGATAGTGATATTTTTAGCACCATCAAAAGAATAATTACCGTCAAGTCTGAGGCCATCAACCTGAATATTCTCGGAGTTCATTGCAAAATAATGACCCTTGGCATTGACATTTTTAAGAGTAATATTTTTGCAATTCCAGAATGTCTCCTCCGCATTTGTAAGAGAAACATTATCGAGTGTTACTCCGTCACATCTGCGGAAATTCTTTGGTGCTGTAATAAGAGAGTCCTTAACTGTAATGTTATTGGTGTACCAAACTCCGGAACGTCCCATCTCAAGCCAATTACAGTTTTGAATCAGAACATTGTTAGAATACCAAACTGGGTATTTATATTTGAATTGAGAATTATATATCTCTACATTTTTGCTCTCCTTTAGTGGTGACTCACCCTCGTCAAAAATGCAGTCATATATCTTGGCGCCATCTACTGCAAAAAGCGCTCTTTCACCCTTAAAAAACTCTTCTCTATACTCTTTCATTTCCTTAATATAACCTCCAAAAAAGCTTTCTGGCCATGCCAGATTCCTGTGGACTGTTTCCTAAATAATTCCACATGAAGTCAGAGATATTGTAACACCTATTTTCGATTTTGTAAAATTAAATTTCGCAAAACTATTATCAGGTTTACAATTCCGTCAACCAGAAAAACTACTGCAAGGAAAGTCATATACCAAGTAAGTGTATCCTTTGGCGCCACAAAAATAAAGGCACTTAGGATAATTAAAACAACAATTTCTACAAGTAATTTTACCTTTTCCAGTCGCTGGTCCTTTTTCTCTGTGTTAGCACACAAATTCTTGTAAGCTATGGCATTTCTATAGGCCCAGAACAAGAATGCCACGCCAATAGCCACACTTCCTATAAAGAAAAGTGCATCCTCTTTAACTAGAAGCATCGCGTATACGCCTATCATTACAATGCATACATAGACTCGCCCCGATTCCTCCTGCAGGTTCCCCCCTGCCTTGTACAAGTGTCTGATAGTAACGCCTATTTCAAAAAGAATTATGGCAAGCAATACTAGACTAATGCCCACCTGAAGTATATATTCAGGCACCATAAAAAGAATGACGCTAAGCAAAATCATACATATTGATGACAGCCACTCTTTTTTCTTAACCTTTTTGCGAATAATATTGACCTTTTCTTCATCCGGAGCCCTATCTAAAGCTGCTGTGACAGGAAGCTTCATAAGAGTTCTAACGGTCTTTTTATCAAGAGCTAGAAGCTTAATAAGTATCTTTTCAATGGCAAAAGGTCCCTTTTCCATAATCTCAGTGGTTGTGGTATAACCACTTTTTTCTATGGAGTTGAATAGATTGTTTACAAAACTTATACGTCTTTCATTGTTAACACTTTCAATCCACTGATCTAGAATCTGATTTATAAAAACACTTCCCGGAGAAAAGCTATCGCTGTAGTCTGGATTACCATGGTCAACTGCCCAGCTTACGCAATCGTGCTGAGCCACACCCTCTGCGCTACTTTTTACTATCTTCCCAGGAATCTGAGTCTCCTCAAAAAGCTTGCCAAAGACAGAATACTCCGGCATAAATCTCATAGCTTTATTCTTAATACGGGCTACGCAGGTATTGTCGCAAACCTCTGGGCAAAGACCTGGTCCGTCATTGATATATACGTATTTAAGCTGCTTTTGAAGCTCCTCATCCTCCAGATGGGCTGCCGCATAGAGAGCTAGATTGCCTCCTTTGCTGTGGCCACCTACGTATACCTTGTGAACTCCATCAAAACTATCTTTCAAATACTCTAAGGACTTCTTCTGAGCTTCTGTCTCCATAAAGCTTATCATGAAATCCTCTTTCCAACCTGCCAAAGTCTCATCAGTACCACGATATGCTACAAATCTCACATCATCTGTCAGATCAAATGTCATGGCTGCAAACTGGGCAGAAATACTCTGGTCGTATATATCTAAATAGTTGCTGACATACATATCCCCATATCTTTTGGAATTGGCAGCATCAATAACTATCTGCTCCTTGCCGTAAAAACAGCCTCTAATACCGCAAGTAGCCTCCAATTTTTTCACAACATCCCTAAATCTATGAGGCTTGTCAAACTCGATTCCTTCTATTATCAAATATGCAATTTTTGTAAGGATAAAATTGTCTACCTCTGTAAGAGCCTTGTCTTCAAAGGAAAACTCACCGTACCATTTTATATAATCAAAAACACCATCCATAATAATCCCTTCCAGCGAATAATATACGCTTTAAGAAAATAGTACCTATATTAATTATTAAATACAATAAACTTTTTCTTAAATTTCTGTGATTGGATTGATTATATACACATAATTCAATATTATGGTAAATAGATTTTTAATGGAGAATGAGTATATGAAACTAGATAAAAATAAAGCAACTCCACTTCGAATGATCATAATGGTTCTTTTGGCATTTGGTTTTAATTGCATCACATATTACGGGACCCGCCTTATAACAAGCGGATTCCATCACTATAATATGTCAATTAAACTTGACTATATTATCCCTCTTGTACCATGGACTGTAATCATTTATTTAGGCTGCTATATCTACTGGATAGCAAACTACGCTCTTGGTGCTATTCAGGCTGAGGAAGAAGCTGCAGCTTTTTTGTGTGCAGACCTTTGTGCAAAGATAGTATGTTTCATTCTGTTTGTTGCATTTCCTACTACAATTGTGCGCCCTGAGATTGCTGACACAGGCCTTATGAATAAAGCAATGCTATTTCTTTATTCTATAGATACCCCGGACAATCTTTTCCCATCAATTCACTGTCTCACAAGCTGGTTCTGTGTAATTGCTGTAAGAAAGCAAAAGGCCGTGCCTGGATGGTACAAGGTACTTTCTGTTATTATCGCACTTGCCATTTGCATCTCTACTTTGACCACAAAACAGCACGTTATAGTGGACACATTTGCAGGTATAGCTCTTGCAGAGCTTGCTTATTTATTCGTTAAAAAAAGCGGCATTCTAGGCCCTTATAAAAGGCTAGTAGCCGCTATAGAATCATTTATTATTTCGATTTGCAAAGGGCGCAAGCAGTAGGTGTTGTGGCACAACCACCTTTTGCCGTCTCTCTGAATTCCGCAGGTAGACGCTTGCCCACGTTATACATACACTCAAGCATTTCATCAAGAGGAATCATCTGGGTGATGCCTGCAAGGGCCATCTCAGCAGCAATGAGAGCATTGGCTGCACCAGATGCATTTCTATTCTGACATGGATATTCCACAAGCCCCAGCACAGGATCACATATCAGTCCAAGCATATTCATAAGAACAGTAGAAGCTGCATATGTACACTGAAGAGGTGTACCTCCCATAAGCTCTGTTGCCGCGCTGGCAGCCATTGCTGCAGCTACGCCAATCTCCGCCTGACATCCACCCACAGCTCCTGCTATTGTTGCATTTTGCATAGCAAGATAGCCAATGGCACTGGCATTGAAAAGTCCATCTATAATTCTGTCATCATGGATATTGTACTCCTCCTGAAGTGCCAGCATAACTCCCGGCAGAACTCCTGCAGAGCCTGCAGTTGGAGAAGCCACAATAAGGCCCATTGATGTATTAACCTCTAAAACAGCCATCGAATAGGTGATTGCCTTGTTTACCACATCACCAAGTATGCTCTTTTGAGCTAGACGATGGTCTGTCAATTTCTTGGCCTCTCCACCAATCAGTCCGCCCATTGATTTAACAGCTTTTGTAGTAGGCTCAGTGGCAGAATCCTTCATAATCTGCCATGCCTGTTCCATCCTTGTTACTATCTCTTCCTCGGTGGTCTCAAACACATGGCATTCACGCTGCTTCATCACCTGAGATATTGTCATATTATTGCTATCACAAAGTGCTAGCATTTCTGCTGCTTTTTTAAAATCCATACAAAGCCTCTTTACAACTAAATTTGTACAATCATTACATCTTCAACGTACTGATTATCTAGAATTGCATCCTTTAAATCATCAGGCAAGGTGCCATCTGTCTCCACAATTGTATAGGCTCTCTCGTGCTTGCCCTCCCTGAAAAGTCTCATGAATGCAATATTAATATCTCTGTCGCTAACTGCGCTAGCAATGTGCTTAATTACACCAGGCATATCCTTTTGAACTACAATGGCAGCGCTGTACTCGCCGGTAAAATCAACAGGTACTCCGTCAATTCTCACTATGCGGCATTTGCCGCCTCCCACTGATTCTCCTCTTATATCAAGAGCTCTGCCCTCTTCTGTCTCAATAAAAATATCAACTGTATTAGGATGAATGTCCGTCTCTGTTTCATTTATCTCAAATGTAAACTCAACGCCTCTCTCTTCTGCAATGGCAAAGGAATCTCTAATCCTTGTATCATCGGTTTTGAATCCTAGAATACCACCCAACAGTGCCTTGTCCGTACCATGCCCTTTGTAAGTCTCTGCAAAAGAACCGTAGAGAATAAACTTCACCTTTTTTATATTGCCGCCAGCCATCTTCCATGCCAAATAAGCAATAGAACTAGCACCAGCTGTATGGGAACTAGATGGTCCAATCATATTAGGGCCTAACACATCAAATGCACTAATTAAAGCCATATTCATCTCCAATAATTATCTTGTTAATGTATTTGTGCCTAAGATTTCCTCGTATGTGAATTCATAATACTGGAATCCATCGGCATAGCTTGCTAAATCATAAGGATAGAAGTAGCAAATTACCTTGTCCTCTTGGAAAAGTATATTAGCATTATCCAAAGATACATAATCATATGCAGTGTTATAAATATCCTCAGCAGTCTCAGCAAAGTAATAAGGAGTCTGACCCTCAGCGCTTTGGCTCTCAAAATCTTCTTTAACCTTTGTGGCTACAAGATTCTTAAAGTCCTCTTCTGTGCCAGAATAGAAATCTGCAAATGTAAGCTCTTCGCCAGTAGTCAAATCAAAAATGTACTCCCCCATACCTGGCATGCCATGAGCTCCACCACCATACCAATAAGAGTCCATATCAATAATCAAATACTGGTCATTTATAATTCTAACATCAGAAACACTTTCATCATCTGACTCTTGATCAATCTCCTCCTGATGATACTCGCACTCGCTCTGCTCAGGAGTATATTCCATCGCAGCATCAAGCTTAGCCTTTAATGTATCATTAATCTGCTGTGCATAAGGTGAGTACTTGTCATCTAATACAAAAGCTTCTTCATATACTGTATATAGAGTAGCGTCGCAGTATTCACATTTAACTTCATTATAATCACTTATAACCGTACCATATTTAAATGCGCTATATGTTTTGATTGGGCAGTCTAAATCCCTTATATCACCTGATTTATCCACTTTATAAAGCTTTAACTGCTCACCATCTACATTGGCTACATAAATTGTATCACCATAGGCAACTGTGTAAGTAAATAAACTGCCAGCACCAGCCACGTGTTCAACTGTATAAATACACTCTGATTTATTTGTATCTAAATCATAAGCATAAATGTTGTAATCCAAATCATCTTCCCAGGAATCAGATTTTGCCTGGTAATAGAAAGTATCATTTTGCATTCCGATTATAGATGCATCAACAGGTATGTCTAACTCAGCTGTTTTTCCTGAGGCAAAATCATAGACAAAAAATCCCTCATCTGTATATGTCTCATCATCATAGCAACTGAAGACAAAATAGTTCTCGTTGTAGCATTTAGAACTATAACTTTTTTCTTTGAATCCTTCAACCTTCTCTACCTTCCCATCCGAAGTAAGCTTGCCGATTCCGTCTCGCTTGTCATTGATTCGTATTTCAACAAGGGCAAATCCTATGTCATCAAACATTCGATTTGCAAGGTTTACTTTGCCATCTCCGTTGTATAAAACATTATGATTTTCAATCTCAATTTCCTCGTCTTTAACTTCTTTAAATGAAAAGTCATCTCCATCCTTTTCATAAGCCGTTTCCTGATATACGTTTGTATCAAAATCATATTTAGCAGAATATATCTTGCCATCATAGCAACAACTGATTACAGTACTTGCATTATCAAGCAATCCATCTATGGCTTCTACCTGACCGGTTTTATAGTCTAAAGCTAAAAATTTATAGTCATCATTATCATAATCTGCATAATGGCAATATAAGACACCATCATCTGCAGCACTTACCCTTACAAAATCTGGCTTATAGCCAGCCTTGTCCATATATTCATTTAATTTATCTACATTAAACTCCTCTAGCTTGTTTCCATTTTCATCAAAAGCATAAAGTGTATTGGACTCATAGATTGAATTTACAATATATTCCTGTTTGCCTAGCCCGATATCACCCTCATCTGAAGACTCCTGACCTGATGCATAATTCTCTGTCTTTGAATCCTTTTCGTCTTTTTGCGATTTCTCATCGTCCTTGCATGCTACCAGTCCGAATATACAACTTGTAGCAAGAACCAAACTTAACAATCTTTTTTTCATAATTACTCTCCTTTGTACGTCCCCTCTATAAATATAGTATGCATTTAACAAAATATAAGCAACCTTATCCTTCCCTGTTTTACATTAAACACAAAGAAACCTGTAATCCAGTTACTATTCACAGTCCTCCACCCGCAATAGAAACAGAAAATTCATAATCATATAGTAAAATACTTCAAGACAGCTAATTCAAGGGCATAAGTATTGGGAGGAAAGATGATTAACGGAAAAACGATTATAGCCTTATGCGAATATCGTGTTTACGATTCACAGGAATTCAAATTTGTCACTGAGCTTAATGAACTTTTAAAGGTTCACGATTGTCGCATGTTCATTTATGCTATAAACAATGAGATTGGCAACAGCGGAGATAATCTTGCAGAGACAAAAGTATTTGATTTGATTCCCTATGACAAAGTTGATGTTGTTGTGATTAGAGATGAAAAAATCAAGAGTCGTAACACCGTTCAAAATATCATAAACAAAGCCAACGAAGCCGAGGTGCCAACCATTATCGTAGATGGAGAATACGAAAATGTTTCCTTGGTTCGATATGATTATAAAACGGGTTTTGAAAAAGTTGTCCGCCATATAATCGAGGACCATCATGTCACTCGCCCTCATTTTATGGCCGGAAAGCGTTTTAGCGAGTTTTCAAACGAGAGAATTGAAGTCTTTAAAAAGGTCATCGCGGAAAATGGCATCCCGTACGATGACTCTATGCTAAGCTACGGTGACTTTTGGTCTGTGCCTTCCCGCGAGGCTGCCTATGAGCTTCTTAAGCGTGACACATTACCTGAGGCAGTTATCTGTGCCAACGACATAATGGCCATCAATGTCTGTGACGTATTCCAAAGTGCAGGAGTTAAAATTCCAGAACAGGTTATTGTAAGTGGCTTCGACGGAATCGACGAGGCCTTTTGGTCTATGCCTGGAATTACCACCTCAATAACTGACAGTGCAGATCTTGCAGCCACAATAATGGATACAATTTTATCTGTACTTGATGGCAACAGAAATCTAGATAGATGGGTTGAACCAAAATTTATTCCTAATGAATCCTGCGGTTGCCCTCGATGCACCCAGGATTTACTCTCAGCCATAAGTGGTCTAAACAACCGATTCTATCACCATCAGGATGACATCCATATTATGCAGGTCATAACAGCAAAAGTCATGGCCAGCCAGACACTGAGCGAATGCATCCACTACCTGAGAAATCCTATGACAGATTACGTGTGCTGCGTAATTGAAAAGTCCTGTCTTGATTTAGAAAACAATTTCTTCTTAGAGGACATAGAGCCAGGTGAGAAAGTAATTTTCTATGATGCCTACGACTCAAAGGAAGGCATTAAACCATACAACCCAGATGAGATAATGCCTAATCTTGATCAGATTCTAGAGCTTGGCTATCCGATTATTTACAACAGCCTTGACTATATGGGTAAATCCCCTGGATTTGTCTGCTATACATATCCTCGATACCAGATGATAGAATACGCCAAAACACCTAGCATAACCAACAGCCTAAGCATGGGTATCGGCGGCTACGTCAGCATGCGCTATCAGCACTATCTGAGAAACAAGCTTCAGGAAATCTACCAGCACGACGCCCTCACCGGCCTCTACAACAGACTGGCTTTCCTAGAACAATTTGAAAAATTAAAATATGCACCAGAACACGACGGCCGAAAAGCAACTGTCATCATGTCTGATTTAAACGGCCTGAAACAAATCAACGACAATCTAGGACACGGTGCCGGAGACGCCGCAATTTCTGCTGTGGCTGAATCTCTAAAAGAAGCCTGTCCTAAGGGTGCTCTCTGTGCCAGATTTGGCGGCGATGAAATGCTCGCCTTCATACTGGGCGACTGCGATGTCAATCTTATAAAAACTATGATTTATGAAATCCTAAAAGATAAAAGCAATCTCTTAGGATTTACCGTCTCAGCCAGCATAGGATTTTACGAAACCACTATGCACGAGTCATTGGATTTGGACAAAGTCATCTCTATTGCCGACAGCAAAATGTACGAAGAAAAGAGAATCTACAAGAAAAACAAAAAATAAGGGCACAGACCGTGTCCTTATTTTTTGCTTAAAACTGTATATCCCTAATATCTTCAAATCCAATATCCGTAGTAACTACAGTCAAATATCCCGCCTGTGGATTTATCTTTGTAACCATGCCAGTCTTCTTAACATAGGCATCATCCTCGTAATATACCACGGTAACCCTATCCCCTACCCGAAGCTTACTAATCTGAAAATCCAAGTATTCTAGTGCATCCTCAGAAAGCTCCACCTTGGGTACAATTATCTTTTCTTTGGCAGCCAAGGCCTCTTCAAATCCCTTTAGTGCCGCAAATGGCATAAACTGGCTAGCTCTATCTGCTCTAGGCATTCTCATCCCTCCCGTTTGCAAGGTGACCACCGATTTGCATATTGCGCTCCATCTGAGTAGCCTCCTCCAGCAAATCAATCCCCTTTAATATGGCATTCTTGCCAAATTTATTTTTAAGCATATTTGCCGACCTGGTAATCTGTCTATCCTTTTCCATAACAACAGGGTCCACAAAAAAACTATATTGCTCGTAACACTCATCCACGATTCCATTGGCCGATATATTAAATCTCCTAATCAATCCATCTGGCTGGGCAAATTTCTTATACAGCTGCACAAAAGCATCCTGCATAATACGGATTGAATTGGTCCTGACCTGAATGGTCGTGCCCCCTCCCGTAGACATATAAGAATCATAGGAATATCCAATATAAAGTGAAAATGAATTGCTAACCACCTGATTGGCCACCATATCTGAAGACAGCTCTCCCACCATCTCCTTTAAAACCGTAATGGCCTCATCATAGGTATAATCCCTCATCAACACCTGCCCACAAGAAAGAGAATGGGACTTATTAGTGTAGTGCTTAATATCGTAAATAGTGCAGGATTCCCTACCCCAGGCATGGTCAATCAAAAACTCTGAATTGACACCAAAATGCTTGAGCAGCAGCTTCTCTGGTGCCTTAGCAATATCCTCCTGGGTAAAAAGTCCAAGTGTAGCCAAATGCCTCATAGTCCCTGGACCTATCCTCCAAAAATCAGTCAATGGCTTATGCTTCCAAAGTCGCCTCTTAAAGCTCTCCTCATCAAGCTCAGCTATAAAATCCGGCGAATGCTTAGCCAAAATATCAAGTGCCACCTTGGCCAAATACATATTAGTGCCTATACCACAAGTAGCTCTAATCTTGAGCTTTTCTTTTATCTCATCCATGATTTTAATAGCCAAATCATGGGCACTCATCCCGTACAAATCCAGATACGCCGTAACATCTAAAAACGCCTCATCTATGGAATATACATGTATATCCTCCTTTGAAATATAGGACAGATATATCTCATAAATCTTCGCCGACACATCAATATAGCGCTGCATCCTAGGCACTGCCGCAATATACTCTATAGACTTTGGAATCTCAAATATACGGCACCTATTTTTCACTCCAAGTGCCTTCATAGCCGGCGTAATCGCAAGACAAATAGTGCCCCGACTCCTGGCCACATCTGCCACCACCAAATTGTCCTTCATAGGATCCAGCCCTCTGTCCGCGCACTCCACCGAAGCATAAAAACTCTTTAAATCTATAACCATATACTGCTTCATAAACCAAAAAACTACTCCACTCTCGCCAAAATCGAATAACCGTTCCGAAACTACGTTCGAAATACCTACCTAAATAATACACCCACTTTCCAATTTAATCAATCACAAACCGTCACCGCCTACCATAATCTACATGGCCCCTCCACCGGCCCCGCCCCAAGGCTCTTAGAGTATCGATTACGCGAATATTTTTAGTTTTTCACGCGCAAAAATTGACAACAGCCATGTGTCTTTCTAAGAATGAACTGTTTTCAAAAATGTAGCTTTGTTGTGTGGACACCTATTTAATATCAATGGCAGTTCTACAAAATGATTCTAAAGAGGGTGCTATGGGCTCATGATACATTCGCTAAGAAAAATTAAAAAAAGAGTTTTGTATATATTGGCGCCGTACTCCATGCAACGTCCTGTTGCTTACGCACTCTCGCCGCCGTCCGTGGCGGCTCGTGCCAATAAATTACAAAACTCTTTTTTATTTTTCTAAGCTCATTCCAAAATCGCCCATAACACCCTCAGAACCATTTTTAAACTGCCACCATAGTGTACCGAGTGTCCACACATAAGCTACCTTTTTGAAAACTGTAAAGGCTTGAGAAAGACACATGAAATGTATGGCGACAATTTGCGCAGTAGAAAAACAAAATATTCATGCGTTGATACTCTAAGAGCCTTGGGGCGGGGCCGGTGGAGGGGCCATAAAAAAAATATGCGATGACGGTTTGGTTGCTAGATTAAAGTGGAATCAAGCATTGTTAGGTAGGTGTTTCCATTTTCCTGGTAGGTGGTGAAGGTTCCCTTGATGGTGATTTCGTCACCTACTTTTGGGTAGTCGTCTTCGGTGTATGTATTTTCGTCTAGGACGAACTCTAGGCCTTGGGAGCAGCACTGGGTGGCGTCCTGTACGATGCAGGCGTAGTATTTTTTGCCTGTGTCAGGGTCCTGGTACATGTTGCAGGTGCCTTCCATTTTTACAGTTTTGCCTTCGTAGTCTGCTGGGGATGTAACCATGTTGAAGACTTCAGAGTAAATGAGGGTAGATGAAAGTACTGTTAAGTCAACGTCTACACTTGGGTCACCGGCTACAGATTGTACTTCTTTGGGATCCTCTTCCTGTAGTTGGATATCATCTACTGCAGTGATGTCATCTGATATGTCTGCTGAAGCGTATGTATTAGTTTGTGAGTCCTCTTTTGAGGCCTTCTTCTCTGATGAGTTTCCGCAGGCCACTAGGCTATATGCCAAAAGCGCGCTTAGAATTATTACATTGATTTTTTTCATAAGTACTCCTATCCCTTGATTTTACCGACTATGTAACAGATTATGAACATTATTGCATCAACAGCAACAATGGTTGAGCCTACTGGTGTGCCCTGTAAAATGGAAACCAAGAATCCAATCAGTGCACATGTGACAGAAATGATAGCTGAAAAAATTGTTACTGCTTTAAAACTTTTTAGTATGCTCATTGCTGAAAGGGCCGGAAAAATTATTAAGGCCGATATAAGCAGCGAGCCAACTAGGTTCATTGCAAGTACGATAATTACAGCTGTTATTGTTGCTATGAGTAGATTGTAAACACTTACCTTTGTACCCACTGCACGGGCAAAGTCCTCATCAAATGTAACTGCAAATATCCTGTTGTATAAAAAGATAAATGCGACCACTACTAGGATAGATAGGATTCCACTTACCCATACCTCTGAGCTTGTAAGTGTCAGAAGTGAGGTGGAGCCAAATAGTGTGGAGCATACATCTCCTGATACATTTCCCGATGCAGGAAATAAATTCATAAGTAAATATCCAAAGGCTAATGCACCTACAGATAGCATGGCTATAACGGCATCCCCCTTTACCTTTGAGTTGTTTCCATTCTTCAGTATTAGTATTGCTGTAAGTACTGTAATAGGGAGAATGATAATCATTCTGTTGGTAAAATTAAGGACTGTGGCTATGGCTAGGGCGCCAAATGCCACATGTGATAGTCCATCACCAATATATGAAAATCTTTTAAGTACAAGTATTACGCCAAGCAGTGAGGAGCATAGAGCAATTAATGTACCTACAATCAAGGCGTATCTGACATATGGAAAAGTCATATACAAAGTTAATTTTTCTAGCATGCTCCCACCTCCTTGCTTGACTGAATTTCATCTGATATTTTTATGTCATCTAATTTATTTACGTCAAAAATCGCTGTGGCATATTTTTTTACATTTTCCAAATCATGACTAATCATGATGACAGTAAGGCCCTGGGAATTTAGCTGACCAATTAATTCATACATTTCCTTTGTTACGTTAGGGTCTAGGCCTGCCACAGGCTCGTCTAAAAGCAGCACTTTGGTGGTAGCGCAAAGAGCTCTGGCTAATAGAACTCGCTGCTGCTGTCCACCTGATAGTTGCCTGTAGCACTTGTTTTTCAAATGAGATATTCCCATTTTTTCAATGTTCTCAAGGGCCATTTTCTTTTGGGTCTTGCTGTAAAAAAATCCCTTTAGACTATTCTGGCAGCCTGAGAGAACTATCTCATATACTGTAGCAGGAAAATCTCGCTGCACATCAGACTGCTGTGGTAAATATCCAATCTGATTTTTCATAAGTCCCTGCCCCACTTCTATAGAACCTTCCACCGGAGGCAAAAGACCAAGAATGGTCTTCATAAGGGTTGTTTTACCAGAACCATTTTCTCCTACAATACAAAAATAATCTCCCTCTTCAATTTGAAAGTTTATATTCTTAAGAACCGGCTGTCTTTCATAACCTACTGCCAGCTCATTAGCTGTTAGAATAGCCATAGTATCTCCTTTTTACTTCAAAGCTTCTGTAAGAACCTTTAAGTTTTCTTCCATTACACCAAGATATGTAACACCATTTGCAACATCTTCACTTGTTGTAGTTTGCATAGAATCCATTGCCAAAATCTGAGCATCCTTATTTTTTGTATTAGAAATAATAGTCTCAGCTATTTTTTGATCTGAATTCTCAATAGTAAGCACTGTCTTTAAGCCAAGCTCATCTACTTTTTCTGAAAGGAAATTGATTGTCTCAAAGCTTGCCTCAGTCTCGGCTGAACAGCCTACAAATGCTGCATAGTAATTCAATCCATAGTCGTCTACAAGATATCTAAATGGGAATCTGTCACCAAATAGAATTGTGTCTGCAGTTCCTTCGCTAACTGCAGTTGCATACTTTTCGTCTAAAGCTGTAAGCTCAGTTACATAATTTGCAGCATTTGTCTTGTATGTATCTACGTTATCTGCATCAATCTCTGCAAGATTGTTTGCAATTTCATCTACAAGAATCTCAGCGTTCTTAAGAGAAAGCCAAACATGCTCGTCATATTCTACTTCTTCCTCTTCACCTTCTTCGCCTTCTTCTTCCTCTTCTTCCTCAGCTTCCATTCCCTCTACGACTTCTTCCTCCTGGACCTTGTCGCCTAAAGTTTCTAAGAGATTGATTACCTTCATATCAGGATTTGTTGACTCTGCAAGTGCATCCTCAACCCACTCATCTGATTCGCCACCAACATAAATAAACAAGTCACATGAAGCAATCTTCATAATATCCTCAGCTGTTGGCTGATAGCTGTGAAGATCAACTCCATTGTCAAGAAGCATAGTAATCTCTACATTCGAATTAGAGCCAACCACCTGACGCACCCAGTCATATTCAGGGAAAATAGTAGTTACAACCGAAATAGTCTTTCCATCTTCTGAAACCTGAGCTGCCTCAGTTGCTTTTCCTGCATCAGCTGGTGTTACCTCACCCTTTGCGCCACAACCTACAAGCATTAAACAAATGCAAAGTACTGCCAATATTAAATTTTTCTTCTTCATCTTAAAATCCTTTCATGCATGCAAAAATTTGTACTAAAACATAGAGTTTTGCTTAGCAAAACTCCTGTAATATAAGCCGGTCGTTGCATGGATTTAAGAATCTAGTCTTACCTTTTGGGAAACAAGTGTAGTCTGAACAGACTGATATTTATAATTAGAAACTGTAACAGCAGCCACGAAAAATACCATGGCTGCTACAGCTACCATAATCAAACCTGAGCCAACAGTATTTATGTTCTTCTCACACTGAAGTATCAATGAACAAATTGGACAGTCAGCCTCTCCGTGGCAATGATGATTAACATTTTCAGAAATCATCATGTTTGAAATAAGCACAACAAAAACAGTAGCAAGAAGTGCTACCAGAGAAATTATTCTATTTCTCGTTGTTTTTCCTGTCATTTTAATCTCAAACCTCACAAATTGCCTGTCATTTCTGATTAAAATTTATAACATAAATCGATTTATAAATCCAATATTTCTAAATCAATTTCCTCTTCATCGTCATCTTCCAGATATTCATCTCTATGTTTTTTATTTCCGCCCTTGCCCTTCTTCTTGTTTTTTAAAAGAATTTCAGGAATGAAATGCAAGAAGAATATGGCAACTATTATAAACAAGTGAACAAAGAAAATATTGGTGATAACACCATTGTGCTTAAGCAAATATCCTGTACTGTAACCGTAGAAACACATGATGCCAAGATAGGCAAGCCCCATAATCATAATAGGTATATTGGCTGCTGCAAGCTTGACACAGTTAAGGAAATCCTTGAAGCTGGCATCAAAATAAACAAAACGACCAATCATCAGCGTCAAGAAATATGCGATGAACATATCATAATTGTTATCCTCATAGATAAACTTTATATATCCAAAAATCAAAATCATATAAAGCATTCCAATAAGGCGAATAGATGCCATTTCATCCCTGTGAATTCTCTTAAGTCTTATTAACACATGGTCCAAAAATGAATTAAATACAATCGAGATTATCATAAACACAAGCAGTAGATAATCACTGTATTTATCCCAGAATTCAAAAAATGCACCTGAATGATTAAAGAAGTCCAGATAAAAATATACAGCCATGAAACCGATTATGCTTCCGCCTGAAAAAATCAATTCATAGAATCTCTCTGAGAGAAAGAAAAACTCCTCCTTTGCTCTCTGTGGATTTTTGTATTTTCCTTTTGAATAGGTATAAAAAACAGCATAAATAGCTACTAGTAATCCAAATGCAATTAATAAGAAAATAGTAAAATCACTTGGCTCAAAATAGTGTGCCACGTAATCTTGAAAACTCATATTCATAATAACAACCTCCGCTGTCATATTATACTCGTTTATTTATATTTGTCATTCTTTCTATATAAAACATTAATTTCCTTAACAGTGATTTTTTCTCACAAAAAAGCCTGAACCCATTAATGAGCTCAGGCCAATTCATTATTTTACTCAACAATTCTTTTAAAGGCTGGAATAATCTGTGCCACAACAACTGCCTTAACCAAATCCAACGGAATGAATGGAATAAATCCTGTTAAGAATGCTGTCTTCAAATCATATCCCAAGCTAGATTTAAGCCAAAACATACCAATTAAATCAATAATAAGGACACCTATTATGCCACAAATTGTATACCAGACTCTGTTGTATTTTTTACCTCTAATCAATGGAAGAACAACAAGAACAATAGGAAATGCCCAAGTATATGCTCCGTAAGGTGCAATCAAATATCCTATTCCACTGCCTCCACCGATGAACACTGGCAAACCAACAATTCCAAGTAAAAACCATACAAGTCCAATCAAAAAAGATTCTGTCACTGGAAAAAGAAGTGCAATGAGGAAAATCATAAAATTCATCAATGTAATCTTAGGTGCCATAGGAAGTGGAGTTGGGATGCTAAGGTATGCTGAAATACAAAGTATTGCTGCAAACAATCCACATAATACAAGTCTCTTTGTAGAAATTAAGCTTTTTGAGTTAGTTGAAATATTTGTGTTATCCATAGTAAGTCTCCTAAATTGTTTTTTACAACAAGTAAATATTAATGGAAGCTCTTCCTATTGTCAACCATTATATTGTTGGTAGTTGACAATTTATCCTTTGGATTATGATTATGCATGAGTCTCCTATCATTGACAGGAACTTTTTTATTAATTCTTATGATTGTATAAAATCAAAGTTATATTTATACTAGGCTTATTGAATATAGGTTTTGAAAGGAATGCTATGATTAAAACTATCATTTTTGACATTGGCGGTGTTCTAATCGGCTATAACTGGCTTGATTTTTTGACCCAGCTTTTTAATGGCGATGAGGACTTAGCCAAAAGACTTAAAGAACATATCTTTAAGAATTGGGCCGAGGTGGACAGAGGTGTTTTATCTGACGAAGAGCTCCTTGATCTCTTTTCAAAAGATGCCCCAGAACTTAGAAAAGAAATTGAATATTTCTGGGAACATGTTGGAGAGGCTTTGTGGCAGTTTGATTTCACCAAGGACTGGCTCAAAGAGTTAAAGGCAAGAGGCTATCAGCTTCTTTATCTTTCAAACTGGTCACAGCATGTGAGAGACTGTGCCGAAAAGCAGCTTGATTTTCTCCCACTTATGGATGGAGGAGTATTCTCCTACAAGGTAAAGCTCATCAAGCCAGACCACGCTATCTACCAGGAGATTATCAAGAAATATAATCTTACCCCAAGTGAATGCGTTTTCTTAGATGACAAATTAGAAAACTGTGAGGCCGCTAAAGAATGTGGACTTCACGCCGTACAAGTGGTTGACCACAATCACGATATCGCCCTTGCAGGTCTTGAGGCATTGCTTGAAAAATAGTTGTAACGGGACGCTTATTCTACTCCCTGAAGTAATATCATTATTGTACACTGACTCTAATAATCGGACTTTAGGAGACAAAACATGTTAGCAAATTATCACACACATACCCCTCGCTGCATGCATGCAGTAGGTGACGAACGCAGCTACATTGAAAACGCCATTAATAATGGATTTAAGGTTCTTGGTTTTTCAGACCATACACCACAGCCCTATCCTAGCGACTATACTTCCAATATACGAATGGGCATGGAGGAGCTTGAAAACTACGTAACCACTCTTCTTTCTTTACGAGAAGAATACAAAGACGATATTCAAATTCTCATCGGATTTGAGGTAGAGTACACCAGAAAGTATTTTGACAAGCTAATTAATGAGCTTAGAAATTATCCTGTAGATTATATTATCCAGGGTCAACATTTTATTCCCGATGAAATAGAAGGATTCTACTCAGGTGCACTTACATACGACGAGAAGAACCTTATCGATTATGTTGATTACACAATCGAAGGCATGGAGACAGGACTTTTTTCTTACCTTGCCCACCCAGATTTAATTAACTTCTATGGTGATGACGATGTATTTAAAAAGCACATGTCACGCATTGTTGAAGCATCAATCAATTTACATATTCCACTTGAAGTTAATATGCTAGGATTTCAGGACAACAGGAATTATCCTTGTGATCCATTCTTTAGTTTGGCATCTGAAATGGGTGCAGACTTTATCCTTGGTTGTGATGCTCACTCACCAGACAAAGTAATTCAGCCTGAGAGTCTTCCTGAATTCATGGAATTCCTTGCAACACACCATATTAAAATCGGTGACAATATTTGTAAGCTAAGACTTATCAAATAGTTATCACCAAAGAAATATAGAAAGATTAGAGATTTATTTATGAGATTATTATTTATCAGACACGGTGACCCTGACTACGAAAACGACACACTTACAGAGAAGGGCCACATTGAAGCAAAGCTTCTCTCTCAGTACATTAAGAACTATCACATTGACGAGGCTTTTGTTTCTCCTCTAGGTCGCGCTAGAGACACTGCCAAGTATTCACTTGATGCCCTTGGCATGACAGCTACTACTCTTGATTGGCTTAGAGAATTTCCAGGTCAGGTTGACCCAAATGTATCTGATACTGTTAAAAAAGCTTACGAAACAGCCCTTATTTATGATGAAGAATCTGGCAAATACAAAACACGTATAATGTGGGATATCTTACCATCATTTTTCAATGATCACCCAGAGCTCTTTGATAAAGAAGCTTGGAGAACTTCTCCTCTTCTTGAGGGCAGCGATGTTTTACCACTTTACGACAATGTTATAAAAGAGTTTGACGCATTACTTGCAAGAAATGGCTACGTTAGAGATGGCATCACATATAAAGTAGAGCAGAACAATGAAAAGACTATCGCATTTTTCTGCCACTATGGACTCACATGTGTTTTACTTTCTCACCTCTGGAATGTAGCGCCATTTGTTCCAATGCAATTTACAGCCCTTGCACCTACTTCTGTAACTGAAGTAGTCACTGAGGAGAGACAAAAGGGTATTGCAGTATTTAGAACACTTAAAGCAGGCGATGTAAGCCACTTGGCAGTAGGTGGCGAGGAGCCATCATTCTCCGCTAGATTCTGCGAACGATTCGAAAATCACGACCAGCGACACTAAGCAAAACGCACCACCTAAAAGGCGGTGCGTTTTTTTATTTCCAAGGACGTACACTCCCAGTCCATCCTTTTTCATCCCAATATTGTTTATCTCTAGGGAAAAAACCTTTGCGCTGTACCAAATGCATACCCCAAAAAAGTAACCTAGTCCTAAAGTTCGGCTTAATCTTGCCATTTCTTCTCTTTATCTTTGCTGCAAGCTTAGCAATCTTTTTATCAATAATAGCTTTCTTCCTTGGCGCAATCTGATCCCAGCTAACGGCTGCCACTGCAAAACCAAGGCCATATCTTCTTGCAACTCCCCAGAAAAACAGACTGTGCTTCATATCCATAATTGTAGACTTTATGCCTGCTCCTGCTGCAGTTGCAACACACACACCCTGCTTTTTAAACATAGCCTCATGTGGTCGATGAATCATCCACCTATATGCATAATGATCTAGAAAGGCCTTCATTGCTCCTGTTGCATGATATACATAAACAGGACTTTCTAGCACTATTAAGTCAGCCTCATCTATAGCCCTTGTAATGGGCTCCAATTTCTCATAATGAGGACACTTATCCTCTCCCTCCATAAAACACTTTGTACAACCAATACAAAATTCGCCAAAATCCCTTGGTAGGAAAAACTCCTTAGTTTCCCCTCCAACTTCATCTGCAAGCTGCCTTGCAATGTGGTAAGTAGACCCTTTATGGGACTGCCCGTGAATAATAACTGTTTTCATTTTCCATCTCCTTTTACTATCTCATCATAGCATATACCCTTTCTTTATTTCTATTATTCACTTGATTATTTTATGCTTATCTCATTCTTCATTAGTCCTATCCGATTGCCGTTCCTATCTGCCCCCCTCAGCTTGGCCAAACAATAATGGGTAGGGCTGTGCCTGGTGGGATTAGTATGATAGAATTATTTCTATGAAAAAACTATATCCAGATTATTATGAAAAGTTCAAATGTATTGCAGACAAGTGTCCTAAGACTTGCTGCGGAGGTTGGCAGATAGAGATTGATGAGGAATCTCTGGCAGCCTATAAATCCATGGGTATTGATAATGTGGATTATGAAAACGAAATCTTCAATTATGATGAGGATAAAATGTGCCGCAACTTAAGGGAGGATGGCCTTTGCAAGCTTATTCTCAAACATGGCGAGGGGATTTTGTGCCGCACATGCGCCACTTTCCCTAGGCATATAGAAGAGTTTCAAAATGTCAGAGAGTATTCCATGAGCATATCCTGTCCAGAAGTAGCAAGACTTATACTTAATAGGCAAGATTCCATATCCTTTTATGAAGAAGATGATGAAGAAAAAGATTTAGAGGACTATGATGCAGGGGAGCAGGAGGTCTACAAATACTTACAGGTTTTGAGAAAAAAGTTTGTGGATGTTATTCAGAATAGAAACTTGAGCCTGAAGGATAGAGGTGGCCTTATCCTCTGTATTGCCGATGCCTTCCAAAATGCCTACGATAATATCATCTTTGAGGATGGTGATTTAGACCAGCTTGATATAGATAGCATTTTAAATACAGATTATGCTTCTCTCAATCTCACATTCAAAAATAGAAAGGCTATGTTTGATGTGATGAAAGGCTGGGAGTTTACTACTTCTGAGTTTAGTGACCTCCTATCAGTTACAGAGGAGACTATTTACACAAAAGATACTGTCTCCAAAGAAAAGGCTGCCATGTGCAAATGTCTTGTAGGTCACGGTGTTGAATTATCTGTAGTTTTAGAGCAGATTCTTTTGTATTTTATCTACGCATACTTCTGTGGTTCTGCTTATGACGAGTTTTATTTTGGGCAGGCCCAGCTGGCTGTTTGCACATGCCTTCATATACAGGATTTGGCGCTAGCCCATTATATGAGAACTGGTGACATTACACTTGATGATTTAATTAGACTGACATATCTATATGCCAGAGAGCTAGAACACTCTATTCCTAATATCTTATACACTGAAGAATATATGGATGAGAATCCACTTGTTTAAATAAAAATCCGCGATGCCAATATAAGGCTATCGCGGATTCTTTTTATCTTTCTATTAACACTGCAAGGGCATCAAATGATTCCTTAAAGGAAACAACCATATTATTTCCTTCTATTGATACTCCATGATTGCTGGCTTCATAAATATCGCATATACGATATTTGCCATCTAGAGGAATCTGTATCTGTTGCACACCCTCATGCTCAAATGAATGAACTAAAACTAATGCTTTATTCTCGAAATATCTAACAGATGCCTGGTAATCTTTTAGGGCCCTGTTGGAATTTTGGAATGGACCAAATCTTTTTGTGATGCCACTTACGATTATAGGTGATACCTTTTTATAAAAGCTAACTCCATCAATTGCAAGCTTCCACTTCTCCTTTGATAAGCCCTCAACATCGCCTGAGATACAAAGCACTCCATACATTCCTGCACATACAGAATAAGCTATACGTTTTGGCTCATCATCCTTGCGAAGCACTGCCCAGATTTGGCTTTTTTGAGCAAGTATCAGATTCTGTAAATCAGCTGCTATAACAGGTATTTCCCTCTCCTCATGGGCATCTGAGAATGATAGAAAATCTCCTAGTTCCATAAAGCTAGGCTCCAGTCTGTGTCCACCTGAAGAGCATACTTCTATAGCGATATCCGGTACGCATTTACGTATTTTTCTAAAGAATGATTTGGTAGCCTCCACACATTGGCGCAGGCCTTCTCCGTAGCTTTCTGCTCCATCACAGCCCATTCCAATGGTGTCGTTGTAATCAATCTTGATATATTTAAAGCCATTGTCATTTAAAAAGTCGATGACCTTTTCAGTAAGGTAGTCTTCTACCCAAGTCTGTCTCATATCCCAGAAACGTCTAGTTCCAGAAATAACCACCTTGCCATCACGGGTTAAAAGATGAGGAGTGTCATCCACCATGTTAGAATCCTTACCAACAGTCTCCAGCTCAAACCAGATTCCTGCCTCCATGCCAGCCTGATTTATCATTTCAACAACAGGCTTCATACCATTTGGAAACAAATCCTTGGCAACATTCCAGTCACCCATATTGTCCTGCCAGCCCGTTATCTCATCAGCATACCATCCGGCATCTATGACAAAATACTTAAAGTCCGAACCCTTTATAACAGATAAAAGTTCCTTGATTCGCTGCTCACTAGGCTCGCCCCAAGTGGTGCAGTACTCGTTGAAAATAGCTGGAAGTTCACTTACCCTCTGATGAGAAAGAAGCTTGCTTCTTTGCACATCAAGAAGCCTATCACACGCCTTATCAATGAGCTTTGTTTCTACACTTTCAACATCTGCAAGACTCCCAGCAACAGCAGTTATATAGGCCTCTGGAGATGTAAATACCTCTCCAGGTCTTAGTTCCTTTCTCCAATGGCCAAACTCAAAATCAGCAAGGCCACAGGTGAGATTAAGGTTACTATCTGAGCGAGTTATCTCAAACTGCCATGAAGATGAGCAAGCTAGAGAAATGGCCCACATCACATTAGCTCCTACATCTTCTATTGCTGCAAATGGGAAAAATCCTCTTATTGGCATAGAGCCAAGGCAGCCAAACTTCTCGCATCTAAATCCAAAATTAGCCCAAGATGGCTCCAGTAAAAGTTCCTCTATAGTACGTGTCTCATGACGGCCCTCTGCGCTCCATCTGCTTCTGTATCTGTGAAGAACAAGCCTATCCCTTGCCACATCATCGGTGTATGGAGTGATGCCTGTAATATTTACTGATGAAAGGGCCTCTATCATTACAGACTCATTGCCTTCATTGAACACCTCTGTGTGGACTCTAACTCCGCGACTACCCTGGGTAAATTTAACCACATGCCTTGCAACCAAACCATTATCAGATTTTGTCGCAGTGGTAACTGTTTTTTCATCACCATCTTCCTTAACATCCATGGATTCATATTTCATATCCATAGTCAGTCCACTGTTGTGTCTAGTTTCTCCTGCGCTGAATCCCAAACCAGAAGAATCCCCTGTGCATGAAATCTGCACTAGGGGATCCTCATTAATTTTATCTAGGGACAGCGCATCTTCATTGTTAGGAAGGATGGAGAATGAAACCCTTCCCTCTTCTGAAATTATGTAAATTCCATTCATGTCACCTAATGGAATTATCTGCTGTCTTTTATCCACTTGGGTCCTCCTTTAAAGCTTTCCGCCTGATGTAGCAATACCCTCGATAAACTGCTTCTGGAAGATAATATAAAGAATTATCATTGGCACACATGAAATAAGTGCCGCCATCATAAGCTCAGGATATTTCTGCTGATACTGACCATTCATTTTTGCAAGAGCACTTGCAAGTGTTGTAGCTCTGTTATCAGGCGCTACAATCATTGGCCACATCAAATCCTTGTAAGCAAATACAGCTGTGAAAATACCAAGGGCTACCATTGCTGACCTGGTAAGAGGTGCCATGATATACATAAATGTCTGTGGAATATTGCATCCATCAAGTCGAGCTGCCTCTTCCAAATCTCTAGGAAGCTGTAAAAATGCCTGTCTAAGCAAGAATGTTCCAAAAGCTGAAACGATACCAGGGAAAACAAGTCCCATAATTGAGTTTGTAAGGTGAAGGTTACTTACCATTACATACTGTGGGATGATAAAAAGCTGAACCGGTATCATCATCTGGAAAAGTACAAGGGCAAACATTACATTCTTACCCTTGAAATTAAGGCGGGCAAATGCATATCCACTAAGGGAAGCTGTAACCACTGCAAATAAGATTCTAAGACCTACCATACCAAGTGTATTGGCATAAAGTCTCACAAAATCCATTGCCTTGATTACATTCTCAAAATTCTGAACCTGCCACACCTTTGGAATAATTACAAATGGGTCAATCTGCATTGTTTCTGAAACTGTTTTAAATGCTGTCAAAAACATCCAAACAAAAGGAACAAGCATTGTGATAGACACCAGTATTAAAATTATATACATAATAAAATTGCTAATTGTCTTTTTCATATACATGCTCCTATTCGTAGTGAACCCATTTCTTCTGTCCAATGAGCTGAATTACTGTGAGTATCATAATTACAACGAGTAAAACTACAACAACAGTAGCTCCATATCCCTTTTTATTCTGCTCAAATGAGTACTTATAGAAAAGGAATACAAGTGACTCTGTCTTTTTCCATGCTGGGTTATTTAAATCAATCATCATATAGATAAGATCGAATACCTGCATAGCACCAATAATTCTTGTAACAAGTACAAAGAAAATTGTTGGCGAAATAAGAGGAACTGTAATATGAATAAGCTGGTTAAATCCATTTGCTCCATCAAGGGCTGCTGCCTCATAGTAATCCTTTGGCACCTCTTGAAGACCAGCTAAAAACAATACCATGTTGTATCCAAGCACTGACCAAATACCAATTATTGCCAGTGAGTAAATAGCAAGATTTGGATTAGAAAGCCAATTTACCTTTATATGGAATATATTATTGATAAGTCCGAAGTTGGAGTTGTAGAGCCATTTCCAAACCATGGCAATTGCAGCTGGCGCCACAACCATTGGAAGGAAAAATATTGTTCTAAACATACTTCGTCCTTTAATTTTCTTATTTAGTAATACTGCTAAAAGCAAGGCTATTACAACTGAAAATGGAACTTCTATAATTGCATACTTAATTGTGTTCCAAAGAGCCTGCCATACTTCCGAATCACCTAAAACCTTTTTGTAATTATCTAAACCTACGAATTGACTACCTCTACCGAAATCACCCATCTTGCAGAAGCTTTGCTTGATGGTGTCAATCATAGGATAAATATTTAATACTATAAGTCCAAGCATTGTAGGAAGAATGAATATCCATCCCCAGAAGAATTCGCTTTTTTCTCTAGCTGTTATTTTCTTCTTCACGTGAGTCTCCTTTTAAAACAAATCTTTTTAAATATGAGGGTGCCAAAACGCACCCTCATATTCACATAACTCTAATATTATTCTTCTGCTAAAGCTGCATTCATCTCTTCTGCAATTTCCTTGCAAACATCCTCTACAGGAGTTGCGCCAGTCCATGCATCCTGGAGCTTTTCAATCATCATGTCTTCCCATACTGTTGTATCTCTAGAGTATGGTCTAAATACAAGCTTTGCATCAAGCATATCCATGTATGCCTGAAGATTGAAGCAATCAACACTATTTACCCAAGCATCAGATGTGCCAATGTATGCTGACATTGTAACACCGTTCTCAGCCTGCTTTGTCTGACCTTCTTTTGAACCAAGGTACTCAATAAGTGACCATGCTGCATCTGTGTTTTTGCCGTTTGCTGAAGCTGCCCATCCAAGACCGTTATAGATAGATACGCGGTCATCTGGAGTGTTTGTGTATGGAAGAACTGCGATGTCGCAGTTAGCTGCTGCATACTCATTGTCTCTGTAACCTGCAAGCATCCATGAACCATTGATAGCCATAGCTGTCTTTCCAGCGCAAAGAAGCTCGTTAGGGTCTGTCTCAGAAACTGTTGCAAGATCTGGGCAAGAACCTGCTGCAATCATGTCTGTAAAGAGCTTTACGCCCTTGATTGAATTAGGGTCATCCATACCAGATGTCTTCTTGTCATCACTGATTACATATCCACCCATTGAGTAGATTGTGTTGTAGTAACCTTCCTGGTTGTTACCTGGAGCTAATGCAAATCCCCAGTGCTCATCATTTGTAAGCTTAGCTGCTGCATCTGCAAAGTCATCCCATGTCCATGTGTCATCAGGATAAGCTACACCCATCTCATCAAAGATTGTCTTGTTGTACCAAAGAGCGATTGTATCGATATCCTTTGGAACAGCGTACTGCTTACCATTTGACTGATACAAGTTTACGATACCCTCATAATAGTTGCTCATGTCAATCTTGTCGCTCTCAGCAATCTTGTCTGTAAGATCAAGGAGAAGATCATTCTCCATGTACTTCTGAGCTACATTTGAATGCATCCAGAATACATCAGGAAGCTCACCGCCTGTTGCTCCTGCTTCGAGAAGTGTCCAGTAGTTATTCCAATCAACAACCTGAATTGTTGCCTTAACACCTGACTGCTCACTCCACTCATCAACGATTTTCTGAAGACCAGGTCTTTGACCCTCATCCCAGATTGCAATTGAAAGTTCGCCTTCAACGCTACCGCCAAGACTTTCAGCGCCGTCTCCCCCGGCTGCTGGTGCATCTGAGCCGCCGCCACATCCAATCATGGATAGGGCTGTAACTGCACTAAGTAAGATAGCAATGACTTTTTTCTTCATAAACATAACCTCCTTTAGTAAATACTACCTCTCTCTTATTCCCTCAATACTTAGTTATTACTATAGTTAAATCATAGTTTATATAGCTTTCTTTAGGCATGGTATTTCGTGTTCTTTTGATGTCATTTTGTGATATTACTTTTTAGCTTCCAAAACCTCCACATAAGATATAAAGTCTTGCCCTGTACTTAAACCATTATTACTGAGTTTCGTTAGGGTGACTCCAAGATTCATCAACTCATCTCCAAAATATTCCTCATCATTAAGAACGTATACCTTGTCTGCCGAAAGACCATCTAACTTTAAGAATCCTGGAAGCATGGTCACATTGGATCTCATGCAATAGAATCCAAAAATAGCTTTTTCTTTATCTTCTGAAACCACAATCCATGCTGCCTGATCAGCTTCAAAAGGAGATCTCAATCTGTAGAAAGTACCAAACTGAAATAGCTGTCTGTATTCTTTCATAAATTGAACCTGACTCTTTACCAGTTCAAACTCCTCATGGCTTACGTGGTTCAAATCCAATTCATAGCCAAATGTTCCAAAGTAGGCCACATTGGCACGAGTCTCAATTGATGTAGTTCTGCCTGTCTGTTGATTTGGCACAGCTGACACATGAGCACCTATTGATGAAACTGGATATCCATAAGAGGTTCCATACTGAATTCTGATTCTATCAATGGCGTCTGTGTTGTCTGAACACCACGCTTGTGGTGCATAGTACAGCATACCTGCATCAAATCTATTTCCACCTGATGAACATGACTCAAATAAAATATCTGGGAAGTCATTTCTCAATCTCTCGTACAAGCTGTAAACGCCCATAACATAGCGATGATAAACCATTCCCTGCTGCTCAGCAGGAATGTCTGCACTGTAAACTTCTGTAAGTGATCTATTCATATCCCACTTAATATAGCTAATTGGGGCATTTGAAATAATCTTGTGAAGCATTCCATAAATGTAATCCACAACCTCTGGTCGAGAATAATCAAGTACCATCTGATGTCTTCCAAGAGATGCTTTTCTTCCCGGTGTAGAAAGTGCCCACTCAGGATGCTTTCTATATAGATTACTGTCTGGGTTCACCATCTCAGGCTCAATCCAGAAACCAAATTTCATTCCCAAAGATTCTATTTTACGTGCAAGTCCAGGAATTCCCTGTGGCAACTTCTTTGGATTTTCAACCCAATCTCCTAAGCCTGCAAAATCATCATCTCTTTCACCGAACCAACCATCATCTAGGACAAATAGCTCAATCCCTGCTTCCTTTGCCTTGCTGGCAATCTTAAGGATTTTTTCTTCATCAAAATCCATGAATGTTGCTTCCCAATTGTTAATGAGAATAGGTCTCGGAGTGTTCTTCCATTTTCCCCTTACCAGATTGTTATTATATAGGCTGTGATAGGTCTGGCTAAGGTAGTTGAGTCCTGAATCACTATAGGCGATTACCACCTCAGGAGTCTCAAATGACTGCCCTTTTTCAAGGATCCATGTAAATCTATCAGGGTTGATTCCCATCAGTACTCTCATGCGGCCAAATGTATCCCCTTCGGCCTGTGCCAAGAAATTACCGCTGTACACAAATGAAAATCCTATTGCCTCACCTATAAAATCATCTGTGTTAGGTCTTTTTACTATTACAAATGGATTCTGGTTGGCACTTGAAATACCTCTCTTACTTTCTATTGAAACAGAACCAGGTCCAAGATTTTTTACTATTGGTGTTCGCTCTCTAGCCCAAGCTCCAGAAAACTGCATCCACTGATAGTTTTGATCCGGTAAGTCAAGACATGCACTTAGCGCTTTTGTTAACTTTACTTTGGAGGGACCAATATTAGTAAACTTTGCATGCCTTGTTACTACCGGATATCTATTGAATAGAGTGTAGGAAAGAGCAAGTGTTGTTTTGGCAACCACATCTTCCAAATAAATCTCAAGAGTCATGGCCTCACTATCATCAGCATAAGTAGCTGGAAGGCCCTCTAGTGGCTGCTTTCCCTTATAAATCTTGTGGTCTTTGTACACAAAAGAACTGACTTTTGAGCCATTTGAAATCTCTACCTCAAATGCTGAAGTACCAAAATCAGTAGTTCCAAAGGATGGGTACTCCTGACGATTCAACTCCATTGAGTAGCTCTCTGTATCTGCATCAACCGGTACATTAGGTAGAGAAAATCTATTGACCACATAGGACATATCTTCCTTGTCGTGAATAGCTTTTCCAAAATAAATATTTCCAAGCTCACCTATTGGAGAAACCCCAATAATGTAGCTTATCTCATCGTTAAACAAATGAAATTGCTTACTTTTTTCATGCCAAATAATGTTCATCTGCTAAACCTTTCCCTTTTGCTTATGTCTATACCTTTTTACTTCCTAGAAGTTATGTTTAGTGTAACTTAAAAACAAAAAGTCACTAATGGTATAATTTGATAAAACAATGTCAAAATGTGATATAATATTCCTACACATGTAAAAGGGGGAATAATTATATGGGGTTAAAGGCGAACGGATGTGACTTCCGTAAGTTTGTCAACTACGAAGATTCTGACGATTTATATCTCTACGAGGTAGGCCGCAACAAGTGCACACCTCTGTATTCTTACGAGCATCTTGTTAAAAATCGTATCATTATTCACATTATTAAAAAGGGCAAGGGAATACTTCGAATCAATAATAAGCAATATGACATCCACAAGGACCAGATTTTTCTCATTCCAGAAAACTACCGCTGCTTTTACCAGGCGGACAAGGATGACCCATGGGAGTATATATGGTTTATTATTGGAGGACCTAAGATACCGCTCATGCTCAAGGAGGCTGGACTGACTCCGGAACATCCAGTATACACTCCTATATCAGATTCTCGAGTTATTACAGAGCTGGCACTTGATACTCTGAAAAATTACAAAAGACAATACTACTGTATAGGAAACCTATATCGTATATGCGATTATATGATTGAGAATTCTTCTAGAAAAGAAGAAATAACAGTAAGTAATTCTCTACGATATGTTAAAAATGCCATTTCCTACATACAGCTAAAATATTCTGAGCCGGTTAAAATCGAACAGGTGGCATCAGCCTTAGGACTCAACAGGAGCTACCTTACCCGTCTCTTTAAAGACGCAACAGGCTATTCACTTCAGGAGTATCTCCTTACCTACCGCATGAAGATGGCTGTTAAGCTTCTTTCAGACAAGTCCTTAAGCGTGGCAGAGATTGCTAAAAATGTAGGCTACAACGACACATTTACATTCTCCAAGGCCTTCAAGCGCCACTATGGCAAGGCCCCTTCTGACTACCGCAGTGTAGAAATCAAAGTAAGCACCGGCACCATTACCAATGTCTAGACACAAAACAAAGGCTTTGCAACCAAACGCTGCAAAGCCTTTTCTTATATGACATATTCAAGTTTATCTGCAAAATGTCCTAAGAACTTGATGGTTCTCTCATCCTTTGGACTTTTTAATACTTCTTTTGCAGTACCTTTTTCAACTACTTCCCCATCAGCAATAAATACCACCTTGTCAGCCACATCAAGAGCAAACTCAAGCTCATGTGTTACGATTACAGATGTAATACGCTCCTTAGAGATTTCCTTTATTATCTCAAGGACTCCTTGAACTCGCTCCGGGTCCAGAGCACTAGTTGGCTCATCAAAGAGAATCACCTCTGGCTTTAGAGCTAGAGCTCTTGCTATACCAACTCTCTGCTGCTGTCCACCAGATAGCTGAGCTGGGTAGTGATCCTTCCAATCCTTAAGTCCAACCTTATCAAGATACTCAAGGGCTGTCTTTTCTGCCTCATGCTTCTCATACCCCTTAGCCTTGATAAGAGGCAGGGTAATATTTTGAAGAGCTGTCTTATTTTCATAAAGACTAAAGTTCTGGAAAACCATAGCTGTAGTCCTTCTTATTTCTGTTATCTGGTGCTTTGTCAGCTTGTTAAAATCATAGGTGTTTTTGCCTATAGTAAGCTCACCCTGGTCAGGTCTCTCCAAAAGATTAATGCACCTTAGTGTTGTGGACTTTCCTGAGCCAGATGGGCCAATAATAGCAACTGTCTCTCCCTCTGCCACATCTAAATCTATATTTTTTAAAATTACTTTGTCGCCAAATGACTTTTGTAGATTTCGAATCTTAATCATAATATTCTCCAGTCTATGCGGGACTTACTGAACTATTTTTACTAAGCTTCTTCTCAGTGTATTTCTGGAAATATGTAAGTCCTGTGCTAAATAACAAATAAACTGCTGCAACTTCAATATATAAAGCCAAAGGCTCATATGTCACTGCAACTATTCGCTGAGTTGCCATAAACATCTCTGTGATAGTTATGTTTGCTGCAAGTGATGTATCTTTCACAAGTGATATGAAAGAGTTAAAAAGTGCAGGGATGCAGTTCTTTATAGCCTGAGGTAAAACAATGTGAATCATTGTCTGCCATATTGTAAGACCACAAGCAACTGCCCCCTCTGTCTGGCTCTTTGGAATAGATAAGATAGAGCCTCTTATTGTTTCAGAGGCATAGGCTCCAATATTTAAGGAAAAAGCTATAATAGCTGAGGGAAATGCATCAATATTGAAACCTATATTAGGCAAGCCGTAGAAAATAATGAACAGCTGTACCAGCATTGGTGTGCCTCTAAAAACCCATACATAAAACTGAAAGAACTGTGATAATACCTTGATTTTCATTACTCGTGTCACTGCCACAAGTATGGCAATCACTATTCCTATAGTAAAAGAAATGAGAGTAAGTGGAATAGTATATGCTATGCCAGGCAATAATATTTTAGGTAATGAACCAACAAGTATTTCCAATAATCTTGAATTCATATATCTCTCCCAAACTGAAGACTAGTTAGGACTTGTAATATCCTCGCCAAAGTACTTCTCTGAAATGCTCTTTAATGTGCCGTCGTCTCTAAGCGCTTTTAAAGCGTCATTGATAGCTGCCTGTAAATCATCATCACCTTGTCTAATAAGGATTGCTGACTCTGTTGCCTCATCTGATGTGGCTACAATCTTTACATCTGCATCTGGCTGATTTGCCTTGAAGTCAAGGAATGTAACATTGTCGTTTACTGTTGCATCTGCACGGCCCTGGATTACAAGCTGAATTGACTCTGAGAATCCACTTGTTGAAACGATTGTTCCACCATAGCTTTCTGCAACCTCTGCCCAGTTACTTGTAACTGTAAGAGCTACATCCTTGCCATCTAAGTCCTCAAAGCTTGAGATGCTGTCATTGTCTCCCTTTACAACTACTGCACCATAAGCGTATGTATATGGCTCAGAGAATAAGTACTTCTGCTGTCTTTCCTCTGTGATACTTACCTGATTTGCAATGGCATCATACTTTTTAGCATCAAGACCTGCGATGATACCATCCCACTGTGTCTCTGTAAATCTAGCCTCAACACCAAGCTTTTCTGCAACTGCCTGAGCAACCTCTACGTCAAATCCAACAAGCTTGTCATCCTCATCATGGTATGAGTAAGGTGCGTATGTACCTTCTGTTGCAAATGTAATGTAGCCATTGGCCTTGATCTCATCAAATGTTGTAGCCTCTGCTGATGCACCCTCACCCTCTGTTGATGCCGTCTGGGCACCCTCTGCTGGCTTTGCAGCATCTGAGCTGCCGCATCCTACAAGTGTTCCTACTGAAAGTGCTGATATTAAAAGTAATGCTGTTAATTTTTTCATAATATTTTCTCCTTTTCTACTTTCTTGAATAATTAAATGCATCATCCAAATCCTTAATCAAATCATCTACATCTTCTATTCCAACTGAGAGTCTAATAAGATTTGGTGTAATTCCTATTTTCTCCTGAAGCTCCTTTGCGTATGACTCATGGGTCATGGTGCTTGGTCTACAGATAAGTGACTCAACGCCCCCAAGACTTACTGCAAAAGAGAATAGCTTTAACTTAGAGACAAACTTATCTAAATCGTAGCTGTTTTCATTGAACTTAAATGAGATAACTGCGCCGGCACCATTTGCCTGCTTCTTCTGTAACTCATATCCCTTGTGGCTCTTAAGACCTGGATAGTAAACTTCTTCAGTTGCATCGATGCCTTCTAAGTACTCTGCAATCTTCTGAGCATTTGAAAGATGTCTATCAAGTCTTACCCCCAGTGTCTTGATTCCTCGCTGAAGCAAGAATGAATCGATTGGTGAAAGGATTCCACCTAATGTATTGTTGATGAATTTTAATCTTGTAAATAATTCATCATCATTTAAAATCACAAGACCTGCTAATATGTCTGAATGTCCACCATAATATTTTGTAGCGGAATACTCTACGATATCTGCACCAAGGTCTAGTGGCTTCTGCAAATATGCTGTCATGAATGTGTTGTCAACTACTACAAGTATTCCCTTTTTATGAGCTGCATCTGCAACCTTTCTAATATCAGTAACTTCAAGTAGTGGATTTGATGGTGTCTCAATAAATACCATCTTTACATTCTCATCTACCTTGTCAAAATCATAATCGTTGAAGTTGTTTACTATTTCGTATTCAACACCTCTCTTTTCAAAAAGGTTTGAAACAAATCTCCATGTTCCGCCGTAGACATTGTCATTTATTAAAACTTTCTCACCTTTGTTTAAAAGTTCGAATACAAGGCTTGTAGCTGCCATACCTGAGGAAGTAGCTATGCCGTGTTTCGCTCCCTCGATATCAGCTGCAAGTTTTTCAACTGATGCTCGAGTTGGATTGTTGCCTCGGCTGTAACAATATTCTCCCTCGTGCTCAACATCCGGCTGAGCGAATGTTGATGACAAATAAATTGGATAGTTTACTGCCTTCTTTTCCTGGTCAATAAATCCGCCGTGAATTGCTGTAGTATTAAATCCCATCGCTTTTTCCCTCTGCTTTCATTTAACATGCTGTTATAATACACATACCTGCCTATCGGGTCAATAGGTTTATATATTGCAGAAATTAATAGAGGGCTATCAATAGAATTGATAGCCCTGCTCTTTACTATATATTAAATTGTCTTTCGGCCGCTTTCGATAAGCTCTTTTTCGAAGGCCTCAGGATTCTTGAGGTAGTAGTCCTGATGCTCCTCCTCTGCTGGATAGAATGACTTGAATGGCTCTAGTGCCACCTGGACCTTCTGCCCTGACTCTGCCTCGAGAGCACTGATTCTACTAGCAGCTATCTCTCGCTCTTCTTCTGTCTGATAGTAGATGGCGAGTGTGTATGAAAATCCCTTGTCGATATACTGGCCCTCTCCGTCAAATGGGTCCACGTTGGCAAAATAAATATCAAGTAACTTATCAAATGTGACATTCTCTGGCTCATAAGTGAGCTCGATAGTCTCTCTGTGGCCAGTCTTCTGTGCCTTAACATCCTCATATGTAGGAGCAACCTCGTCTCCTCCAGAGTATCCACATACAACAGAATCCACTCCATATATTTTATAAATTGGTGTGACGCACCAAAAGCATCCGCCTGCAAAATATGCCTTCATAACAATTACCTCTTATTAATATTGAGTGATGAAACCCCTCTCATCATCATCTACAGGAATCCGCTCTTTTGCAATGTCCATAATGTCTATGATTCTGTCATTTGCAAGTTCTTTTATTAGCATATAGATTTCCTGCTCCGTCCCCTGTACTTCCATGGAAACAGAACCATCATATTCGTTCTTCACGTAGCCTGTCAAGCGATACTTGTCCGCAATATAGCTCGCCTTATATCTAAATCCAACACCCTGAACTCGGCCGTTAAATATCATCTTGTAGCGCACTAATTCTCTCATCTAAATGGTACTCCTGTAGCTTATTTCTAGAGACAATTCTACTAAGAATCAGCCCACATTTCTACCCTTATAATTTAAGAAGCGTGACCTGCTATTAAAATAAATCAAGTGAGCTATCTAAATATATTTCCTCACGAACCTTAAGCTGATACTCTGGCCTGGTCATGTAATATAAGAGGAACTCTAAAATAATAGCGCTGCCAAGGCTTCGACCCTCGATTTTAAAATGCGAAAATCCCTTTTTGGCGTACATCTTTTGAATATCTTCTATTCCTATAAATCCAGGATTTTTCATAGCATCTGAGAATCTATAGCATCTCATGGATTCAGGCGCCACACAAATATGATCCTCGCAATCTTCGTCTAGATTTTTCCTGCTGACATTCTCGTAGCATCTCTTTCTATCAAAGCAATCATACCAGCAGCACTCGTTACATAAAAACTCCACCTTATTCTTTTGAGCCTCTGTCAAAGAATCAAGCTTATCAAATTCCTTGTTCAGTCTAAAATCAGGCACAACAAATTTAAAATCATCCCGATTTAGCTCATCTACAAACTGATTAAAATCTGTCAGCACCTTTGTTGTGGATGACACAAAGTAGAAGTTTGGATACTTTTCTTTAATATAATCAATAAGCAAGTCTGAGTGAACTATAATTCCACTTTGAGCGGATCCATTGTGTTCAAACAGACTGCAAAGCTGATTACATTTTTTATCCGAAAGATGCTCTTTTTCGAGCAAAGAATTACTAAAAGTAAGGCGCGCACTTACGCCATATTTTTCCATTAAGCGAGCTACTGCCTTAGGATCTGCATCACCAAAACCCACACGGCCTCCGCCCCACAAACATTCCTGTGGAGCGCCGTAAATAGAGCCTATTTCGCACCAATCATAGAAATATTCTCTATGATTAAAGAACAATGGCAAAAAGACTTTGTATAACTCATAAAATTCAAATAACCCAGGCAGGTGATAAAATACCATTTATAAATGTTTCTCCATTTCCACAATGGCGTTTTCAATCAATGCACCAATCTTATCAATGTCAGTCTCGTTCGCAAGTCTAAAATCCATATCTAGCCCTCCATGTAAGCAATTATACTATTATTGTATTTCATGTAAATCCTCTATTTTCTGTTTGCCTCAATCCATTTAACAGCATAGTCAACAAGCTCTCGCTGCTTCATAAATCTAAGAGTTGCATTTCCAAGAGTAGCCTTTTTTACCGGATGCTCCTTTTCAAATGCTGCTCCTATATCCACAAAATCCTCGCCATCCACAAATAGCGTCTCATATGCTTTCCAAACTCGTTTACCATTTTCCATGATGGCACTGTGCTCAACACAGTTGTGCTTGCTTGGATAATCAGCTCTCACATCTGCAAGATGAAGGGATGTATTCTTATCATAATCCACGCCAATTAATAACACATCACCATCTAATTCATAGAGCTTTGCCAAAGGTGAACCCTCGCCGAATATATTGGACAAGTCATGGTTAGAAACCAAATGGTTTGCATTCTTTCCCCATGCAGCTACAGACCTAGCAGGATGGTCGCTTCTTTCAGCTTTTGGCCACGAGCGGAACATCTCAGAAACTGCCCCCATTGTGTTTGTAGGTGTAATCTTTTTATCATATGCAGGCCAATTTTCTCTAACAATATCCCAATCCTTTTCATCCACATCCCAGTGAACTCCAGTCTCTGGATCAAGATTCTTCCAAGACTGAGTTGGCATCATGATGGTGCCTTCTTCGCCCAACACTTCAATAAGCGCCTCAATCACGGCCTGTGCTCCGCCACACACATAACCTAACTTAGAAAGTGAAGCATGCACCATAACATTGCTTCCTTTATTTAAACCGACCTCTTTAAAAGCTGAAATAATCTCATCTTTTGTAATTGCTTTCATGCCTTATTCCCCCGTTAAACATTTACAATAACTCCATCACCATACATTCATCAGATGCTTTAAAACCAAGACTCTCGTATAAAGGTCTACCCGATTCAGTCGCATCTAAACTGATTTCTGTAGCATGCTTTTCTTTAGCATCTTCAATCAGCAACTCGACCATTTTTTTCGCTATACCCTGTCTTCTATATTCCTTCCTGGTATAGACATTCATCAAGTGAGCTCTTTTGCCAGTTGGATGAGAAAAAGTAGGCATTACCTCAAAATAAGAAATGCTTGCACATCCAATCGCTTCATTTCCATCAAAAGCTAAACATGTAACCTGATTTCCCTCTAAAAAATATCTTTTACTACAGGAAATAAGTTCTTCAGTGAATGTTTGATTTTCATCCATTTCATTAACAATCCTAAGCATTTCTAATCGGATATTCATTAATTCATCGATATCTTTTTCTGTCGCTATCTTGTATTCCATTATGCCTCCCGTAACTAAAAACACCTACTATTTCTCATCGCTTAACGTATTCAAACAAGTCAAATCTCGTGACTCCAAGTTCCTTCAGACGATTAACACTATTTTGCTGTGCATCTTTTGTGTTATATTCCGGAATAAGAGGTACTCGAACTACAACTCTTTCAGGGCCTGCTTTTTCTATAAGGAATTGTAAATTTAACTCCATGAGAGATTGGTCCCCACCGGTATAAGAATGATATATTTCAGGATTCATATCCTTACAATCCACGATAAACTCATCGATTGATTGCTCAGCCAATTCTACCAGTGAGCGTGGCACGGCAAGGCTTGTCTCAGCACATAGCCGCCACGAATCACCACATATTTCACGGAAGGGCTCAAAAAAAGCAGCCTGCAGCAAAGATTCCCCTCCGCCGAAGGTAACCCCACCGCCGGTTGCCTGATAATACAAATCATCAATCTTCACACGGTCATATAATTCCTCAGGGCTTATCAATTCTACTTCATTTTTCTTTAATATCTCTTTATTAAGACACCATTTGCAATGTAGCGGACAAGAAGCCCCTGCCACAAGCGTTGTTACACCCTGCCCATCAATTCCCAAACGATGGCGAGCTATACGTAACAACGGAAATAAGTATTTTTGAACATTCATAACAATCTCTATCTATAGCAAGGTGTAAATTCACCTTCTACAGTTGTTTCTTCATCAGTGAAAAGCTCTACAGCGCCAATTTCCTCAGACTCAGAATTTGAGCATAAAGTTTCAGGGGCGGAATCAACTATGTGATAGATATGTCCTTCCTGTAAAGTGATATCTGGGAAAATATCCCAATACACATTTTGAGCGCCCTCTTCATCTCTAGAGGTAGCCTTCCAGGTTCCCAATAACTCATCCTCGCCATAAGTAACATCATAGATACGTATATAACCTGGAACCGTACCGTTGCCTTCATTCAAATGGTGTGTTGTCAGCGCGCACAACTTAATATCCTTATCTGGCATAAACATTGGACAGTATCTAGCAATTCGACAAACCTCGTCACCATTAACAGTACTTGCAAAAGTATGGAGGTTATCAAAAGCTCCATCAGCTGTCTTTTGAATCTCTCCTTCTGTAGAATTGCTCTCACAGTCACTCCAGTCTTCAGCTTCGCCTGCCAACTCCGGTATATATTGAGTGTCTCCTGCCAGTTCGTAATCATCTCCTGGATCCGCCATTAAACCTCCGGCATAATCATCGTCTGGAGCCACAGTCACATCACCTGAATAATCTCCACCATGTTCCTGTCCCGGTATTGAACAAGCCACAGTTCCAAAACTAATTCCTGTACAAAGTGCAGTTACAGCAACTGTTTTTCCAAGTTTTTTACGAGCTTCTAATTCCTGCTCGAGATAACGAAGTTCACTCTCACAACGTGGACATGTTCCAGAGCAATCACCCTGATAGGTGCATTCTCTTGTCACATACGGAATATCATTTTCATCTGCGATCTTCTGTCTAATCTCTTTTAAAATTTTACATTTTGCTTTCCCCAACATAACTCTTCTCCTCAGTTAAATACTTATATCCATTCTAACTGTTCCAATCCCCAAAAGCCACAAAATCAATGACTTTACTACAACTTAATAATCTCTGTAGCAATCTTTTCCTGGAATCGGGCATCATGCTCAACAATAAGCATAGCAGGACAGGCATCTAGAATCAGTTTTTCTATCTGCATTCTAGAAAACACATCAATATAGTTTAATGGTTCATCCCAAATGTATAGATGTGCAGGAGTTATTAGGCTAGCTGCTATTAGTACTTTTTTCTTCTGCCCCTCTGAGAAGTCTTCCATATTTTTGCCAAACTGCTCTCTGTTAAAATCAAGCTGCCTTAAGATGGCTAAAAACAAACTCTTATCCAAGCCTCTATACTGGCAAAAATCTTCGAGTGTTCCTCTCAAAAATGAGGTGTCCTGATTTATGTATGAGATAACCAAACCAGTAGTCACGGTCAATATTCCATCTACTATTTCTAAATTATCTAGTCCACCAAACTCTCTAGCATTATTGGCCTTCAAAATAGCTTTTATAATGCTTGATTTACCGCAGCCATTCTCGCCTGAAATAACAATTCGATCCCCTTGTTTAATCTGAAAAGTCAGGTTGTTAAATAATGGCGTCGAATCTTTATAAGAAAGTGAAAGCTTCTGAGCATCCACCAGAATATTCTTATGAAACTCCAGTGGCATGACCTTTAAATCCACAACGTTTTCTATATCCTGAAGCAATCCTTCCTTCTCTTCAATTTCCCGGTCCACTCTCTTTTCATATGCTTTGACTCGCGCCTGCATCTTCTTTGTCTTACCACCGATATAAGAACGACTCGATATACTTCTATCGGTTTCTTTTATAGGATCATAACCGATTTTTGACCCTTCACTTTTATCTGCCCATCTGCCAGTTCTGTCGGCTATTGCCTTAAGCTTTCCAATTTCCTTAAGATGCTTTTCATTTTCCGCCTTGGCAAAGGCATCACTTTTTTCTTTATTCTCCCACCAGGTCGAAAAGTTTCCTATCTGCACCTCTATGGTGCTTCTATTCATAACCAAAACATGATCACAAACAGCATCCAATAAATCTCTGTCGTGAGACACGAGAATGAAGCCCTTCTTGCTAGCCAAATAGTTTTTTACAATATCTCTGGCTGCCTGGTCTAGATGATTTGTTGGCTCATCAATTAATAGAAATTCATTTTCAGCGGCAAACAATACCGCAAGCATAACTCTGGTTCGCTCGCCATGGCTTAGCGTTTTAATTGGCCTGTATAAACATTCAGCATCTATCTGAATCTGATTCATCTGAATTAAAACCTGCCACTCTTCGACCCCAGGTTTCCACTTTTCTATCAGCTCACTGGCTGTCTTTTCCACATCCTCCCCCGAAACATAGTATGGAAAATAATCAAAATACGTGCTGGCAGTTATACTCCCCTGATATTTATAATCCCCCATAAGAAGTCGAAGAAGTGTAGTTTTTCCTTTACCGTTGCGGCCAATAAAACCTAACTTCCAATTTGTATCTATGTTGAATGAAACATTTTCTAAAACATCATCTGCACTTCCCTCATAGGAAAAAGTGAGATTGCTAACTTGTATTTGTGCCATAAACATCGCCCCTGTCTAAAAATAAGCACAAAAAAATCTGCTTTATACCTAAAGCAGATTAACGTACATATTTGAAATACACGCTATTATCACGTAGATATTTACCACGTGTCAAAAGCTTCAAAAATGAAAACGATAATCTAATTAGGCACACACAAACAGACCCTTTTGGGCCATAAATCTTCATTTGCATTTACCGAATTAAACTATCTAATTATCATTCCTCCACCTTCGCTACACATAGCGCCTTTCTTGAGTATAAACTCATATTAGCATCTTATTTAAAATTGTCAATAACTTCTAAACCAAATTTTAATAATTTGATAAAGAAAAAGTAACCGCCCGAACTGATATGTACCCCTTTTTCTGGACATCCAGAGAAAGGGGTACATATCACATTACTTGGCTTTTTTAATTAATGATAAAAACCCAAGTAAATGCAGATGGATCAATACATCTTTACCACCCACAAGCCCTTTTTCTCCTTTCAAGGGTGGTAAATCTCATATTTCAAACCTGTGGTCTCGCCACAGCCTTTGCAATCGATACTCCAATTGCTTCATTATAAGGAATCAATGTCGCCTGAAGTGCATGGTATATGTCAGACTTGCCTGGCCATACTGTGGTAAGGAGCTTGTTGTTTTGATCAAGCTGATGGAACCATGAACCATTTACATGGTCTACAACATAGGTATCTAAGTACTCCATGAATGCAGCATAATCATTACGATATTTATCATTCCAGGTCACCCTATAAAGTACCGCCGAGGTGTTAATCGCCTCTGCAAGTGTCCAATGCATTCTGTCATGAACAATAGGCTTGCCATCCCAGCCAGTAGTATAGCAAATACCTGGCGCTCCGTCTGCATTCCACGCATCAGAAGTAGCTCTGTTATAGAGGCATTCTGCTGCTTCAATGTAGTCTGTAAATTTCCCCTCTGGAATAGCTTTTGATGTGACCCCTATAGCATCTGTTTCATCATCTGGCTGTCCAAAACTTGATACTGCCCACTGGGTAATAAGTCTAGCCCACTCTATTCCATGGCCCGGTGTAGCTCCATAAGGCTTGAACTGATCATCAGGCTTTTCCTTATTACACTCTAAATCAGGAGTCCAATCACTGAGATAGTGCTCAGGAATTCTCCAGTCATTGTCCCTAGCCCATCCAAGGACGTGGTCTATTATCCTGCCTGCTCTGACTCTATATTTCTCATCACCTGTGGCATCTGCTGCAGCAAGAAAAGCCTCAACTGTATGCATATTAGCGTTGAGGCCTCTGTAGGAATCAAGTTCAGTAAACTGGGTATTCCATGTGTCTACAGAAAGTCCCAGCTTTTCATCCCAAAAATATTTATCGTATATACGAAGTGCATCTTGAAGCAGCTCCTTGCCCCCAGAAATACCGGCAAGCCTGGCAGATGAGCCTGCTAAAATAACAAAAGCATGGGCATAGCATGCCTTGTTAGGAAGCACCTGACCCTCAGCAGTCAATCCTGCGTACCAGCCACCATTTTCATGGTCATGAAGCTCTCCCATAAGCCCCTTAAGTGCAGCCGCAGCAAGTGCCCCACTGCCCTCATGGCCAAGCATAGCTCCCATGCTATACACGTGGCACATTCTACTGGTAATCCAAGTCTCCCTAGGTCTATCTGTCCAAGGTGTGCCGTCATCTCCCAGATAGTATGAACCGCCACCAGGGGATGGAAACCTATGTCCAAAGGAAAGTAGGTTGTCCCTCAATCCTAAAAGAAATTCTCTGTTTTCTGCTGAGTCTAATTCATACTTCCCCATGTAATATCCTCCAATACATTATATGTCTCTATTCAACAAGTCCTATCTTCTTTAATCCATAGTATATTCCATCTGACTCATTGCTTAAAGTTACATTCTCTATTTTCGCCTTTAATTCCTCTGGCCCATTTTCCATAATAAATGGCATGGCCACAGTTTCAAGCATATCTAAATCGTTGTAATGATCCCCAAATCCAACTGTTTTATCCAGTCCGATATTCCATTCATCACAAAGAAATCTTATGCTTCCCCCTTTAGATATACCCTTATTCATTATTTCTATTAAAAAATCTGAAGACCTTACAATTGATAGGCATGGAAATTTTGCCTTAAGTGCATTCTCAATTGCCCCCGTTTGCTTTGGATTACACATACACAAGATCTTGCCTACATTGGCCCCAGCTGGTAAATCTGAAATATCACCCTCTGTGGCCTCAGCCTCCACAATAGACTCTTCCCTCTTTACTCGCGGATCATTTTTGTTATTTACAATCCACATATTCATGGAATAAATATTCCACGTACAATCAAACTGCTCTGCCTCAATAAAATGAATAACAGTTGCTGCTGTCTTTCTTGAAAATCCATTAGACTGTAAAACATTGCCCTGTTCATCCATAACCAGGGCGCCGCTATAACACACCATTGGGCATGTAAAATTATATCTTTTGAAAATAGGATAAATCCCTGATGGCCCCCTTGCAGTAACAATTACAAAAGGAATATCCTTTGCTTTTAACTGCTTTATTGCCTGTATGGTGCTATCTAGCATCCTATGTTCATTATTTAGCAATGTACCATCTACATCACAAAAAACTATTTCATAATCCATTTAATCACCTTGTTTTTACAAGAGCCTCCACATCCTCTAGCTGTGGCATCACTCTAAGGGCGCCCTTTACTCTCGTGATTAAAGATGCTGCTGCATTGGCAACAGTAAGCATTGATTGAAGCTTTTTCTCATCCCAGTCCTCAAGTCCATTCTGAAGCAAATGATGGAGAACGCTTGCGCAAAATGTATCTCCTGCTCCAGTTGTCTCGATTGTATCTTCCGAAAGGAAAGGTGCTACCTCTACTATATGTTCAACACCTGTCTTTTTATTTAAATAGTATGCTCGGCTTCCATCCTTACCCATTGAAACGGTAATAAGTGGAATATCAAACTGAGCTCTGATTTTATTTACACCAGCTGTAAAATCCTCTTCTCCTGTAAGCCACTGGATTTCATTGTCAGAAATCTTAAGATAGTCACAGTACTCAAGGCCCTTTACAATCTGCTCCTTAGCCTCATCTAAACTATTCCAAAGAGGCTCTCTTAGATTTGGATCAAAAGTGATAATTGCACCACTTTTTTTCGCTATCTCTAACGCATATACGGTAGCCTCTCTTGGCATCTCATGTGTCATAGAAAGTGTACCGAAATGAAAAATCTTTGCCTGCTCGATAAGTGATGGATTCACTTCGTCTTTACGAAGCATCATATCTGCTCCAGGATTTCTGTAGAAAGAAAAATCTCTATCCCCATCTGCAAATGTCTTCACGAATGCAAGTGTTGTACGTACATCCTTATCCATCAAAAGATTATCTGTGCTAATACCAACTTCGTCCAAAGTGTCCTTAAGCTTGCGGCCAAATATATCGTCCCCAACCTTTCCAATGAAGCTAACACTATGTCCAAATCGTTTTAACATTGCAAGCACATTGCAAGGTGCTCCTCCAGGATTTGCCTCAAATAAATCGTTATTGCTTGCTGAAACACCATTGTTTGTCATGTCGATTAGAAGCTCACCTAATGCCACAACGTCAATCTTCTTTTCCAAAATAAAACCTCCCTGTGTTACCTAATTATTATTTAAGGGCAGTGGAATTACTCACTGCCCTTTTATTATAAGAGATAATGAAGAAATTGTTTACTTTAATAATTCAAGTCTTGAAGGATCATTTGCAAAAACTTCTTTAGCATTCTCTTTTGTAACAACTACTGGTGGAAGCTCATATACTGGAACATCAATAACACCATTGTTTGCTGTTACATCTGTTGCTGGCATACCATTGCCTGCCTGAAGTGAATCAATAATTTCGATTGTCTTAGCTACAAGGTCCTCTGTTGGCTTAGCAACTGTAGAGTACTGCTTGCCAGCCCATACCCACTCAACTGACTCATTCTCAGCATCAAGACCAGATACTACAGGGATATCCTGACCAGCGTTTTCGCAAGCTGTGATACATGCACGTGCGATACCATCGTTAGGGCAAAGGACACCATGGATTTCCTTGTCTGAATAGAATCCAGAAAGAAGTGTATCCATTCTAGCCTGTGCCTTTGAGTTATCCCAGTCAACTGTTGCACACTCTGTAAAGTCTGTCTGACCAGAAACGATTGTTACTGTGCCATCATCAATGTATGGCTGAAGTACTGACATAGCACCCTTGAAGAAGTTTGGTGCATTTGGATCAGCAGGACCACCACCGAAAAGCTCGATGTTGTAAGGGCCCTCACCCTTCTTTTCCTTAAGACCATCTAAAAGTGCCTGAGCCTGGAGCTCACCTGTCTTTACTGAACCGAACTGTACAACGCCGTCAACACCTGTTGTGTTCTCAAGAAGTCTATCGTAACCGATTACATATACGCCAGCTTCCTTAGCCTGCTCAAGTACAGAACCAAGCTGTGAGCCATCAACTGGACCAACAACGATAACCTTTGCACCGTTCTCAATCATAGACTCAATCTGCTGTTGCTGCTGTGTTACCTTATTGTCTGCTGCCTGAACAAGTGGAGTGTATCCAGCTGCCTCAAGCTGCTCTGTGAACATTTCCTCAGCTTCCTTCCAGTTCTGTGTGCCAAGCCATGGAAGAGAAATACCGATTGTTGCCCCCTTTTCAAATCCTGGAAGTTCTCCAGTTGTTGCCTCTGCTGTCTGCTCAGTAGAAGCTGATGTGTCTGTTGAAGCTGCATCCCCAGCACCTTCACGGCCGCCCCCGCAACCAACGAAGGTGGACATCATCATTGTTGCCGCCATCGCCATTGACAAAAGTGTTCTTTTTTTCATTTTCCTTCCTCCTTTAGTGAAAGTTATTTATTTGCGAAAAGTCTACCTATGATAGAACTCTTTCCACTCTTTTTGTTGTAGACATCAAATGCTACCGCTGCTAAAAGAACGAAGCCCTTGATAACCTGTGTACGGTCAGCTCCAACACCCATGAGCATAAGACCGTTGTTAAGTACTGCCATTACAAGACCACCGACGATAGTAGCAAGGATTGTACCAACACCACCTGATACTGCAGCACCACCGATGAATACTGATGCGATAGCATCCATTTCCCAGGAAGTTCCATCCGCAGGTCCTGCAGCTGTGGCACGACCTACGAAAAGAATACCTGCAACAGCTGATAGGAAAGACATATTCATCATTGTAAGGAAATATGTTCTTTTTACATTTACACCTGAAAGTGCAGCTGCTGCTTTATTACCACCCACAGCATACACATGACGTCCGAATTTGGTTCGCTGTGTAATGATGTGATAGATAATAGTGAGAACTAAAAGGATAAGTCCTGGAACAGGGAAGGAGGTTCCAACTCGTCCTGAGCCAAATAACCATGTAAAGTAACCAATAATTGCTGACATAAGCACAATTCTTACAACAAGAGCCCATACTGGATCTTTCACGCCTGTTGCATCACCTGAGTGCTTATGCTTTTTAATCTGAGCGAAAATGTAGCAAGCGATTCCGATAATTCCAAGCAAAAGAGTTGAATTGTTCATGCCTGTAAAGGATGGTCCCCATTCTGGTAAGTAACCAGAACCAAACCACTTAAGCTCCTGTGGAGCAGGCACTGAAATTGAACGTGAAATCCAAATAACACCGCCTCTGAAAATCATCATGCCACCAAGAGTTGTAATGAATCCTGGAATTCCAAGCTGTGATAAGAAAAATCCATGCCATGCACCAGCAAGTACGCCGATTGCAAGAGCTACTAAAACTGCAGCCCACCATGGTATGCTGTAATTTTTCGCTACAAGTGCCATTACCATTCCAGCAAAACCTGCAACTGAACCAACTGACAAATCAATCTGACCAATTACAATTACCATCAACATTCCAAGAGCAAGAATCAATACGTATGCATTTCCAGATAAAAGATTCTGGAAGTTAGAAGATGTAAGCATTCTTCCACCAGAAATAATATTAAAAATAATAATCAACAAGCCTAACGCTAAAACCATTGTGTACTGGCGAAGATCACCGCCCAATACTTGTTTAATGTATTTCATTCCCTTTTCCATCCTTTCATATATAGACATCCCTAGTTAGATGTTATGGTCATACGCTTCATAAGTCCTTCCTGACTTGCCTCACTGCTACCAATCTCACCAGTGATTGTTCCCTCGAAAATGGTATAGATTCTATCTGCCATTCCAAGAAGCTCAGGCAACTCAGAAGATACAAGAATAACTGCTTTACCTTCGTCAGCCAACTGATGGATAAGCTTGTAAATCTCGTACTTAGCGCCAACGTCAATACCTCGTGTAGGTTCATCAAGAATCAAAATATCTGGCTCTGTGAACATCCACTTTGAAAGTACTACCTTTTGCTGATTACCACCTGAAAGAGTAGTTACCCCTCTATCTACACTAGAAGTCTTAATCTTAAGTGAAGTTCTGTATTCCTCAGCTGCTTTTTTCTCATCATTTAAATCAAGAAGTCCATTTTTAGTTATCTTGTCTAAATTAGCTGCAACAACTGTTTTTCTAATGGAATCCAAAAGATTAAGTCCTAAATTCTTTCTATCCTCCGGTACGTAAGCTATACCGTTTTTAATTGCTGACTCAACTGATGTGAGCTTTACTTCTCTACCCTTTATCTTGATTGTGCCCTTATGATAGATACCGTAGTTGCGACCAAATATAGAGCGCATAAGCTCGGTTCTACCTGCACCCATCAGACCAGCGAATCCAACGATTTCTCCTGCTCTTACATTGAAGCTGGCATTTTTACATACCATTCTGCCTTCAACGTCTGGGTCCTCTACGCACCAATCATCCACCTCAAAAATGACCTCTCCAGGATTTGATTTATGCTCTGGATAACGATTCTCAATTGAACGACCAACCATTGCCTTAATGATTTTGTCCTCATCTACTTTTCCTGCTTCAACATCGTAGCTTTCAACTGTATGTCCATCTCTAATTACAGTAACTGCATCTGATACAGCTGCTATTTCGTTGAGCTTGTGAGAAATCATAATACATGTAATACCCTTATTCTTAAGGTCAAGCATCAAGTCCAAAAGATTTTCTGAATCAGCCTCATTAAGGGCTGATGTAGGCTCATCTAAAATCAAAAGCTTTACATTTTTAGAAAGTGCCTTTGCGATTTCTACCAATTGCTGCTGACCTACACCTAAATGTTTGATTAAGATGTCTGGGTTGATTGACAATCCAACCTTCTTTAAAATCTCATAGGTTCTTCTCTTTTCCTCGGCCCAATCCACCATGCCATGCTTGATTATTTCGTTACCCATGAAGATGTTTTCTGTAATGGATAACTCAGGTATCATGGTCAATTCCTGGTGAATAATGGCAATTCCTGCATGCTCAGATTCTTTGATATTTCTGAATTTCATTTCCTGGCCGCCAAAGATGATTTCCCCATCGTAAGTGCCATATGGATAAACACCAGATAAAACCTTCATCAGTGTAGATTTTCCAGCACCATTTTCACCGCATATAGCATGAATCGTGCCTGTCTTCACTGAGAGATTTACATCATCAAGTGCTTTAACACCTGGAAATTCTTTTGTTATACCTTTCATCTGAAGGATAAAAGAATTGTTCTCCATATATCTAATACCTCCCTATTTATGTACCACTGAGATCTAATCCTTGTTCAAAGTTAAATACTCACTTGGTTTCCTAAGTACTCTATCTGTAGCTATTGCCGCAGCCCCATAGAGGGTTGGGTCAATTTTAAGCTTTGAAATCTCTATTCTTACATTGCTGCTGATTGCCTTAAGGGTTCTCTCTTCAACTATCTTTTTAATAGTTGGAAGAAGTAGCTCATCACCCTGAGCTATGCTATCGCCAATCACAATAATCTCTGGATCGTATGCATTTATAAGTGTGACGCATCCGAATCCTAAATACTCAGCAATTTCATTTACAAGTTTGATTGCCTTTTTGTTGCCAGCTCTTGCAGCATCAAATATTCTTGCGCAGGCTTCTGCTCTGTTTTCATATGGCTTTTCAAAAAGCTCAGGCAAATCCTTTTCAGCCTTTTTAAGGAGTGCCATGGTTGAGCAGTAAAGCTCTAGACAACCTCTATTACCGCACTCGCAAACAGGTCCCTTATAGTCGATGCTGATATGACCAACCTCACTGGCTATTCCTAAGTTGCCAAGGAGAAGTCGGTCGTGATCTACTATTCCAGAACCAACACCTTCACCTATAAGAAAATATGCTAACGAATTAAGTGGTCTATCGTGATTGCCAAACCACCACTCTGCCAAGGCTCCGGCATTAGCATCCTGTTCTATAAACACTGGCTTATCAAACTCATGCTTGAACTCATCAATAAAGTTGACTGTTCTCCAATTTGGCATTCGAGTTACCATAGCAATACGTCCCTCACCTCTTAGATAAGGTCCCGGAACTGCAAGTCCGATTGCCACAACATTTTTATATTTTTTAAGAAGCTTATGAATCTGCTCTTTCATAGAGGCAATTACATCCTCAGCAAAATCATTAAGGCTATATTCCGTCTCCTGCTGTGTGTATAGCTTTCCAGAGATATCAAATACTCCTATTGCAAACACATGTCGTGAGAACTTTACGCCTATCACCAGATTCTTTTCTGCATTTAGTCTCAGTCCAATGGAACGTCTATTTCCATTGCCCTTAACTATTCCTACTTCTGAGACAATTCCCATATCTATAAGTGCGCCAACAAGCTTTGTTATAGACGCCTGGGTCAGTCCCATCATTTTAGCTACCTCAGCTCTGGAGCATATCTCCTTTTGCTGTAGGATTCTAACAATAGCTGAGCGATTCATCTCTGATAAATCGCTGGTGTTATTACCTGCAACTTCCTTAAATTTTTTCATTTTTTATCCTCGCTAGCGGTTGCTTTCAAGTGTTAATGACTTAACACTGTTAACACATTATCTCTTTTATTTTTCCTGGTCAATATGATTGACCCAACTTCGGCGATGTAAATAAATGACCCTGCATATTTTTTGTAAAAACCCGACAAATCCCATAAAATCAACGTTTTCAGTCCCTTCAATCATTAACCTAATCATCCAAATAATCAAAAATTGACACTTTTATGCTTCAAGTAATCAAGTCCTATGATTACTTTCAAATCACCCAATCAGTAACCCAATCAAAGGCCATGTGATTTTGCACAATAAATGCAAAAAGGAACTGTGCAATTTTAGACAGTTCCTCTTTCACCTATTTTATATCCAGTTTTTACTACACCTCTTCTACATAACTTACATAATCCAAATCACTGATCATGTTAATAACCTCTTGATGAGAGCGACGACGATCAAAATCTATATCGATAATTAGCGCTATGTCTGTGGATTGGATTGTTTTCTCACGGCTTTTAATCATACTGCTTATTTCAAATCCAGCATCCGATATGGCCTTTAGAAGCTTGGACACGCCTCGGCTTTTGCTGACTTCGATGTAGACACTCATATGTCTACTATTCTCCTCAACTCGTGAGCTAAGTCTGTAGAGGACGATGTTGGCAAGGAGTACAAGTAAGAAACATGCACAACCAACTATCATATAGCCTGCTCCTATTGCCATTCCCATGCAGGATGCAACCCAGAGGGACGCTGCAGTGGAAAGGCCCTTAATCTGTTGACGTCCTGTAACAAGAATAGTACCTGCTCCAAGGAAACCAATTCCGCTTACAACACCTGCTGGAATACGGCTTACATCAGCATTAAGTCCTGGTATCATAGCCAAATAAAGATTTAATACTGTAGCCACCGCCGAGCCTAGACTAACCAGCGCAAAGGTCTTAATACCAGCGCTGTGATGTCTTACAAGACGCTCCCAGCCAATAAGACTTCCAAACAATGTGGCAACCGTAAGTCGTATAACTACTGCAACTTCTGACATCGACTGTAATTCATTAAGTAATTGCATAAGCACAAACCTCGTATTCTAATTCTATAGTGCATAAAGTGTGTTTTCTTCAAAATTCAAGAATACCTTATCACCTACATTATATATCTTTTTGTTCTTAGGATTATACTCCTGAATCTTTACAAGATTATGTCCTACTCTCACATGGTAATCCTGATATGCTCCCATGAAGCAAGAATACTCAACTAGGCCTGATAAATCACCTTCATCTGCAAGGAATGCTCCCTCTGGTCTAAGTACGATATCGCAACGGCTGCCTGTAGAAAGTGTTCCTGTTGTGCATTTGAGATTGACCCCATCCACTTGAACCATATCCTGTGCGACAACAGTTGCCTCTATAAAGTTAGCCTCGCCAATAAAGTCTGCGACAAATTTATTCTTTGGATAGTAGTATGCCTCATGAGGTGTGGCAACCTGCTCTACTATACCCTTGTTCATAATAATGACCTTGTCTGAAATAGCCATAGCCTCTGACTGGTCGTGAGTAACATATACTGCAGTAATACCAGCTTCCTGCTGGATTCTTCTAATTTCAGTTCTCATAGAAACGCGAAGCTTTGCATCTAGATTTGAAAGTGGCTCATCAAAGAGCAATACCCCTGGCTCAATTACAAGGGCTCTTGCAAGAGCAACTCTCTGCTGTTGACCTCCTGAAAGCTGATTAGTCATACGGTTTTCCATGCCCTCAAGTCCTACAAGGGCAAGGATGTCTGCAACCTTTGACTTGATTACCTCTGGGTCCATTTTTCTAAGCTTTAATCCGTAGGCAACATTATCAAAAATGTTGTAGTGAGGAAGCAATGCGTATGATTGGAACACCATTGCTGTGTCTCTTTTATTTGGTGTCAGCGCATTAATTGGCTCTCCTCCCAGATAAATCTCACCTTCATCTGGACTTTCAAATCCAGCTATCATACGAAGTGTAGTTGTCTTACCGCATCCAGATGGTCCAAGCAATGTGACAAAGCTGCCTGGCTCGATTTCTAGATTTGTATCCTGCACTGCATAAAAATCTTTTCCTGATTTAGGATCTTTATATATTTTTGAAATATGTTCTAAGCGAACTCCTTTTTTCTCTTTTGCCATTTTATTCACCCTTCCAAATTATTCATCAAACTTTACTTTCTTACTTGTTCCAAAATACTTCATCAATAGATTCATAATCAAAACTGAGCCATAGGTAATCATGATAAGAATTGTGGCAAATGCACAGGCGATTCCGTATGAACCCTTTTCCGCAAACTCATTAATCTGAACTGTGATAAGTAAGTATGATGGTGTGACAAGTAAAATGATAGCTGAAATAGCTGTTATACTACGTACAAACGAAGTAATGAAACCACTTAAGAAGCTATTTTTTATCAATGGAAGTGTCACTGTCATAAACACTCTAAAACTATCTGCACCCATGTCGTAGGCTGATTCTTCAATGCTCTTATCAATCTGCCTCAGGGCTGAAATACCGCTTCTGGTTCCTGTAGGAAGGCTTCGAACTACAAAAACAATTACAAGAATTGCTCCGGTTCCGTAAAGGCTTTGAAGAATACCTGTACCAAATATTCCTCCCGCAAAACCTCTGATATAACCAATACCAAGAACTGTTCCAGGCACCGCCATAGCAAGCATTGAAACCGCTTCTATAAATCCCTTTGCCTTGAACTTTCTCTTAACTACAAGATAAGAGATAATCATTGAAAGAAGGGCTGTTATTGGTGCCGAAATCAGTGATAAAACAAAACTGTCCTTAAATGTCTTTAGTCCCTTATATCTGACAAATACCTGCTCAAACCACTTGGTTGTCAAATGGAAATCATATCCCCAGGTCTTGAACAACGCCCCAAATGGAACACAGATATACATTACGATTACAAAGATTGCCAGAGCGGAACATGCAATAGTTAGGGGAACAGTTACGCTCTTGTCTGTGATAAGCATTCTCTCTCTTGATGCTTTTCCAGAAAGGGTTGCAGTTGATTTTGCTTCCAAATAATATTTCTGAACCATAAACATCAAAAGTGTAATACCAAGGAGGACTACAGCCATGGCTGCTGCACCTTGCTTATCATAGGCACCTGTAATCTGCAGGTAAATGGTGGTGGCCAATGTGTCGTAGGAGCCACCGATAATCATAGGGTTGGCGAAATCTGCGATTGATTCTATAAAGGTTACCAAAAAGGCATTGCCTAAACCTGGCAAAATAAGTGGGAAGGTAACTGTCATAAATACCTTTAATCTAGATGCACCCATATCTCTTGCTGCTTCTTCAAGAGATGGGTCGATATTTTTAAGCAGTCCCTTCAGCATCATGTAACATACTGGGAAAAATGTAAGGGTTTGAACAATTGCAATTCCCCAGAATCCATAGACGCTGTTGTCATATATTTTAAGAAGAAAACGTGTGATTATTCCTGCTTTACCAAAAAGCATAATCATGGAAAGAGATAATACAAATGGTGGTGATACTACAGGAAGCATTGAAACCAATTTGAATAATCCCTCGATAAATCTGGTTCTAAGTTTTACATACACCTCAACATAGGCAAATAACAGACCTATCAATGTGGAGATGATACCCACTAAAAATCCTACCTTTAAAGTGTTTGTAATGGCTCTCCTAAAATTGGAAAGGCCCATTACCCTTTTGAAAATATCAGTTGTAATTCCATTATCTGAAACGAAGCTATCTACCAACAAAATTGCCAGCGGATACAGAATGAAAACTGTTAAGAATACAACAAGAAGAACTATTGTTGTACAAAGAATTGGATCCGCTAGAAGCTTCTTTCTTTCAAGACTGGCACTTTGACTCTTTGCCATCTTTTATTCCTCCCTCTTAATATATAAGGCGGATGAAAAACACCCGCCTTAAAAGTGATACGTGACTTATTCTGTCTGGAAACGATCGTCAGCTGCGCTACCTAATGCATTCATTACATCCTCAACATACTGAGCTGTATTTTCCTTTGCATCCTCGAAGTCATAATCCATTACATTGTCTGGATCAAGACCATATTCTGTAGCAACTTCTGGCTGTGTTGCATTATCAAGTAATAAGAACTGGTATGAACCATTCTGTGCTGCAAGTTCTACGCAGTCTGGGCTAAGAGCATACTCAATCCAAAGCTTTGCTGCATTTGGATGTGCGCATCCCTTGAAGATTGCTGTAGCACCGATTTCATAGGATGTGCCTGATGATGGAATGATAAGATTGATATTCTCATATCCATTGTCAACAATCTGAGCCAATGCATCATGTAAGAAACCTACACCTACTACACACTCGCCAGTTCCCACATTCTTAGATGGGCCAGAACCTGACTTTGTATAAACTTCTACATTCTTGTCCAAGTCAACAAGGTAATTAATACCCTCGTCATGTCCGTATTTTTGAACCATTGTGTTGATGATGAGCTTTGCTGTACCAGCTGTGTTGTAGTTTGACATCCAAACCAATCCCTTGTACTGATCATCTGTCAAATCTTCCCAATCTGCTGGAGCCTCAATTCCCATACGTTCAAGCTCATCTGTATTTACCATAAATCCAAGGATTCCTTTGTAAATTCCGTACCAATATCCATCAGCATCCTTGTATTCATCACTCATCAAATGTGTTGCATTCATTGCGTCGTATGACTCTAAAAGTCCCTCTGCTGCTGCAACATTGTAAGGATCTGTTGTTCCACCGAACCAAACATCACCTGATGGATTTCCATTTTCCTCCTCAATCTTGCTTTGAACTTCACCAGTGGATAATCTCTGATACTGAACTTCAATTCCATAAAGTCTCTCAAAGTTCTCACATGCTGCTGCAAGGTATTCCTCCTCGCAAGAGCCATATACAACAAGAGTGCCCTCTTCCTTAGCTGCGTCAATTAATTTCTGGAATTCATCTACATTCTCCTCAGCAACAATGGATGTTGCCTCCTCAGAAGTAGCTGCCTCCTTTCCATCATTCCCCCCACAACCAACAAGGCTACATGCCATTAATCCGGCAAAAAATAAAGCTAACCTTTTTTTCATGTTTTCTTCTCCTTTCGGTTAATTGATAATTACATGATAAAAAAGTTAGCTTTTTATAAATACCCAGTTTTCTGTTTTATTATCCGATTTTCTGAACTAGGTCTATTGTTTATTAATTCTATTTAACTGATCTCGCTCTAAAACAATAAGTAACTCATTGTCTGCCTCAAGTGGCTCTGCTGGATCAATGGTCTTCCAATGACCAGTTTTGTGATTCATATATGCGATAACGTTAATCTTGTAGTTTTTACGAAGATTAAGCTCTATCATATTTTTGCCTACCCACTTTGGCATAGGAAGCATCTCTACCATACACAGGTTTTCATCTACCTTAAAGTAATCTAAGAATGTATCAGAAGCTAGAATTCTTGCTGACTGCTCTCCGCCGTACTCCTCAGGAACAATAACCTTGTTGGCGCCGATTTTTTTCAGGATAGATGTCATTCTATCAGACGAACTTTTGGCAACAATAAGTGGCACCTTTAATTCCTTTGCAACTGCCACTGACATAATGCTGGCTGATAGATTTCCGCCCATTGCAATGGCAACAATATCCATGTTTTTAAGGCCAAGCATCTCTACCTCATCCTCGTTGGTAAGGTCGGCGCAAACAGCTGCTGTACAGTAGCCGTCCATATCCTTGAGCTTATCTCTATTGTTATCTACTACCAAAACGTCAGCGCCCATTTCATACATGCTTTTAGCAAGGCTGATTCCGTATTTTCCTAATCCTAAAACTGCTATTGTCTTTTTCATTTTATTCTCCTTATCCTACAAAGAAATCCCCTTCTAAATATCTACATTTGCTCTTATGATGACCTCTGCCAGCAAAAAAGATTGCCAGGGAAATAGGTCCTATTCGTCCCAAATACATGGCAACGATAATTATTATCTGACCGATTGAATCCAGGCTAGATGTAAGACCTCGGGACAATCCTACGGTAGCTGATGCGCTTATGACCTCGTAAAGTCCATCTTGCATATTTACCTTGTTAGTAACTATAAGTAAAAGAGTAAGCACTACAATTGCAAATGCTGCAACTGATACGATAACTGTGGCCTTTCGCATGCTTTCGTCTGTAACTCGTCTATTGAAAATGATACTTTGGTCATCATCATGAATGTATGAAATCACGTTAAGTAAAGCAAGGAAAATGGTAACTGTTTTAACACCACCAGCTGTTCCGATAGGAGAACCACCAATAAACATCAAAATATATGACATTACGCAAGAAAAGTCAGTCATATTTTCCTGTGGGAAAGAGCTGAACCCTGCAGTCCTAAGGGTGATTGACTCAAAAAAGCTGTTAATAGTCTTATCAAACAATGATAGATTTCCAATAGTCCCTGCATTTTTAAATTCTGCAATAAAGAAGAATAATGCACCTGAAACAATAAGTGTTACTGTTACTGTGACAACAAGCTTGGTATGCTCTTCAAATCTTTTGAAAATCTGTACTGGGGTAAATCGCTTTTTTATGCCAGCCTTAATTTTCTCCGACATATCAAACCAAACTACGTAACCAAGTCCGCCAAGAACTATAAGAAACATTGTGGTACACATCACCAGCGGATTGGACTTGTAGTCCATAAGGCTTCTATCACCAATAATATCTATCCCCGCATTACAAAAGGCTGAAACTGAGTGGAATATGGAGTACCAAATTCCCCTTGCCACGCCAAACTCAGGAATAAATGATATGGAATATAAAACTGCCCCAAATAATTCTACCTTAAATACATCCTTAAAAATTCTAATCAAAAGCCTAAGTATTCCCACATCTGTATCCAAGTTCAGGGATTCCTGAAGCATTTTTCTATCACCTAGTGAAAATTTCTTTTGAGTGATAAGCATTACCATGGATATAACTGTGATGATTCCCAGACCACCTACCTGTATGAGACATAGAATAATAATATGACCGAATGTACTAAAGTAACTGTAAGTGTCTACAACTACAAGGCCTGTAACACAAGTGGAAGTAGTTGAAGTAAAAAACGCCACAAGTGGATTGGTCCACTGACCTGCCGCCGAAGAAATCGGAAGCATTAAAATGAGCCCTCCTATGGCTATAGCAATAAGAAAGCTCAGTGGTATCAATTGAACTGATGAAATTTTCTTCTTTTCCATAAAATATCTCCGTAAGGGTCTCCCCTACAAAACCCGAGTGATATATCATCACTAAGATGAAATAATAGTATAAATACTCTCTATTGTAAACAAATTCCATTATAGCTTTGAGTTCCCACTCCACTTGTATTAAAATTTGTACTAATAAGGATAATTGTTTTGATTACATTAAGAGAATACTGGAGGATGGTTATGATTAAAATTCTAGCTGATAGTACATGCGATTTATCACCAGAATTGGTGGAGAAATATAATATTGGAATAATCCCTCTTTACGTTAGGCTTGGGGATGAGGAGTACAAAGATGGCATGAATATTGCCCCACAGGATTTATATGCCTGGTCAGATGAGCATGGCCAGACTCCTAAGACCGCTGCACCTAGTGTTGAGGATGTGGAACAGTTTCTTTCTAAAGACAGCGATGATGAGTATATCGTATTTACGATTTCAGCGTCTATGTCTGCAAGCTTTAATAACTGTAGACTGGCAGCAGAGGATTTAGAGATTTCTGATAGGGTTCATGTAATCGACTCAGCTAATCTATCAACCGGCATAGGTCTTCAGGTATTATATGCAGCTGAACTTGCAGCAAAGGGAATGAGCGCCTGTGAGGTTGTCGATCAGGTTATGGCAATCAGAGACAAGGTCCGTGCCAGCTTTGTAATAGATACTCTTATTTACCTACATCGTGGCGGTCGATGTTCTGGACTTGCTGCATTAGTAGGTGGTGCGCTAAAGCTCCATCCTCGTATTGCAGTATCAGATGGTGCCATGCATCCTGAGAAGAAATACCGTGGCAAAGATGTAAAATATGTTATGGATTATGTAAAAGATATGGAAAATGACCTTCTTTCTGCAAGACCTGAGAGAGTTTTCATTACCCACTCAGGCTGCAAAAAAGAAATAGTAGATTCTGTTTACAATTATCTAAATGGACTGAACCACTTTAATGAGATTCTTGAGACTAATGCAGGCGCAGTTGTTTCGTCCCACTGCGGCCCTGGCACTTTAGGTGTTTTATTTATAGCAGAATAAAAATTACATCAGGCAGTGTTTCTATTTGACAAATTCAGATGGAGCGCTGCCTGTATATCTTTTAAAAACAGAATTAAAATGCTTGTAGTCGGAAAAGCCTGTCATATCAGAGACCTGGTACACCTTGTATTTGCCTGTCTCTAGCAGCTTAATAGCCTTCTGCACTCTGTATTTATTTAAGAAATCTAGATAAGTAGAGCCGGTAGCTTCCTTGAATTTTCTAGATAAGTAACTGGCAGACACTCCCAGTTCCTCTGAGAAGCTCTCTATGCTTATTTTTTCTGAATATCTAGACTCAGTGGCACTTAAAATATGCTGCACATAGTCATTATCAGCATCAGTTTTTACATAGACTGTTTTCTTTTCTGAAATCTGCTTAAGCTGATTATCCTTTTCAATTTCCTGGATGATTTTTTCCACATTTTTCTTGAGCTCATCCTCATCCACAGGCTTCATCAAATATGCCGATACCCCTAAATCAATTGCCTGCTTGGCATACTCAAAATCTGCATAGCTAGTCATGATAATGGTTTTAAAATCTGACTCTGTGCCTGCAGTTTTTACCATTTCAATTCCGTCTACTATAGGCATTTTGATGTCAGCCAAAACTATGTCTGGCCGTAGCTCTTCTATTTTTTCAATGCCTTCTTTTCCATTTGCCGCCTCTCCAACAATGGTGCATCCCATAGATACCCAGTCCATTGTGTAGGCAATTCCCTTACGGATGATGTCCTCATCCTCTGCAATTAACACTCTATACATAACCATTCCCTATCTGTGCTTTGGTATTGTAACCCTAACTGTAGTTCCCCTGTCCTTCACGCTTTCGATATTCAATCCGTAGTCTCCCTTGTACATCAATTGAATCCTGCGATGAATATTGTAAAGTCCCAGGTGTGATGACTCATTTTTCTCTCCCTCCAGCTGTTGCTTAAGCTCAGCTAAAAGGGATTCATCCATTCCTGCGCCATCGTCCTCGCATACAAAGACAATATTGTCCTGATGCTGTGTGCCTCTTATTTTTACATCAAGAGTCTCTCTTCCCTCAAATCCATATTTTATGGCATTCTCAATAAGTGGCTGAATCACTAACTTTGGAATAAGGCAGTCATAGATTTCTTCAGACACATCTATACTGTAGGAGAATCTCTTGTTAAATCTGATTTGTAAAATATTAAGATACAACTGGAGATTGTGCAAATCCTCTCTCACAGTCACCTCATCTCTTGTCTCTCGGATACTGTAGCGAAGCAGTCCAGATAGAGAAACAATCATTTTATCTGCTGCCTTGGCGTCAATCTTTGCCATGAATCTGATGTTATCCAAGGTGTTAAACAAAAAGTGTGGGTTAAACTGACTCTCAAGCTGCTTTACTTGGGAGAATGCAGCGTTTTCTGCCAGCTCTTGATTTTGAGCAATCTCCTCCTTCAGTCCCTCAAGCATCTGATTAAAGTCTCGACCTATAGTCTGAAACTCCTTGCTACTGTCAATATCTAAGCTAACATCCAAATCTCCCTGCTGAACTGACTCAAATGCCTGCTCGATTTTTTTAACGTCTCTTGTATATTCCTTTGAACTGTTGTCTGCGTTTCTATAGGAAATCAAGATAATTCCAATGAATATTACAATGATAATAACTAAAATGGTCTCTACCGTCCGAATGCTCCTATGTATATCAGATATCGTATATACGGATATTCCCATATCGCTATCATTTCTATAGCTATAGAAGATATGGCCATCGATGGTAGTGTATCCATAGGTGTTTTCAAGCTGAGGCTCCACTCGCCCCAAATCATCCATCAGTACCTTGTTGTTGTATAAATAAACCCAGCCTAGGTTATCGGTGATGAATACTGTTTTAGCCTCACCCTTAAACTGATTTCTGATTACCTCTGGAGGCACTATGTAAAAAATACCGTATTGCAATTTATCATTTTCATATACACTTCTAACAACAAAAAGCTTGCCTTCAAAGAGAATAGTCCTGGTCTGATTTGGATTGTTTTTCGCCAACTTCCAAACGCCCCAGTTTGTCATGCCTCTTTTTGTTAAAAAAGGATAGGTATCATCACTGCTGGAGAAAATCTGATTGTTAGCCCCATCTAAAATAACCATTTCACCTAGCTCATCATAGTCGGAGGTTGCCTCGTACATTGCTGAAAATATAGCATCTTTTTTGTTGTTGGAATCAGAATCAACCATTACTGCACTTACATCATCAACCATTGAATAATAGTCATTCATAACATTTTCAATGCGTTTTGTTATACCTTCATTATCATCTCTGGTGGATTCCCTAAGACTAATTCCCCAGGCGGCAATAAAGATAATAAAAGCAGTAATGACAATTACAATAACCGGTGTCAGCGAGTACCAGATAAATGTCTTTCTGATGTTTTCCTGGAAGGATTTTATTTCGCCAGCCATACTAATCCCTCCTCTTTTCTGCTATATTGCTAAATTCTTCTAGCCATTTTTCTCTGCTATTTATAACCAGGCTTCTGTCAACTTCGATTATATTGATTTGAGCCTTGGCAAGGACCTCTGACGAGTTGGACACATCTGTCCTAACAGAGCGTCTGCCTAAATACTGGGCAACATAAACTTGGGTGTCATAGCTTAGCATAAAGTCTACAAAAGCCTTGGCCTCATCAGCTCGCTTGGTATTTTTATTTATATAAATACCATCGGGAGTAGACACTACTCCCTCTTTCATATAGACAATGCGCACATGTTTGCCAGCAGATAGCATAGTAAGGGCTGCCTCCTCAAAGGTGAGGCCCACCACATATTTTCCATTTGCAACACCTTCGTACACATCAGATGAACTATCAAGAAGATTGCCATCTAACTGATCTAGTAACGCATTTACGTATTTGAATCCTTTTTCTGAATCAACGGATGGAGTATCACTCTTGGTGTTTCCATTAGAATCATCTGAGCCCATGGCATAAAGCATATTTACAAGATGTTCATAGGAAGATGAGGATTTTGTAGGATCCGCAAATGCGATTTTCCCCTTCAATTCTGGCTGTAGCAAATCCTCATAACCTGTGATTTTAATATCACCAATCAAATCAGTGTTAATCATCAGCACACTAGGTACATCTGTAAAACAATTTGTGTTAAATGAATTGTCCTTGAACTGAGTGTAAATACAATCTGATGCAGTACTCCTATAAGGCAGAAAATCATCCTTGTATGGACCAACTGTAAGAACAGAACCGCCCCACATCAGGTCCACATTTTCATCCTCTTCAATCATTTTGATAGCCTCGGTGGTGCCGCAGCTTTTAACCTCCACCTGAATTCCGGTTTCGATTTCAAATTCATTTATAAGAGGCTCCATAAAGCTAACAGGATGGGGCGATACCACAACAAGCTTGTCATTTACACGATTTTTATTTGCCCACAAATTGCCGCCAATAGCTGCAACAATTCCTATAATAAAAAAAGAAACAAGGCAGACTGCTAGCACAATGTAGACTTTACCTTGTTTCTTTGAATTCAATTGATTTAACTTCCCCAACATATCATTCTCCCTAAGTGATAGACACTATAGTATAGAACTAGCTAAAATTTGTCAAAAAAGGATTGGATGCTAGGGAATTGTAAGCTTTATATAATTATCCCTCGTTATTCTGGAACATACTCGTCGAAATCATACTTGATTACGCCAAAGTCAGTCTTCTGCTCACGGATAGCGATTGACTTAGACATCTTCTTGATTTCATCAGCTGTTACTGAACGACCAAGCTCATTTGAAAGAACAACACCTTCTGAAAGGAATGCTGTCTGCATAGCGATATATGGTGAATCAATTCTTGTCTCATCTGTAAGATCGCCGCGAAGGTATGAATACCAATGAAGCTGGTTGTCATTGTACATTACCATCTCTGGGTGAAGTGCAAGCTCCTGCTGGCCTGTAATGTCGCCGATTGCACAATCAAGCTTTGTTGCAAATAAATTGCCATCCTCATCAACGCCGAAGTGCTCAAGCTTTGGAGTCTGAAGGTGTCCACCACCTACAATTCCGCCACCCTCTGGAACAGCCATAGGGCCACCTGTTGAGTCAACATCGATAAACTTGATACCACCGTTCTTACCTGCGATGAAGCTTGTTCCGATTTCATCCATGTGAATAGCCCAGTCCTCATAGATATCCATTGAAAGACCGCCCTTGAACTTAGCGATACCAATTCCAAGGTCCTCTACTGGAGCCTTGCGGTTTGTCTGTGCATCGATTGTTGGATGTGTCCAATAATCGCAAGACTGAACACCGTATACGCTCTCAAGCTCTGGCATACCAAGTACATAGAGCATCTGAGCAAGGTGATAAATACCAAGATCAAATAATGGTCCGTGTACACCAATCTCTGGATCGATGAAGTCCTTTGAGAAGAACTGCATATCATAGCCTGGACGGCCCTGACGTCTGTGACCTACTGAACGAGCGTGATAAACTTTTCCAAGCTTTCCTTCCTCGATCATCTTCTTAGCAATACGTGTCTGTGGATTGTAGATTGAGCTAATCTGAACAGCAAGCTTCTGGCCATACTTCTTCTGTGCATCATAGAGAATCTTTGCATCAGCATATGAGCAAGCCATTGGCTTCTCTGAGTAGCAAGGGAAACCTGCTGCCATAACTGCTGTTGCAACTGATGTGTGAAGGTTGTTGTGGACACAAACTTCAACTTCATCAATATCATCTCTCTTAAGCATTTCGCGGAAGTCCTGATAAAGGTCCTTCTCATCAATGCCATACTGCTTGCCCCAAGCTAAAAGCCTGTCCTTGTCGATTTCTGCAGCAGCTACAACTCTTAAATTCTCTCCTCTCTTATTGAGGTTCTCAATAACTGTCATGTGACGATGTGAAATCATACCACATCCAATAATCGCAATTCTAATTTCCTTTTTCATGTTTTCCTCCTAATTTATCGTGGCAGTACTTCAGTACTACGTGCTCCCGCAGGGCACCCTTCATACTCGGGCACGGGCCCCACCCGCCCGGTGTAGGTCCCTCCCATGCCCGGCATGACGCTTCCCTGCTCGCGCTCGCCAAGACTATGAGCTGCCACTATTAAATGAGCTGGTAGACATCAAGCTCTTAGGTCTCTCAAGCGAGACATGTCGTCGAGCGGAGAGACTCTAAGGCTTGTAGGCGTAACCAGCGGATTAACGTTTTTTACCAGCCAAGGATACGTAGGTATTCGCGGCTGCGGCGAGCGCACTCAAGTGGCTCAAGCTCGTAGTGCTCGTCCTGCTCTACGATGACCCACTGTGCGTTGGCTTCCATAGCTGCAGCGAGAACTGGCTCCCAAATCATCTGTCCAAATCCAACTGGGCGGAATCCAAAGTATCCTGTGTCGCCATCAGATTCCTCCTCATCGATTCCGATGAGCTTGTACATATTCTTAACCTCACCCTTTTTGATGTAGTCCTTAAGGTGAACTACTGGGATGCGGTCAGTGTATTTCTTGATGAACTCAGGTGCCTCACCTGTTGCCACATCGCACCAGCAAGTATCAAGCTCTGACTGAAGGTTCTCAGCTGGGATTGCATCAAACATCTCGTCATATCCCCATTTGCCATTTTCAAGCTTTACAAACTCGAAATCATGGTTGTGATAAAGGAAAGTCATACCTGCTTTATGAATCTTCTCACCTACTTCATTAAGAAGTGGAAGGAACTCCTTGAATCCTGCTGGATTAGCTGGACGATATTCCTCAGCCATGTATGGCATAACAAGGTACTTAACACCGATTACTGAATAGTCAGCAATAACCTTGTCGATGTCATCCATCATCTCCTGGAATGCTACGTGAGCTGAAATTGGTGTAAGTCCAACTTCATCAAGAGTCTTCTTAACAAACTCTGGCTCAAGTCCATAAAGGCCTGCAAGCTCAACTCCGTCATACCCCATTTCTTTTACTTTTGTCATAACACTTTTGAAATTTTCTGGTGTGTTTTCAAGTAAGTCTCTAAGACCGTAAACCTGAATACCAACTGGAAGCTTTTTTTCCATTTTCTTCTCCTTTTCTTATGTTAATATTTCTCTTTTTGTCATCTAGGATTCTCTTGTCTTTGACTAGCTTTATTCTATGAAAAAAAGAAGACGGCCACTTTAGAAATTTTTTTGATTTTAATTCAATATTTGCATAATTGGATTTTAATTAAATTTGCCTTGCAACAGATTTATGTCATTTCTTGCACATGACATTCAGTCACCGGCCTATTCTTTTATCAAACGCTGCCCGACAATTTTTTGACTCTATTTAGTTAATTATTTATAGGAAGTAAAAAAACATAAGCTGTATAATTTTATTCAAGAAAAAGTGGGACTTCTTGCCAAATAAAAGAGAAGGCATCTGGCAAGATTCTGGCATTCCCATGGTATCTATGGGACTAGTCCGACGATACGTAAAAGGAGGATATGATGAAAATTTATAATGTAACAGATCCAGAGTTTACTAACTATGGAAGAATCATTGAGGGGTATGAGGCTGAAAAGAAGGCAATCGTAGATGCACTTAGAGACAAGACTCCTATTCCAGCAGGCACAGATTATGTTGCAGAGGAGCAGGCACTTCAGTCACTTGCTGCAGCAGACAAGATTACAAATTCTTTATTTGGTGGTTCACCAATGCAGTTTGGATGGTGCAACGGTCACAACACAAAGCTCAACTGCCTTGAGTATCACCGTTCAAGCGAGATTAATTTAGGCGCTACAGATTTCATTTTACTTCTTGCAAAGAGAGAGGAAATCGTTGATTTCAAGCTTGATTCTAGCAAGGTAAAAGCATTCTTCTGCCCAGCTGGCACAATGATAGAAGTATATGCAACAGCTCTTCACTATGCTCCATGTCAGGCTCACAAGGATTCTGGTTTCCAGGTACTTGTTGGTCTTCCAAAGGGAACAAATGTAGGCTGCCCAGACTTCCCAAGAGTTAACACAGAGGACAAGCTCCTTACAGCTACTAACAAATGGCTCCTTGCACATGCAGAGGCATCTGAAGCAAAGGATGGCGCATGGGTAGGCATCACAGGAGAAAATATCGATATTGCAAATGATATTCAATAATTAAAAAAGAAAAAGCCTCGCTAGAATTTAGAATCTCCTTCTATCTTCTAGTGAGGCTTATTTTATTGATTATTATTTAGGGTCAGAGCTTATTTTCCATCAGGAAAGCTTGTGAAGCATCCAGTCTCAACTTCTGGATAGCCATATTTTTCCTTTGCATCGGAAAATGCCTTTATCATAAAGCTCATGTTTCTTGCAAGATTTCTCATGGTCTGAAGACCCTCAAGATCCTTTTTCACATCCTCTGCAGTAAATCCATGAACCTGATTCCAATAAGTTGATGAAGCCACAGGCATACCGCTGATAGTGAAGTACTTGTTTAGTACATCAAAGCTAGCAGTATTGCCACCTCTGCGGCAGCTCACTACTGCAACGCCAACCTTCATGTGCTTTGAAAAATGCGTACTATAAAAAAGTCTATCCATAAAGGAAAGAATAGTTCCGTTTGGAGAGCCATAGTATACAGGACTTCCCACGACCAAACCATCAGCCTCTTTAAATTTGGGAGCCACTTCATTTACCAAATCATCGAAAACGCATTTCCCAATCTGTTCGCACTTGCCACAAGAAATACATCCCCTAATATCCTTGTTGCCAAGTTGAATCACTTCAGTTTCAATACCCTCAGCATCAAAAATGCCAACCATCTCCTGAAGCGCAGTCGCTGTACAGCCCTTTGCATTTGGACTGCCATTTAAAATTAGAATCTTTGCCATACTCTAATCCTCATAATCATGCGTTAACATAGCTCCTGTCATATTGAGCACATCGCCCTGTGATGAATGCCACAATTCTTCTTGCAAATCATCTGGTAACTTCTTAGCACTCTCATACATGGAAATCCACTCATCATCTGAGATATTTGTGTATCCCTTATTCAATGTTTCCTTTATTTCCAAATAACTCATATTCGCCATCTAAAATTCCATCCTTTATAACCCTGCGGATTCTGCTATAGACATAATCGTGTTTTCTAATCACTTAATTATTCCGGGTACTAAAACAATATCTAATTCGAAAAATCTTGGTTCTAAGTTTTCTAATCACTTAATTTTTCCGGGTACTAAAAC